>JARKOL010000315.1 GCA_029975745.1 Myxococcota bacterium | reverse complement strand
GGCGGCCACGGCGGCGGCGGCGGCGGCGGCCCGTCGATCGGCATCCTGTGTTCGGGCGCGACGGTCGTCCGCAACCAGGTCAGCTTCCAGCTGGGCCAGCCCGGCCAGGGCGGCTACTCGGCCGGGCGTTCGGGCGCCGCGGGCGTGGCCGGCGAGACGTACGGGTGCTCGCTCTAGGCTGCGTCCATCCATTCTGCTTCTGCTGCGGCGGGTCGGTTCGGGAGTTCACGTCCCCACCTGATTCCACAAGCACATCGTCATCGTCGTGACTCGGCCCTTGCCCCGGGGGCGAACGACCCGTCGGATGCAGGCCTAGCGGCGCTTCTTGCCGCCGCTGCCCAGGCTGTCGAACAGCTTGCGGATTCCCGAGAACAGATCGCTCTGGGGGCGGGATCGCATGGCCAGCAACCGCACCTCGCGCAGTGCATCGACGTGGCGGTTGTTCAGGCGCAGGGTTTCGGAGAGCAGACGCCGCTGGGCGTTGGTCTCGCCCTTGGCCTTGAAGTACTGGGACATCGCGAACAGAACCTCGGGATCCTCGCGCTTGGATACCGCGACCGCCTTTTCGAACCACAGGCGGGCCTCCTCCATGCGGGGGCCCTCGGGAAGGCTATCGTTGCTCATCAGGGCCAGGCCGAGGTTCGACATGTACTGTGCCTGGGTCGCGTCCAGTTCGGCCGCCCGTCGGAAGCAGGCATCCGCCTCGGCGTAGGCGCGCCGCTGGAGCAGCAGCGAACCCTTGTGGGCATAGATGCGCGCCTCGGACTTCGCGTCGCGCTGGACGCGTTCCTTGGCATCGGGAGGCGGCCTACCATCCATGCGTTGCCGGTCGTACTCCGCGCGCCGACGCCGGTCGCTGAGCATGCCGTAAACGTCGGACACCGCCTTGAATACCTGGGCGGCCGCCTGCTGCAGGGGGACGTCGGCCTGCCGCGCCACGACGTCGGGGTGAAGCAGCTTGGCCAGCGCGAAGTAGCCGGCGCGGATGGCACCGGCGTCGGCATCCGGAAGGACGCCCAGCAACGCATAGGCGTCCTGGGACTCGAGGGCAACCTGCTTCTGCCTGACGAGTTCGGCCAGAGGTGTTGCCGATTGGATGCCCTGGAGTTCCATTGAAACCCTGCCAGCGTCACCGTAATATAGCGCCCGCAGGGGGTTCTGGCAACGGGTCAGGCGCCTTGGTTCCGAAGATCCTTGCGGGAATTCGGGAGTCGCGGCCGGATGACGTGAACTTTGCGTCCCGGCCTTTTCAAGTCTAGAATCGCCCTCGCCATGTGGAAACGAGCCACGCTGCCATTGCTGTTCTGCATCACGTGCCTGGTGTGGGCTGGGTGTGCCCGGTCGCCCCGGGACATCGAGGACTTCAAGGGCCTGTTCGGCCAGGACTCCAAGGTGTTCGGGCAGTGGTTCCCGGTGACCGTCAAGGAGGCGGGGAAGGGCCAGAAGGTCAATCCGGACCTTCTGGAGTTCGGTGGCGCCCAGGAATTCATCCACGCCCAGATCACGCTGCACAAGGACGACACGCTGGCGCTGTTCCGGCTGTGGTCCGGCCTGTCGGACCGGGAGTTGCTGGCGCCGAATCCCGACCTGGGACGCACGGGCTTCCGCGAGGACGCCGTGTTCCTGATGCGAATGACCCGGGACCAGTTCGAGCGCTTTTCGGCGAAGCGGGACCTGTACCACCGTCAGCGGGCGGCGGCTCGCGAGCGTGGCGAGACGGTGCTGCGAACCGAGACGCACGTGGTCGCGAAGGACGAGACGCTGCAGGATATCGTCAAGCGCTATCCCACCCGCATCGATCCGGTGATGCGGGCCAATCCGGAACTCCGGCTGCGGCTGCCGTATGTCGGCCAGGTGATCAAGGTGCCGATCATCGCCGAGGTCGAGGCCGAGCGTCGTGTCGCCGCGAGTCCGTCACCGTAGGCCCGGCCATTCCGCGGGTTCGGCTCCCTAGCCGACGGGTCCCAGCGTCCCCGGGAGCACCTCGGTCACCAGTGCCTGGGTCTGGGCGATGCCGCGGTCGAATGCCGCCTGCACTTCATCCAGTCGCGTTCTCGCTTCGGTCAGCGTCGGGGGCGGTGTCGGCGTTCCGGAACGCACTTCCGCGAATGCCTGCTCCAGCAGACCCAGGATCGCGACAAGCGTTTCGCGGAGGGCGCCCAGCCGTGCCTCGGCCTCGGCGAATTCGGCGCGGCGCACGTCAAGGCTGTCCTCGGGAAGGCCTGCCAGCAGTTCCCAGGCTTCGGGTTCGTGGTGCAGCGAACCCGCCAGGGCCAGCAGGTCCGAGCGGACTTCCAGGGTCGCGATGCGCGCCCGGACGCGGTCCATCAGATCCTCGATATCGTGGCCCTCGCGGAGGTAGCGACGCTTCTGGCGCATGTGGCGAATCAGCAGGCGCGCGGTCATCGTGACGGGCAGGATTGCGTTGATGCCGACGATCCAAGGCCACAGGTCGCCGGGCTCGGTCGCGAACAGGTACAGGCCGTGCAGCGAGGGAAGGCCCAGCGCGATGGCCAGGAACGCCCAGGGGAGGCCGGGCTTCAGGTACGAATCCAGGTGGCTGGGATGCACGCGCCCCGACCGGACCAGGAAGAACGCGGCCGCCAGGTAGGTCAGGGTGCCCAGGGCCCAGGTCATCAGCAGCGGCAGCACGAACTGGAACAGCAGGACCGCGCCCAGAAGCAGGCCGATCAGCAGCAGCGCGAATCCGCCCAGGTCGTGCATGGAGTCCTCCCGAACACCGCAACCTAGATCGGCCGTTCGGGCACGTCAAGTTGCCGGCCCGGACGGGCTAGGACGTCGCCGGGACTTGCCGACGGGCACCGCCCAGGCTACAACAGAACGGATCGTCAAGGGGGAACCCGGTGAAACGGCAACTGGCGAACCTGTCGGACTTGCGGTGGGGCATCCTGGGGACCGCGGACATCGCCGACCGCGTCATGGCGGCGGTGTCGAAGGCCCGATGCGGCAGCGTTCGTGCCGTGGCGTCCCGGGATGGAGCGCGGGCGCGTTCGTGGGCCGGGGCCCGGGGCGTGCCGTTGTCGTTCGGATCCTACGAGGCGCTGCTGCGATCGGGCGAGATCGACGTCATCTACAACCCGCTGCCGAACCGGCTGCACGCCGAGTGGACCATCCGTGCCCTGCAGGCGGGGTTGCCCGTGCTGTGCGAAAAGCCCTTCGCCGGATCGGCGGCCGAGGCGCGAGCGGTCGCGGACGTGGCGCGGGCGACCGGGCTGCCGGTGATCGAGGCGTTCATGTACCGGTATCACCCGCTGTGGGACGCGGTGGTTCAGGCGGTCCAGGGCGGGATGGTGGGCGAGCCGATCTCGGTGCATGGCAGCTTCACGTTTCGCCTGGATGATCCGGCGTCCATCTCGGCGTCACCCGAACTGGGGGGCGGGGCGTTGATGGACGTGGGCTGCTATCCGGTTCACGCGGCGCGCATGGTGCTGGGGGCCGAGCCGGTGCGTGCGTTCGCGTTCGAGCGCCGGACGGCGGTGGACGACTCGATGTCGGGGATGCTGGAGTTTCCCGGCGGCGTCGTCGCGACGATCGAGTGCAGTATCGAGGCGTTCGAGCGGCACCGCTTCCAGGTGTCGGGCACTGCCGGGACGATCGTCGTGGATCGGCCCTGGTTCCCGGGGGACGACGCGTCGTCCTTCGTGCTGCATCGCGAGATCGAGGGGGCCCCGCGCGTCGTCGCCTGCCCCGGGGACGACCCGTACCGGGGCGAGGTGCTGGAGTTCGCTCGGGCCGTCGTCACGCGGCACGTGCCCCGGTGGGGCGTCGAGGACGCCGTGGCCAACATGGCGGCGCTGGACGCGCTGTATGCCTCCGCGGCCTTGGGCCGGGCCGTCGATGTGATGATTCCCTAGCCGAAATCCTGCGATTGCCCGTCTGGGGGAACCGTCGTTGCCGTCAGCAGCGCCTCCAGATCCCGGGGGGTGGTGACCGGGGCCGCGCAGGCGCCCATGCGACAGACGTAGGCGGCAGGCTGGCCATCCCGGGCGGTCTTGCCCCGCGTCGCGGGCAGCAACGCGGCCAGCGTGTCGTCCGGCCCCGAGGCCGGCACGCGGGACAGCACGGCGCTGCGCGGCATGTGACGACGCGCCACGTCCAGCAGGGCCGTCGTCCCTGGATCCGCCTGCTCGCCGGCCACGACGATGTCCAGCAGCGGCCCGACCAGGTCGCCGGCGACCGCCAGCAGGGCCGACATCGCAACGGGGTGGCGCATCGCCGAGGGGCCCAACGCACGGACCGCCCCGTCGGCGCGGGAAACGGCCCGCGGGTTTCCCTGAAGCGCGCCCAGCCGCAGCAAGGCACGGCACATGCCGGCGTAGCCGCCCCGGGTTGCCAGATCCTCGGCGTCGAGTCGCCGGCCCAGGGGCGTCTCGCGATCCTCCGCCGTCATGAACCAGCCGCCGTTCTCGCGGGCGTGATGCGTGTTCGCGAATTCGATCAGCGTCACGGCGCGTTCCAGGTGCCGGGGCGCGAACGTGGCCTCCCACAGGTCCAGGAAGCCCAGGGCGACCTCGGCCAGGTCGTCCAGGCAGGCGGGCTCGGTTGGGAACCCGTCATTGGACGCGCGCCACAGACCGCCGGAGGGGCGGGCATGCAAGGCCCACAGGCGGTCCGCGGCCCGCTCGGCCGCCTCGCGGTACGCGGGGGTCTGAAGCAGCGTCGATGTCCTGGCCAGCGCGCCGATCATCAAGCCGTTCCACGCGGCCACGACTTTGCGATCCCGGGTGGGCGGCGGCCGTCGCGTGCGTTCGGCCAGCAGGGCAGGGCGCCAGCGACGCGGCAGGTCCGACCCGGTGTCCTGGTCGGCCGCGACATCGGGGGATTTCGGGGCGCGCAGCGTGGGAATCGACAGGCCGTGGAAGTTCCCGGCGGCATCCACGCCCAGCCGCGCGGCCAGGGCCGGTCCGTCCTGCCCCGCCACGGCGGCGATCTGCG
>JARKOL010000313.1 GCA_029975745.1 Myxococcota bacterium | reverse complement strand
ACACCTGGAACTATTCGGGATTCCTGAAAAGCGTCCACGCAACCGCCTGCCAAACGGGCTGCCACCGGCGTCCGGGCCCGGCGCCTCCGGGGTGCTTATCCCCACCAGCCTGCTGCGCCGGATCCGGTCGCACTCCTCTCCCTTCGCCCAACTCCGTCCCGCCGGCCTGCAAACTCCAGGCCCGTTTTGATGCGATGGCCCTGGGATCGCACGGTGTTCGCCTTGCGGAGCCGGTCGAGGCCCCGTACTCTGTTCGCGGTCGAAGGCGGCTACGATGCGGACGGACCCGCGCGGACGACGCCGATCCCTGAACGAGCCCGGCGCAGCGGCCCCACGAATCGTGCGGCCCCTGGACTGGCACGGTGCAGCTGCGCCCCACACCAGGCGGGCCGCCGGGTCGAGCGCAGCGGCCGGGCGCGCGCAGGTCCGCCTGCTGCCGGATTCCCGGGACACCTCTGGACATCCGCGTGATGCCCAGGTCGCTTTGCAGTCACGAGCGCGCCCAGCGAGCACGACTCCCGGCGGACGCCGTGGGGCGCAGCGGGCGGGTCACCGCCGTCAAGCCGGCGGCGGAAGAGCTGGGTCAAGCCCCAACAGTCCAGGCCGGCATGCCCGGTACCCCAGCCTTGCGCGACCAGGCCCCGATGATGAGGGGATGGGGCAGGCGTGGCGTGGCCAGGTCGACCATCCGGCCCCCTACTCCACCGAGGCCACCACGCACTTCAGGTATTCGCCTTCGGGCCAGGCCGGGTCGATGGGATGATCCGGAGCCGCACCGCGAACGTGCGTCACCGACAGCCGACGGCCCGCCTGCGCGGCGGCCTCGCGCAGCATTTCCAGGAACGGATCCCGATGCACCGCCGCCGAACAGGAACACGTCACCAGGATCCCCCCGGGCGCCGTCGCCATCACCGCCGCGCGATTCAGGGCCAGATACCGCTGGAAGGCGGCATCCAGATCGGCCCGTCGCGCCGCCAGCTTGGGAGGATCGCAGACGACGAGGTCCCACGCCGCATCCTGCCCCAGCACGGCCGAGACATCCGACGCCTGGAAGCGAACCACGCCCTCGAAGGCGTTCGCCACCGCATTCTGCTGGGCCAGGGCGATCGCCGGCGCCGAACTGTCCACGCCAAGAACCTCGGTCGCGCCTCCGGCGGCCGCGTTCAGCGAGAACCCTCCGGAGTAGCAGAACAGGTCCAGCACCCGGCGCCCGCGGGCCAGCGTTCGCACCAGGGCGCGATTCTCGCGCTGGTCCGCGTAGAAGCCCGTCTTCTGGCCCTGGGAGGGATCCACGACGTACGTCAGGCCGTTCTCGCGGACCGTGAGGGGCCCGACGGGTTCACCGGCCCCTGGTTTCAGATCGCCGGCCTTCAGGCCCTCCTCCCGCAGCACGGCGGCGGCCCGATGCAGCACCCGGACGTCATGCCCCAACGAGGCAAGAACGGCCGCCTCGACCGCGGACCGGCGCGAAACGGCCCACCGGGCCGACGCCTGGATGACGACGACATCCCTCAGGACGTCCACCGTCACGCCCGACAGCCGATCGCCCTCGCTGTTGACCAGGCGCAGGCAATCGGTCCCCGCACCGGGCAGGTCCAGCGCGCGCCGCAGCTTCGTTGCCTGGGCCACGCGAAACGCCACGCAGCCCTCCGGCTCGTCCGGCACGGCCGCCTCGCGCGCCAGCCGCAGGATGCGTACCCGATAGGTCGAGTCCGGGTTGTAGAACCCTTGCCCAATAGGGCGATCCCCGTCGTCACGCACCTCGACCCAGTCGCCCGCCCCAGCCGGCCCATCGACCGCGGCAACGGCCCCCGAAAACACCACGGGACAGCCATGCCAGAAGGGACGCGCCCTCCCCTTCAACAGACGAACCACGGGCCATCGCATGACGCACATCTCCCGGCGATCGGACGCCTTCTTGGCACCCGGACGGCCGCTATCCTACGATTGGAACTTGCGGGGCGCAAACACGCGCCGTCGCGCGGTGTTTCCCTTCCGTCGGATGGTGCCGGGAATGAGGCGGCAAGGCCCGGGATTCCTGATGTTGCGGCGCCGGTCCTGCCTGGTGCTTCTGGCCGCACCCTTGATGGCTTTCGGGCTGGCGGGTTGCGCCGGCACCAAGGCCACCACCCGGAAGGCCCCCGAGCCCGCTCGCGTTGCCCCGAAGCCGCAGGCGCAGGCAGCACCTTCCCGCCCGGCCGTCGGGACCTCGGCCTCCTCGCAGCGCTGCGCCTCGTTGCTGGACCTGATCCAGCGCGTATCGCGCGAGACCCAGGTCGAGCCCGCCATGCTGGTCGGCATCCTGCGCACCGAAAGCAACTTTCGCAACGACGTCACGTCCAGGGTCGGCGCCCAGGGACTGGCCCAGGTCATGCCCTCGACGGCCCGTGCCAAGAAGTGCGGCGATCTGTCCGACCCCTACGAAAACGTGCTGTGCGGCGCCCGTGTCCTGAAGGGGTTCGTCGAGTACTACCGCGGCGACCTGATCCTGGGGTTGTCGGGCTACAACGCGGGCCACGCCATGCCCAACCGCGCCCAGCGCACCCGGGAACTGCCCGCCAACACGGACTACGTGGAAAAGGTCCTGTGGGCGCGGGCCCGGTTCCTGGATCGAGGATGCGATTTCTAGGGATTCATTCCGCGAAGAACAGCAGGTAGGCCGCCACCTTGCGCTTCATTCGATCCGAATCCGTGTAGCCGTCCACCGTGTACCGGATCGACCCCGACCGCCGCACGTTGCCGTTCGACTCGATCTCCCAGGCGATCGACCCGGACTTCCGGATGTACCGCCCGTCGATCTCGGCCACGATCGAGCCGCGCTGACGGATGTACCGGCCGTCGAACTCGGCGAGGATCGACCCCCGCTGGCGGACATACCGCCCATCGAATGTCGCGACGATCGACCCCCGCTCGCGCAGGTGGTCCCCGTCGATTTCGGCCACGATCGAGCCGCTCTTCCGGATGTAGGCGCGAGCCTCGGCGGCGGCCGGCAGCGCCGTCGCCAACAGCAGGGTTGCGATGACAAGACGAGTCCTGGACATTCGACACCTCGCGCAAGCGAACGGCCCGACAGCCCGGCGCGACGACGACTGCCCAGTGAGGGACCGACGCCGGTCTAGTACACGCCGGTGATGTTGCCGGCGATCGCCGTGAACTTGATGCCGATGGAGGCGGACTCCGGCTGCCCGTCGCCGTCGCCGTCGATGTCCGCGACCACCAGGACATCCAGGAACATCAGCACCGTCGCCTTGTCGATGGGGATGTCCGACGGCCACTCGTTATCCGGAATCGCGCTGACCGCGTCGATGATCTGCTGCTTCGGGATGGCGCCGCCCAGGATGCCCGACATCGCGGTGACCCTACCACCGGACACCGTGACCTGGGCCTCGACCCGAGCCATGTACAGATCGACGTGCAGATTGATCCCCTCCATCAACGGCAGGTCGAACGGGAACGTGTAGCCCTTGCCGCCCGCGGTCAGCTTGCCGCTGCTGATCTTCGCGTTATCCAGGAAGACCAAGGGGTTGCATTCCTCATCAAAGATCGACCGATCGACGATGTAGTTGCACGTCTGGGTCAGGAAGTTGCACGACGCATTGGCCGGATCCAGCTTGCCCGCGTAGAACGCCAGGGTGTAGGGCTGACCGTCGGTGCGCAGACTCCGATGCTCGAACATCAGGATGATCTTGCCCTCCTCCATCGCCTTCTTGATGCCGTCGGCGGCGGCGGGAATGCCCGCCAGGGGCCCCATCGCGTTGTCCAGTCCACAGCAGCAATTGTCCGCCGGCGCGCAGCCGGGCAGTTCATCCAGGTTCAGCGCGTTGCCGGTCTGGCCGTTCGTCTCGATCTTCATCGTGACCAGCTTGCTGATAGCCGGCGAGAAGGTCGGCTGGCACAGGCACCCCGTGATGTCCTGGGGCACGCAGACACCGGCCTGGCAGGTGTCGCCGGTCGAGCATTCCAGCCCGTCGTCGCAGGGCGTCCCGGTCAGCGCCTCGTGCATGCACTTGCCCTTGTCGCACCAGTCGCGAGTGCAGGCGTTGCCGTCCGAGCAGTTCTTCTGGACGCCGATGCACTCGCCCTGGTCGCACGTGTCGTTCACGGTGCAGGGATCCCGGTCGTCACAGGCCGCGGTGTTGAACGAGTAGATGCAGTTCTCGCCCGTCTCGTCGCAATCGTCGTTCGTGCAGACGTTGTCGTCGTCGCACTTCGAGATGCCGTTGGCGCAGCAGGGACTTTCGATGATCGTGGGATAGCAGCCCAGCACCGGATCGCAGGCGTCGATGGTGCAGACGTTGCCGTCGTCACAGTTGCGGGCGCTGGACCGGCACTCGCCCTGGAAGCAGGTCTCGAGCACCGTGCATTCGTTGCCGTCATCGCACGCGATGTCGTTCAGCGGGGTCCACAGGCAGCCGATCGCCGGATCGCACACGTCCTGGGTACACGGATTGCCGTCGTCGCAGGATGCGTCCGGCGGAATCACGCAGACGCCCTGGTTGCACAGCCCCACCTTGCACCGATCGCCCAGGATGCATGCCGGGCCGGTCACGCCCTGATGAAGGCATCCCAGCTCGGGATCGCACGAATCCTGGGTACACGGGTTTTCGTCGTCACAGGACTTGTCCACCACCAGGTCGGGCACGCACACGCCGGCCCGGCACGTCGCGGACGGGGCCTCCTCGCAGGTCTCCAGCACGCCGGTCGCGTCGCAGGGATTGCCGTCATCGGCGCGGCTCCACGCTGCCTTGGCCTTGGACGGGAGGCACACCTTGCACACGTCGTCCGGGCTGACCGCGCCCGTGTCGTGGCAGACGCCGTTGATCAGGCACTTGCCGTCCTGCAGTACGTGGGCGCAGTTGCCCTTGCCGTCGCACAGGTCGTCGGTACACGGCCGACCATCGTCCTGGCACGAGTACAGCGTTCCCCCGACGCAGTACAGTTCCGCGTCGCACGTCTCGCCGTACGTACACGGATTGCCGTCCTCGCACGGGTCGCCCTCGCGCAGGCAGGGCGGCACCACGGGCACGTCGTCCTGGGCGTCAAGCTGCTCGCCGTCCGTCCCGGGATCCCCGCCCTGCCCCGGATCCTGACCCGGATCCTGCGGGACGCCCGGATCCTCGACCCCGGTATCCAGCCGGTCCCCGGGCAGGTCCCCGCCCCCCGGGTCCCCGGGGTCCACGACGTCCTGGCCCACCGTATCGCTGGTGCCCTGGTCGTTGACCGGATCCGATCCGCTGCCCTCGCACGCGGCGAACACGAACGGCACCACCAGGACCGGAATCAAGCGCCACATCGATCGCATCGGCAATCCTCCCCTGCGGCCTGCCACGGCCGTCCACGCATCGCTAGTTCACGTTGCCCGACAGCACGGTGTAGGCCGCCCGACGCAACACCTCGCGAATCTCGATCGAGATGCTGGTCCCCGGCGGTAGTCCTTCCATCAGCCCCGACAGGTCGAACTCGGGAATCGGGAACGACCCCAGCGAGTCGCCCGTCAGCGCCCCAAGCAGTTCGGGCATCAGCGTGTCCCGGATCAGCGAGCCCAGGACGTCCTCGGCACCCACCAGGCCGCCCGACAGGCTGGCAATCTCGATATCGACGAACGTCGGTTCGCGCACCGCGATCGACAGTTCCTTGCCCGCCTCGCCATCGACCACCAGGATCTCGGCGTCCGCCTCGAACGAGGCGTACATCTGCATCTGCACGGGCACGCCGAACAGCTTCATGTTCGCCTGGACCCCGATGTCGCCCACCTGGATGGTCAGAGCCCCATCGTCGTTGCATCCGGACAGGATCGGCGGCAGCAGCATGTCCAGGTTCAATGCCATCTCGGTGATTCCGTAGGACCCCAGGTCTTCGCCCAGCATCTCCTGGGGAATCGGCAGGGTCAGCGCCCCGGACCAGTACAGCGCGTAGGGAATCAGGTTCACCAGGTCGTCCATCAACCCCAGTTCCAGCGCGGGAGGCGTCGGAGTCGGGCTGCCGACCGGGAATCCCGGCATCGCTTCCGGAACCCCGGACAGGCACGCGGCCCGCCCGATCGACCCCAGCGGATTGTGCAAGGTGCCCTTGGGCGTGACGATGGTCGCGGCCATGCCGACGGTGCCGCCCGCCGGCGTGAAGTCCAGACGGGACAGGCGGGTGCGCAGACTCAGCGTGGTCGGCGGTCCATCGCCGATGAACGCGGGAATCTCGAAGTCCTGATTCAACGCCAGACCGGCCAGCGCGTCCTCGAGGGCGGGGGCGATCTCGTTGATCTGATCGACGAACGCGTCCTCGATCATCCCGGCGAACGTCCCCTCGAAGAAGTTGATCAGCCAGTTCAGCAGGAATCCCCAAACGCCCGACAGGTTGACGTTCAGACCGTTGATTGTGACCTTGCTGCCCGTCGGGGTGACCTTCGGTTCGCCGGTGACGGGGTCCAGCGAAATCAGCAGCGTCGTGTCGATGGTGATCGAGGTCGCCGTCACCGTGCCGCTGAAGTCCGGGCACAGCGTGGCAGGCGTGACCACGGCGATGTTCGCGCGGAAGTTCGGGATCCTGGCGTTCATCTTCAGGCCGCCATGGACCGGCGTCAGATCGACGGTCGGCGCACCGTACTGAATGTTCGTCACATTGACGTGATAGCTGCACCCCAGGTAGCTGCCCGAATCCACGGGGTTCGTGATCATCGCGCCCAGGTCCATCCCCGCCAGATACATCGTCATGATGGTGGCGATGTCATCGACGTCCGACGTGTCGTTGTCGTCCCAGACCTCGGGTCCCAGGAACAACACCAGGCCGTCGGGAATCATCGACGTCTCGGGACGGTCGAATGCCACGGGATACCACTGGGTCGAGTAGTAGTACGTCTGGACCACGTGATCCTTCTGGCCCAGGCTGTCATCCACGTCCACCACGATCGGGTTCATCCCCTGGGCCGACGTGATCGGGAACGTGAACGCCCAGACCGGCGGATTTCCGGGCATCGGCGGCATCGGCAGCACGGGCGTCCCGTTGATGCGCAGCACCTGCGGGAACCGCTGATCGCCATCCAGGCCGTACTCGACATGGCCCGTGACCAGGACGTTACGATCGCCGTCCAGCGTCGCACCCCGCGGCGGATAGGTGATCACGACCTGGGGCCGACACTCCGGCCGGTTGTCGATACGGCGGGTGCAGCCCGTCGCGGGGCTGCACGAGTCGATCGTGCAGACCAGGCCGTCCTCGCACAACGCCGACTGATCAATCCCCGCGCACTTGCCCAGTTGGCAGGTGTCACTGCCCGTGCAGGCGTTGCCGTCGTCGCAGGGGGCCGTGTTGAACGTGTGGGTGCAGCCCTCGCCGGGCGTGCATGCATCGTCCGTGCAGGGATTGCCGTCGTCGCAATTGGCCACACCGGGCCCCCCGACGCACGCGCCCTGGTCGCAGAAATCACCCACGGTGCAGAACTCGCCGTCGTCGCACGGCGCGCTGTTGAAGGGGAACTGGCAGCCGACGAACGGGGTGCAGAGGTCGTCGGTACACACATCGCCGTCATCGCACTCCATCAGGCCATCGCCCGGGACGCACTCGCCGCGCTTGCAGCGATCCCCCAGGGTGCAGGGGTCGCCGTCGCTGCACTCGACCGTGTTCGCGACGTGGACGCATCCCTCGCCGGGAACGCAGAAATCATCGGTACACGGATTGTCGTCGTCGCAATCGAAGCGCCCCTCGCCGGGAACGCACGCCCCACGGAAGCACGTGTCGCCGACCGTACACGTGTTGCCGTCATCGCACGGAGCGCTGTTGAACACATAGGTGCAGCCCGTAGCCGGGTCGCAGGCGTCGTCCGTACACGCGTTGCCGTCGTCGCACGAGCGCGGCGTCCCGGTGCAGGTCCCCTGGACGCAGACGTCGTCCACCGTGCAGGCGTCCTGGTCGCTGCAGGGCGTCCCGTCCAGCGGCGGGTGGTCGCACACGCCATCCTGGCAGAGGTTGGCCGTACACGCGTTGCCGTCGTCGCACGCGGGCCCGCCCCCAACGCAGGCGCCGTCCAGACAGCGGTCGCCCGAGGTGCAGGCGTCGCCGTCGTCGCACGGCAGCAGGTCGTCATTCACGAAACGGTCCGTGTAGACCGCCGTCAGGCAGACGCGACAGGCATTGTCGATATCCACGGCCCCGTCCCGGTAGCAGACGTCCTCCACCAGGCACCAGCCCGGCAGCAGCGTGTGCGTGCAGTCACCCTCGTCCGGGCATGCGTCCTGGGTACAGTCCAGGCCGTCGTCGCAGCCGTCCACCGGGGTCCCAAGGCAGACCCGGTCCTGGGTACAGACGTCGTTCCGCGTACACGGGTCCCCGTCGTCGCAAGGGACGCCGATCTCGCACGCCACGACGGGAACGTCGGGACTCGCCGTATCGGGCGTCGCGGTATCCGGCGGGGTCGCATCCGGGTCCACCTGGCCGGGATCGCGTCCATTGCCCCCCGGGTCGCCGCCCGGATCGCCCCCCACGTCCGCGACATCGGCAATCGTGTCGCCGCCGATCGTGTCAGGGCCCTCGACGCCGCCACCGCCGCCGCAACCCGCGAACACCAGCCCCATCACCGCCAGCACGCCGAGAATCCGATGCATCAAGGCCAACCTCCAGCGACACAAGGCCCCGACCGGAATCAGGGCACCCGGAAGCGCCCGGCGGAATTCCTGGAGATGCA
Organism: Myxococcota bacterium; assembly: GCA_029975745.1. Lineage (GTDB taxonomy): Bacteria > Myxococcota_A > UBA9042 > DTJE01 > DTJE01 > DUVQ01. The sequence goes on along the minus strand of JARKOL010000313.1, from coordinate 1,818 downwards.
GGGCACCGGACGGATCCCGCCGGGGCTCGTGCATCCCGTCCGCCGCGACGCGACTACCTCACGTCACCCGACACGACCGTGTTGCCGACCATCCGCAGGATCTCGCGGAGGTCGATCGCGATCTTGCTGCCCACGGGAATCTCGGGCGCGATCGCGTGCAGGTCGATTTCGGGGATGGGGAAACTGGCCAGGGTCCGGCCGGACAACTGCGCCAGCACCATCGGGATCAGCATCTCCTTGATCAGGTTGCCCAGCGTGTCTTCGGCACCGACCAGGCCGCCGTCCAGTTCGGCGATCTCGACGTCGATCCAGATGGGCTGCTCGATCTGCAAGCCCAACTGCTTGCCGGTGGGGGTATTCTCGATCACGATGCGCGCCTCGGAACTGAGGCTGGCGAACAGCAGCATCTGGACCGGAATGCCGAACATCTTCATGCTGGCGCGAATCGAAACGTCGCCCATCTGCATCATCAGCATGCCCAACGGATTGCACGCCGACAGGATGGGGGGCAGACGGAAGTCGACCTTCAGCCCCAGCTCGCTGATGCCGTACGAACCCAGCTCCTGGGCCGCGTCGCCCAGCATGGACGGATCGATATCGAACGACAGGCCGCCGCCGTACCACAGGCCGTAGGGCACCAGGTTGAAGAAGTCGTCATGCAACCCGATCTCGATCTCGCCACGCCGGGGCATCGCGAGCGTCGGTTCGGTCGGTCCCAGGCAACTGGCGCGTCCGATGCTGCCCAGGACGTTGTAGGGCACGCGCTTCGGCGTCACGATGGTCGCGGACATCCCGATGACGCCACCGTCCGGACGGAAGTCCAGGGTCGAGAACTTGGTCTTGATGCGCAATGTGACCGAGGGCGCTCCCGGCAGGAATCCGGGCACCTCGAACGTCTGGTCCAGCGCCAGCCCCTTGATGGCGTCCTCGATGGCGTCGGCGACCTGTCCCGCCATGACCTTCTCGAACTCCTCCTCGATCATGTCGGCGAAGTCGTCCTCGAAGAAGTCGATGATCCAGTTCAGCAGGAAGCCCCAGATACCGTCCAGGCGGACGTTCAGTCCCTGGACCGTGACGTTCGGATTCAGCAGCGTCGCGACCGGTTCGCCCTGGGCGTTGATCGACAGCATCACGTTGGCCTGGATGGTGATGCTGGTCGCGCTGGCGCTGCCGCTGAAGTCCGGGCACAGGAAGCCGCTGACCGGAACGTCGATGTCCACCCGGAAGTTGGGGATGATCGCCTTGAACGACAGGCCGCCGTTGATCGGCACCAGATCGATCGCGATCTTTCCGTAGCGAATGTTCTTCAGGTTCACCTTGTACTTGCAGTGCAGCACGCTGCCGCTGGTGACCGGATTCTGGATCAGGCTGGCGATGTTCATCTGCTGGACGAACAGCGTCAGGATCGTCGCGATGTCGTTGGGCGTCGAGGTGTCGTTGTCGTCCCAGACGTTCTTGCCCAGGAACATCTTGAAGCCGTCGAACACCATCGAGGCGTCGGGATTCGTATCCGAGACGGGATACCACTTGGTCGAGTAGTAGTACGACTGGGCGACGTGATCACGGAAGGTCGCCCACAACTTGGCCTCGTCGCCGGGGTTCATGCTGCGCACGTCCACCGCGTCGGCGAAGATCGGGTTGATGCCGTGCTCGGACGTGATCTCGTATCCCTCCAGGGTGGCGCCGGTGTCCGGATCCCGGTACTTGAACGTGCCGTCCACCGGATCGGTCAGCATCTCGAGCCCGTTGATGTTGACCAGGTAGCCCAGCCAATCGCTGTTCGTCTCGATGTGGCCGCGCACGAGGAACGTCCGGGGA
>JARKOL010000312.1 GCA_029975745.1 Myxococcota bacterium | reverse complement strand
ACACCTGGAACTATTCGGGATTCCTGAAAAGCGTCCACGCAACCGCCTGCCAAACGGGCTGCCACCGGCGTCCGGGCCCGGCGCCTCCGGGGTGCTTATCCCCACCAGCCTGCTGCGCCGGATCCGGTCGCACTCCTCTCCTTTCGCCCAACTCCGTCTCGCCGGCCTGCAAACTCCAGGCCCGTCTTGATGCGATGGCCCTGGGGTTCCTTCCAGTCTTCCGGACGCTGCGGTACAATCGGCTCATTCCCCCGCATCGCGAGGCGACCATGGCTGGACTGCTGGTTCTGGTCGTTCTGGTGCTGTTGCCGTTGCCCGCGCTGGCCTTCGGGCCAATCACCCACGTCGAGTTGGGTCTGGATGTCCTGGCTCGCGCCGCCGACCTGGGCGCCATGGGGGCGCTGGCGGCATCCCACCCCCGGTGCTTCCTGCAGGGCACGCTGGGGCCCGACCGGGAACTGGCCAAGAGCCTGGCCAGCTACGAGAAGCACTCGCACAACTGGTCGCGGTTCTTCAAGTTGTTCACCGAGGCATCCCAGGATCGCCACCGGGCCTTCTTTCTGGGTTGCCTGTGCCACCTGGCCGCGGATGTGGTGTCCCACCACTACTTCGTGCCGCTGAAGATGGTCGAGTCGCACCGCGCTCGCTTCGCCGCCCACCTGTACTGGGAGATGCGGCTGGATGCGCGGGCCGGACGGCGGGGGCGCGCTCGCGCCATGCGTCTGCTGGACGTCGATGGCCAGACGCAGCGCCGCTTCCTGGCGACGGTGGTTCCGGGCAACCTGCTGGGGGCCCGCTTCAACGTCCGGATGACCGACCTGGCGATGCGGGTCCAGCGTGCCAACGCCTTCCAGGATCTTTCGGAACTGATTGATCGGGAGTCGCGGTTGTCCCTGGCGGACCGGGATGTCTCCGAGGTCCGGGGCCTGGCGGTCGATGCCCAGGTCTCGGTGTTCCGTCGGATGGAACGGGCCCCGGTGGTGTCCGCCGACGCCCGGGGGCTGGGACCGCTATCGATGGCGACCCAGATCCGAGGCCACCTGCGCGACGAGGTCAAGCGTCACGGCGATCCGAATCCCCGCGCCGCAGCGCTGGTTGCCGACAGCCGGGCCTTCTTTCATGACCGGGTCCGGGGGGCTCTATTCCGGTGATCCGGACTCCGCAAAGATTCTTTTGACAGCCCGACATGTTCTGTCCGAGAATTCGACCATTCTCGCTCGCATGGGCGACCTTGGGAGGGACCGCATGAACGGCAAGGCAGTGGTTGGGGCTCTGGTGCTGATGGCCTTTGCGTTGGCAATGGCCGGCTGCGAAGGCCCGGAGGGGCCTGCGGGCGTCGCCGGTGTGGCAGGGAAGTCCTGCACGGTGACGGACAACCAGGATGGGACCAAGACGATCGCCTGCGAGGACGGGACGACCGTGACGGTCTACGACGGGGACACCGGCCCGACGGGACCGACGGGGCCCACCGGTCCCAAGGGCGAGGACGGCGAGGACGGTCAGCCCGGCGAGAACGGCGAGCCCGGCGAGGACGGCGAGCCCGGCGTGGACGGCAAGTCCTGCACCGTCGCGGACAACGGCGACGGCTCCAAGACCATCTCGTGCGATGACGGCACAACGGCCACCGTGTTCGATGGTGCCGACGGCCAGTCCGCTGCCGAGCTGGTGAACCTGGCTGCCGAGATGCCCGCCCAGTTGTTCATGACCATCGACAGCATCGTGATCGACAGCAAGCCGGTCGTGACCTTCCAGATCAAGGACGCGGCGGGCCGCGGCGCGGTGGGCGTGCCCTCCTCGGCGGTGCGCTGGGTGATGGCGAAGCTGGTGGTGCCCGAGGCCGGCGCCAGCTACTGGGATGCCTACACGCGGAGTGCCACGGGCGGCCCGACGGCCGAGCGCAACGGCGTCCTGGTGGACCACAAGAACGGCATCTACACCTACACGTTCGGCACGGACGTGACCAACGTCACGACCCCGGTGGCGGTGGCCTGGGCGCCCCAGGCGACCACCCGCCTGACGGGGCAGATGAGCGGGTCGGTGGCCGGCAAGGCGCTGCCTGCGCTGAACTTCGTCCAGGACTTCATCCCCGCGGGCGGCGCGGTCACGGTGACTCGCGACGTCGCGACGACCGCGGCGTGCAACGACTGCCACGGCAAGCTGACCCTGCATGGCAGCCGCACCGAGGTTGGGTACTGCGTGGTGTGTCACAGCAAGGACGTGGTCGATCCGAACGGCGTCAGCATCGACATGGCCTACATGACCCATGCCATCCACGCCGCGCACCTGCGCGAGGCGAACGGCGCCCCGGCCTACATGGTGAAGTCGTCCCACTCGGGCCAGACGTACGACTACTCGCACGTGACCTATCCGCAGGGCCTGAACAACTGCAACAAGTGCCATAGCGCTGCGGCCTCGGCCCAGGGCGAAAACTGGAACAATGTGCCGACGATCGAAGCGTGCAAGGGCTGCCACGAGGGTGCGGCGTACACGACCCACATCGATGGCATGACGGACGCGCAGTGCGCGACCTGCCACGGCCCGAGCGCCGCCCGCAGCGCCGCGAAGATGCATGTCAGCGAGAACAACAGCCCGAACGCCACGGGCGTGGTTACCGGTGCCTCCAACTTCATCTACGAGGTGAAGTCGGCGGTCGTGAACGGCGACGGCACCACGGACGTGACCTTCAAGATCCTGCGCGCCGGCGTCGCGATGGATCTGACGACGCAGCCCGCCGACCTGACCGGCGGTCCGTCGTTCCTGCTGCCCTACGCGTTGCCGCAGGATGGCATCGACGAGCCGGCCGACTACAACAACCTCGGCCGCTCGGCCGCGCAGCCCCGGTCCGTGTCCCTGGCCAACCTGCGCGGCGGGTCCGCGGGCTCGATCGTTGCGGGCACCGACGGCTACTACGTCGCGAAGATCAACCTCGCGAACTCGTTCCCGGCGGGTGCGACGCTGCGGGCCGTGGGTCTGCAGGGCTACTATACCCAGACGGGCCTGACGGGGGGCAATCTGGCGCGCCATACCGTGGCTGCGTACGCTCCGGTCACCGGTGACGAGGCGCGCCGCGAGGTCGTCGATAGCGCCAAGTGCGCGAACTGCCACGAGTGGTTCGAGGGCCACGGCGGCAACCGCGTGTACGAGGTCGGCGTGTGCGTCATGTGCCACGTGCCGAACCTGTCCACCAGCGGTCGCGGTTCGTTGATTGCGAACGTGACCCAGGACACGAAGGATGCGCTGACGGCGGCGGGCTACGACGGCGACGACCCTCTGACCTATCCCGAGTACACGAACAACATGAAGGAGATGATCCACGCGATCCACGCGGCGCACGTCAGGACGACGCCGTTCCAGGAAGTTCGCGACCGCGGGACCAGCGGTGTCTTCTACTATGACTTCAGCCACATCACCTACCCGACCGCGACGAACAATTGCCTGATGTGCCACAAGCCCGGCACCTTCGCGAGCGTTCCCGAGCGCACGCTGGCGACCGTGTTCATCACGGACAACGGCGCGATCACCGTGCCGGCCGACGTGGCCACGGCGCGGAGCTCGGTTCCGAACGCCAAGGACATCGTCCAGACGCCGTACGCCGCCGCCTGCGCGGCCTGCCACGACACGCCGCTGGCCGCCGCCCACATGGCACAGAACGGCGCATTCCTGGACGTGACCCGCGACGCGGTCCCGGGTACCTACTTCGAGACCTGCTCGCTGTGTCACGGCGCCGGCCGCTCGGCGGACGTCAACATGGCCCACGGCCTGTAGTCGCTGGAGCCCGCTGGGGTCGGATCCCTTGGGGACCGACCCCGGCGCGGCTTTCCCCCCTGTTTCCGGTACCCGAAAGCCCGACAAATCGGTAGAATCCTGCGCGAGCGTGGGACGCGTTTGCCGTCAGGAGGTATTCATGCGCCGAGCTCGAGTGATCCGTATGCTTACCTCCTTGGCCGTCTTCGCCCTGGCCTGCGACTCCTCCGCCGGCGGGACCGATCCGGGAACGACGCTCGATCCTGGGGGCGCGGTCGATCCCGGTGGGGCGCCCGACGTGATCGAAGATGTCGCGGGTCCGGATGCCGTGGAGGACGCGGTGTCCTTGGACATCGAGCCCACCGATCCGGGGCGTCCGGAGGTCGCGGAGGACTTGCCCCAGGAGGCCGGTACCGAGGATTCCGGTTCGACCGACGAGGGGGGCGCCGACAGCGAACCGGACTTCGATGACATCGTCCAGGAGTATCCGCCCCGGAGCCTGCCTTTCGAGTTCACTCGGCCGGCGCGGGGCGTGCCGATCCCGGAGCAGGACGTCACGGAGTTCACGAAGGCGATTGCGGCAGCCTACAAGGAGATCGGCTACTTCCGGTGGCTGCTGCGAACCAGCACCGGGGTCGATCACACGACCGGCACCGCCGACTACCTGGCCTGGCACAACGACATCCGCGCCGTGAAGGAGGGCGACCTGGTGACGTTCGATCACCGGGGCGGCGAGCACAACATGTGGATTCCCGGCTCGATCATCCTGTCCTCGGTGATGAACGGCTACCTGCTGACCGGCGACTGGGAGATGGCCCGCCTGACAGAGCAGTACTGCAAGGGCCTGACCGCCGTGGTCAAGGGATTCGTTTGGGGCGATGACGACCCGGCCCCGTACCTGATGGCTCGTGCGATCTTCCCGATGGATCATGAATTCACAATGGATGCCGACTTCTGGAAGGATGACGGTCGCAGAAAGGCGCACAAGTTCAGCACGATGTACCACGAGGAACACGGCTGGAACGCACACACATTCGCCTGGCCGAACAATCCGACCTGGGGCTCGATCTGGATCACAAACATGCGTTCCAAGGACGACGTGCGCGCGATCTCGCGGACCTCGACGTTCCTGCCCTACGTGGTCGAGGACGCTCCGGACGCATGGGTCCGCGACGCGTGCCTGGAAACCTGGCAGACGATGCAGGCGTTCCACAAGGACATCGTGGACAACGAGTACTTCATTCGGACCAAGGGCGCCGACGGCGTGGCGTACCGGGTTCCCTGCGACGACCAGGACCTGGGCAGCTACTCGTGCTACGTGGACATTGATCCGACGAACGAGTGCTGCGCGCGGCTGTCGGCGGACATGATCGCGTACGGCGAGCGGCGGACCAACGAGTGCGGCACCTGCACCGGCAGCATCTATGATGGGTTCGCGTCGATCACGCACTACTACAACATCCCGATCATCTGGGACTACCACATGGCGGGGGTGGGTACGTCGCTGGTTGCCCGGCAGTACCGCGACGCCTGGTACGCGCTGGTGGGGCTGGCCGAGCGGATCGATCGCTACATGCATCCCGCCGCCGACGAGCCCGGGACGAAGGATGCCCGTTGGAACCGCGACATGGCGATGGTGCTGGTCCAGGCGGCGTCGATGGGGTTGCCGTTGACGGCGTACGAGGCCCGGCACGTCCAGCAGTACTGGCGCAACACGGCCGACGAACTGCGGGCATGGGGCTACTGGGACCTGTGGGACGAGGACGTTCCGGACGGGGAATACCGCGTGCGTCCACCGAACACCAACACCGCCGTCGAGGTCGAGGCGTTCGCCGTCCTGTTCGAGTACTGCAACAGCCCCTTCAAGAACCCGGCGGGCGCGGCCTTCGTGGATTGCGAGGTTCTGGCGGAGCCTTCGACCTGGTGACGCTTCCGGTGGGACGCGTGCTCGGAATCCCGGCGGGGCGCCTGGTTCGTTTCGGGGGGATGGATCATGCGTCGCTTCCTCGTTTCGCTCGTGATGCTGTCCGTCCTGGGGGGCGCGCTGCCGGCCTCCGCCGGGGATCCGTCCGTCCAGGTCTCGCTGGCTGGGACGCTCCAGCCGGTCGTGCGGATGCGCTGGGACCTGGATGGCCAGGCGTCCTCTGGCCGGATGGGCCTGGGTGGTGGCGGGGAACTTCGCGTCGAGGCACTGTTGCTGGGGGGGCGCCTGGCCCTGGGAGGCCTCGTGGACGCGACGGCTGTCAACTTCGATCGGGGGGCGGCCCAGGTGCGGCCGGTCCTGGGCATTCTGGCCTCGGTGCGTGGCGGATTGCCGTTGGGGGCCTCCCCGGGATGGGAGGCCTCCCTGCGGGTGGCGGTCGGCTACGCGATGTGGCTGCAGCCGGCCGATGCGCCATCGAAGTTCACGCCGGACCATGGATGGACGATGAAGGCCATGATTGGGGCGCAACACACCTGGAAGTCCGGGTTGGGCGTCTTCGTCGAGGCGGGCTGGGCGGTGCTGGGGCTCCGACAGGACTTCCGCGGGCAGGACGATGACGGGGGCGGTCTGCTCCACCAGATGGTTCACGGTCTGGCCTTTTCCCTGGGGGTCGCCTGGCGGTTTTGACGCACCCACGGCCCGGTTTGTGGGAATTCCCGACGTGGTGTTGGAATTTCCAACAGTCGAAATGGCCGGAAATTTGCTTTAGCGACGCCAGATTCTGGAACGTGCGAAAATGATTCAGAGATATTTCGTCCGATTGAGCGACGCGCTGCGGCATCGATCTTGCGATACACCCGGGCAGTCTTTGTGTGCGTTCCCGGGTAGGGCGCAGGGAGGTCGCGATGTCGGACGGAATGGTTACCGCGGTTGTGGTCACGAACGTGCTGCTGGGCCTGATGACGCTGGGCGTCGTTGTTGCGTGCGTGGCGGGGGGCTGCGCCTCCCTGTTCCGTCATCGCAAGGAAGAGGTCGCCCACGAGGTCCCCGCGACGAAGGCCGCCTGACCGCGTCCCGGTTCCCGGTGTCCTGAGCCCGCCTGCCGAACGGCGTGATGCCTCGGTGCTGCCCTCATCATCGATGCTCTTGTGAACGGGGATGCGGTGGTGCGTGCTGACCGGACGGTGGTTGCACGTCGGCCGCGCGGCGTTTGCGCGGCGGCCGCCCGGAGACACCCGTCGCAGCAGGACCGGAATTGATCGACAGAGCCCGGGACGAGTCGTCGCCGTGCGTATCGGGGCAGGCAGGAGGGAGGGTGCGTCGAACTACTCGGCCGCTTCATCCTCTTCGTCGGTCTTCGGCGGAGTCAGGCGACGGTCGGGGCGCAGCGGGTCGAACGGCGCGACGTCCCCGGTGTGGCAGGTGGCGCACGATGCGAGGACCGGGGTGTCCAGGATGCTGCCGTCCTGCTCCTGGTGGCAGCGCTCGCACAGCCCATGCATCGCGTCCATGTAGCCGGGGGCCAGGCCGATGTTCGGCGCGGACTTCGGCAGGATGCGGGCCTCCTTCGGGATCATCGAGGCATGGCAGTCCAGGCAGGGCTTCGAGTGCTCGAGATCCTTGGGACGGGACGTGTCCTCGTGGCACGTCTTGCAGCCGGGGCCGCGGCCTGCAAGCAGATCCTGGTGCAGGCGGTGGTTGAAGATCGAGACCGGCATGTGCTCGTCCCTGTGGCACTCCCAGCAGCCGGTCGCGTGGGCCCCGGGCTTGACCATGTGGTGACAGAATGCGCACTTGTCGTCGCCCTCGGCCAGGTCGATGTGCATCTTGTGATCGAACCGGACGCCCTTGTCGTTCCGGTTGCCGTCCAGGATCATCACATCGCCGTAGCCGGGGCGGTGGACCGGCTGGGACACGACCGCCCATCCGTCCAGGGCCGACGCGGGCAGCAGCACGACGCCGACGGCGGCACCCGCGACGAACATCACCGCGCCGCGGATCAGCTTGGGCCGGAACGTCGAGCGGCTGGGCAGTGCCTCGCGGGCGTGGCTCATGGGGCCGCCGTGCATCAGGGGGAAGCGCTCGGCGATCCAGAAGAACACCAGCGCGATCCCCGCGACGATGCCCAGCGAGACCAGGAATTCGGTCGCGGACGGGACATAGCGAGTGCCGGTCGTTTCGATCATCGCCAGGCCGCCGACATTGATCCGGTGGAACACGAAGCCGAAGACCGTCATGCCCGCAGCGGTCGCCAATCCGGTGATCGTGGCGCGGACACGGGGGATGGCGAACAGGACGGCCGGAATCAGTGTCGAAATCAGCACCTCGGCGACGAACAGGTTGGGGCCGAAGCCGCCCGCAAACATGCGTCCCAACTGGCCTCGGACCCCCAGATCGACCAGCCGCACGGCCAGGAAGAAGAACAGCACCCAGGACGCGGCTTTCGCCAGTCCCTGCAGGGGCTTGGCCTCGTAGGGACGCTCGTACAGCCAGGACGACATCAGGGATTCGGTCGTCACCATCGCCAGGCCCAGCGCGATTGCCGAGATGAAGAACAGGATGGGCAGGATTGGCGTGTACCACAGCGGGTCCAGCCGGTGGGGCATGATCAGGAACAGCGAGCCCAGGGACGACTGGTGCAGCGTCGAGAGCATGATGCCCAGGATGACCAGCGGCACCGTGAACTTCTTCAGGGTCAGGTAGATGCCGTTCAGGACGGGGTGCTTGGCCAGCTCCAGCATGACCGGCAGGAACTCGAGCAGCAGCACCGTCAGGTACAGCATGACGCACCAGCCGACCTCGAACAGCGGCGAGCGGGGGTTCCAATAGATGATCATGTGCCAGATCTGCCAGGGCAAACCGAGGTCGAACATCAGGCCGATGACAACCGCCACGTAGCCCAGGAAGGCCGTCAGCACCGCCGGACGAACCAGCGGGCGGTACTTCTCCAGGTGGAAGACGTACACCGTCGCGGCCAGCACGAAGCCGCCGGCGGCCAGCGCGACGCCACCCATGACGTCGAAGCCGATCCAGAAGCCCCAGGGGGTCAGATCGGTCAGGTGGGTGGTCGGACCGATTCCCCGCCAGAAGCGGAAGAACGCGATGGCGGCCGCGGCGCCGACCAGGAACCACAGGACGCTTTTCATCACCTTCAGGCGTCGGGTCTTCATGGTCAGCCCTCCTCCCCGTCGTGGTCGCCGTGCGCCCCGTGGTGCCCGTGGGACGGTGGCGGCGTGCGGCCTTCCTTCAGGGCGCGCTCGCGTTCGGCCTTCATGCGGCGCTCGATGATCCAGTAGATCCCGGTCATCAGGGCGCCCATCCCGACGAACGCGGGCGGTACGGCGGCCATGGCCGGGGCGGTCCGGCTGGGCATCGGCCGGTCGTCCAGCTTGTTGCCCAGCGTCAGAATGTCCAGTTCAATCGGCGCCAGGTATAGCACGTGCGTGCCACCGACCTCGGTCTCGCCGAACACCGTGGGGCGGTACTTGTCCGGGTTGTCGGCGATGCGCTTCCTGGCCTCGGCCAGCAGTGCGTCACGGTCCCCGAAGATCGTCGCGCCGGTGGGACAGGCGGCCGTGCAGCCGGGCTGCTCGCCCTTGGAAACGCGGTCGTGCCAGCACATCTGGCACTTGCGGACCAGCGGAACGGGGGATTCCCAATCGTAGCGGGGGATGCCGAACGGGCAGGCCATCATGCAGTAGCGGCAGCCCAGGCACTTGTTCGAGTCGTAGACGACCGGGCCCTCGGCCGTCTTGCGCAGGGCGCCGACCGGGCAGGCCGAGGCGCACGCGGGCTGGGCGCAGTGCAGGCACTGCTTGCGAACGAACAGGTTGTCCTTGCGAAGCACCGAGCACCAGCGCACCGACGAGAGGCCGTCGTCCAGCACCCACCGGAACGGCAGCTCGGTGCCAAGGCGGTTCGTCTTGCGGCAGGCGAGCACGCAGCGCTCGCAGCCGATGCACTTCGTGACGTCGGTCAGGATGGCCTTCATGCTGCCACCTCCTTGCGGTACTGAATGGCCCGTTCGAACGCCTCCGGGATCAGCACGCAGCGGGCGAACCGAGTGAACGGGATTGCCAGCAGCAGGACGTTCGCGGACGCGTAGTGCAGCAGCGCCGTGGTATCGGGCGCCAGCGGGCTGCGACCCGGGTGGGCGACGAGATATCCCGTCACGAACGCGATCAGGCCCATGGTCAGGGGCAGCCAGTCGGTCGGCCTGCGAGCCTGGCGCTCGCGCTTGTCGGCGACGGTGGCAATCAGCAAAGCCGCCAATGTCAGCATCGTGATCTTGGTCAGCATGTCCGAGATCCACGGGGCGACGGTGGGCCAGTCCAGGTCCAGATGCCGTCCCCACAGGCGGGCGTGGCCCAGGTAGAACAGCGGGACGATGACCACGCCGGCGATCGATGCCCAGGTCAGCAGCTCCCGGATCCAGCCGATGCGGCGGACGCGGTGGCCGGGCGAGAGCCACTTGCGGATGGCGAACAGCACGGCCGATACCCCGTCCCTCAGGCCGCCCGCGGATCGCCCCACCACGAAGGCGTTCTGGGCGAACTGGGCCAGGGTGCCGAGCAGGGCGACGACCAGTGCGAACCGGAACAGGGGACCACTGAAGAAGTCGAGCAACGTTTCCACGGGTGCCTCCGGTGCCAGGGGTCGCAACACGGACCGATGGTCGGGCAGCATTTTAGACAATGTGGGCCGGATTGGTCCAGCAAAAAATGCTGTTCGAACGTGGACTTATTATGTCCGAGAATCCGGAACCTGTGGGGAATCAACCGGGGGGCGCAGGGGCTGATTCCAAATGACATTCGTACCCCAGGGGCGGCACGATGCGCCAGTTCACAGGCCCCTGAGGATGGGGTCCGCTTGCGCGGGAGGCCGTTGTGTCCCAGGCTCCTGGAAGAGTCCCGAGGACACGTGATAGGCTGGGGCATCGGCAGGGGGGCGACATGGCGACGAACTGGACTTCGGAGTCGATTGGCAACCAGGCGGGCCGGGTGGCGATCGTCACTGGCGCGACCAGCGGCATCGGCTACTGGACGGCGCTGGAACTGGCCGGCCACGGGGCCGAGGTCGTCCTGGCATGCCGGGATCTGGTCCGGGCCGGGCGGGCCGCCGATGCGATTCTGCGGGCGCGGTCGGGGGCTCGGGTTCGGGCGATCAAGTTGGACCTGGCCGAATTGGCGTCGGTCCGGGCGTTCTCCGCGGCCTTCAAGGACGACTTCGCGCGACTGGACCTGCTGATCAACAACGCGGGGGTCATGGTCCCGCCGCTGGGGCGCACGGTGGACGGCTTCGAGTTGCAGTTCGGGACGAATCATCTGGGGCATTTCGCGCTGACCGGATTGCTGCTGGACCGACTGCTGGAGACGCCGGGGGCGCGGGTCGTCACGGTGTCTTCCATGGCGCATGGGGCGGGGCGGCTCGACTTCTCGGACCTGCAGTGGGAGCGGCGCCGCTATCGCGCCTGGCGCGCGTACGGCGACAGCAAGCTGGCGAACCTGCTGTTCACCCGGGAATTGCAGCGCCGGCTGGCCTTGTCCGGGGCGGATGTGCTGGCGGTGGCGGCCCATCCGGGCTGGACTCGGACCGAGTTGTCACGCCATGCCGGGTGGATGGACAGGTTCGCCAAGTGGATGGCGATGTCCGGGCCCCAGGGGGCGCTGCCCACCCTGCGGGCAGGGGTCGATCCCGGCGTTCTGGGAGGGCAGTTTCTGGGGCCCGACGGCCCGTTCCAGGTCCGTGGCTGGCCAGTCGCGGTGGTATCGCGATCGACGGCGCGGGACGATGCCGTGGCGGCGCGTCTGTGGCAGGTCTCCCAGGAACTGACGGGTGTCCGCTTCCCGATCTAGGGGCCCGGCCGCGGAGCGCCGCCGCGCCCTTGCCACGAAACCCCCCTGCCGACAGATTTCTTGGCCCCGTTCCCTCGGTGTCTGCTTCGGCGCTACAATCGCGCCAGTCCCTTCCATCGAGGCGCATCGTGGAACCCGGGTGGATTCGAGCGCGGCACTGGATCGGGTGCGTGGCGGTGCTGGCCCTGGCGGCGTGCGGGGAACCGGGCGGGCCGGCGGGTGATCTGGGTCCCCGCGATGGGACGTCGGTCGATGGGATCGACGGAACGGACGTACCCATTCCGGAGGGTGCCATCCCGATTGTCGAGGGCACGCTGGAGGCGGCGGACGAAACCTGGATCGCCGCGGGTGCCGCGTGGTCGCGGGCTTCCAGTGCCGCCACCCAGATGGTGTCCGCGGTCAACGGGTTCGTGTTGTGCAGCGTGGACAACTATGGCCAGTCTCCGCGGAACGAGCGGATGGATGCCGCCCGGGAATCCGTGGCTATCCTGGAGGATGCGGGGCGCGACCTGGAAGCGGCGGCCGAGGCGTTGTCGGGGGCCGGTGTGGCCGGTGCCGTCGCGGCGCTGGAGGATGTCTTCGACCTGGCCGTGCGCACGGTTGCGGTGCGCCGAACCCTGGGCGAGTTGGGCGGTGCCTGCGTCGCGGAGGCGCAGCGGGTCGGGGCTGT
>JARKOL010000303.1 GCA_029975745.1 Myxococcota bacterium | reverse complement strand
GTTTCTTGTGCCTGCCAAGAAGGCTGTCTCGGGAGATCAAGCAGTTACGTGACCTGATGCCCCGAATCCTGGGGTGAACTCCCTCGCCGAACGCCCGCGCGAGCCCGTCAGGACTTCACCTGCGAACAGCGCGGATTGCTCTCCACACCGCGTTGCGGTGGGTGAGGGCAGACCTTGGGCTTCGTGGGCGTTCCGAATTGGTCGATGCTGACCCAAATGACGCGGAGGGATTCCCGCCGCGCTTCCGACTGGAGGAGGCCTGATGTACGCCACGGCACATCGCGTGAGATCGCGGGACGGTCAGAGCGGGGTCAACTCCTTCACGTACGAGCACGGCGGCGACGAGGGCGGCCTGATCAACTGGGACACGCCTGATGTCGCGGCAATTGCCGAGGACTACCTCGGAGTTCTGGTGGTTCAGAGCTACGATGTGCCGCCTGGGGGAAACCGCGTCCTGGCGTACCTGGACGTGGCCGCAGCCGACGGTGTCGAGATCCAGCGGGTCGTCAGAGCATTGGATGTTCTCAGCAACCAGGTTGGCAGGGAACGCACCAGAAACCGAAGCATGCTCTTGAGTCAACCAGACCTGACGCCAGCAATTCATGCAATGGAGACCCCAGCCGAATGGAAGTTCCTCAGTTTGGGTGTGGCACGCAGATCGCTTGACCCATTGGCGGGTGACCACACAGCCCCAGATCGACCACCGGGAGGCCGCCCCCCATCTCCTCCGCGGCAACACCCCGATTGGCGGTGTCACCCAGACCCAGTTGGCCGCTGCTGTTGTACCCCCAGCATTTCACGTCGCCCGAATCCAGGAGGGCACAGGCGTGAAGCCCGGAGAAGCCCCCGACACCGCCCGCCACGTCCATGGCCACTCGCCCCTCCCCCAGCGCCACGGCGGGCAGGTTGTCGCCCATGTGGGCGGGATTGCAGCCCAGGGTGACCTTGCCGGTCCCCGTGCCCAGGCTGCCCACGACATTGTTCCCCCAGCACTTGACCTGCGCGTTGTCGAGGTGCGCGCAGGTGAAATACTGACCTCCCGTGATGGCAACTGCAGTGCGGTCAGTCCCCAGGTTGATCGTTGGAAGCAGTTCCCCCATCTCGTTCGACTGGTCGCCTCGGTCAACGCCGTCTCCCAGGCCGAGCTGGCAATCCGAGTTCCGCCCCCAGCACTTCACCTGGCCGGTTTCGAGGATTGCGCACGTGTGATTCGCATTGGTGCTGACCGCGGTCGCGGTGTGTCCAGTCCCGAGATCGACGGCGGGCAGGTTCTCTCCCATCTGATCCGGGGCATTCCCGCGGGACATGGTGTCACCCAGGCCAAGCGCACCGCTGCTGTTGTTCCCCCAGCATTTCAGCTGCCCATTGTCCAGGATGGCGCAGCTTCGGCCGGGTCCCGCGCTGATGGCGACAGCCGTGCGATCCAGGCCAAGATCGATCGTCGGAAGACTGTCGCCCATCTCGTTCCCGTCGTCGCCGCGGTTGGCCCCATCGCCAAGTCCCAATGCGCCGCTCCAGCCGGCGCCCCAGCACTTGACCCCACCTCCTTCGAGCAGGGCGCAGGTGTGCCCGGAACCCACGCTGATCGCGGTCGCCTTGATGTCGGTGCCCAGATTGACGTGGGGAAGGTCGTCTCCCATCTCGCCGGGGCCGTCACCTCGGTGTACCTTGTCGCCCAGACCCAGTTGCCCCCACTCATTGCCTCCCCAGCACTTGATCCGTCCCCCGAGGAGCAGCGCGCAGGTATGGTTGGAACCGGAGCCGACCGCGGTCGGCGTCTGCCCGGTACCGAGATCGACCCCAGGCAACGCGGTCCCCATTTCATCGGCGGCATCCCCGCGATGGGCCTTGTCGCCCAGGCCCAGTTGCCCCTGGTCGTTGTGCCCCCAGCACTTGACCGTGCCGGTCGAGGCCAGGATGCATGTGTGCCGGTCTCCGACCGCCAGGGACAAGGCCACGCAGGCCCCTTCCTCCGGAAGGACGCAGGCGCCATTCAGGCAGACCATGGCGACGGCGCACGCATCGTCCCAACCGCAGACCCGTCCATCCAGGACCGCCGAGTGAAGACACCCGTCCAGCGGGTCGCACCCGTCGTCCGTGCATTCGTTGCCGTCGTCGCAGGACTCGCCGACCTGCGAGGGACAGGCTTTCTCGGAACAGGACGCAGTCGGGTAGAAGGTCCCTTCTTGGCAACGCGCCGGGGCACATTCCACCGCGTTTGCGAAGTGCATGCACCCGACCAGCGGGTCGCACGAGTCGCTGGTACACGGGTTCCCATCGTCGCACAAGACCGGCTCGCCGCCGACGCACAGGCCCTCCTCGCAGGACGCGCCGAAGATGCACGGGTCCCACTCGTTGCAGGGAAGGCCCTCTCGAACAGGCGTCATGTCGCACTCCCCGTCCGGTTCCAGGCACAGGTTCTTCAGGCAATCGGTATCCAGCAGACCGTCGCAGGTGATGACCGTCGTCTCGTCCAGGATGCAGGTGGGGGCTACGGGATCCCGGTCGCATTGAAGCAGGCCGTTGCACCGCAGACCGTCCTCGTGCGCCGAGCAATCCCAGTCTGGCGATGGGCACTGGCACGCCGGATCGGGGTCACCGACGCACTCCCCCACCTCGCAGCGGCCGTTGACCATGCATGGCAATCCCGGATCGCAGTCCCCGGAATCGAGCAGAACCAGCGTGCAGCCGACCGCCGGGTCGCACCCGTACACCACGCAGGGATTGGTGCCGCCGCAGTCCTCGCGTCCGGGGCCGCCGACGCAGGCGCCCTGGATGCACTGGTCTCCCACGGTGCAGGCATTCCCGTCGTCGCATGGGGTTGCGTCATCCTGTTCTATGGCCACGCAGATACCCGCGCGCGTGTTGCAGTGAGCCTTCTGGCAAGGTCCCAGCGGGATCCGGTCAAGGCACTCCTGGTCGCTGCTGACACACGTGGGCGGCACATCGACCATCGGGAGGTCGATGCCGTCGTCGAACGTTTCGATCGCATCGACGCCCTCGTCGGTGGCCTCCCATGCATCGGATTCGGCGCCCGTCGTGTCCGGCGCGTCCGTCGCGACATCGACGACCGAATCCTGGAACCCGGGGTCCTGGGTCGCCCCGGGATCGGTGACCGCGGTGTCCGTGGGTGGATTCCCGGGATCCCTTCCGTCGTCCGGCCATCCGACGGTATCCGCGACGTCCGTCACGCCGGCATCGGAATCGACCGCGTCCAGCGTCCCCAGCCACCGTCCCGACCGGAGGTCCGAGCACGCGACCAGCGCACAGGACAAGCCGGCGGTGATCACCACCAAGAAAGGCAAGGTGCCTCGACGTTTACGCATGTCCGCTCCCCCGATCCTCGCGCGTCCTACAACCCCAGGGTGAAGACCACGTAGCCCCCGCCTGGCGCTGGCGCCGCCGATGCCCCGACCCTGGCCTTGGGCCACAGGACCGCGGAGGTCACCACCGCGGCCAGGCCGACCGCCGAAAACGAGATGCCCAGTGCCAGGTTGCGCGGGCCCACCTCGTCCGCCGCCCACCACCCATCGCGTTCGGCATCGTAGCGTGCGTCCCGCGCCGCCCCCAGGTCGAGGCCATACTGGACCAGGAAGGCGATTCCGAGGCCTGTGGCCACCGCGCCGGTCCCGATGCCCACCCAGTTCCACGCCGTCTCGGGTGCGAACGCGGAGACGCGACGCGGGTCGGACGGAAGGGCGCTTGCAAGTCTGGCGGTGGTGGGCTCGGGCTGTGGCGGGGGAACCTCGCCCGCCACCGTTGGTGGCAGCGGTGCCATCGTCACCTGGATGCGCGTCTCGACGCCACCCACCCCTTCGACCTCGGTCCGGAACGGGGTCATCCCCTCGGCCCGCACCTCGACGACACGACGACCCGGGCGGACCCGAATCGGTTCCCGATCGTCATCCGGTAGTTCCGCGCCGTCCACGGTGACGACCGCGTCCGGCGGGGCACCGTCCAGGACCAGCACCGCGGCGGCCTCCGCCATCCGCTGCTCGAGCGCCCGTGCATACTGGTCGCACTCGTTCCGTGCGGCCTCCTCATCGACCCGAGCCACGCACGCGCGGAACTCGGCCAGGGCCTCCTCGACGTGTCCCGCGGCCTCGTGAACCCGGCCCATCGCACGGTGGAGTTTCGGCTCGGGACACAGTGCGTACGCCTGCTGCAACCTGGCCAACGCATCGCCGAACAGGAACTCGTCCAGCAGAACCTTCGCATCCCGCGACAACTCGACGACCCGGGCCCACTTCGCCGGCGGACAGGCATCGTTCGCCGCGGCCCGATTCGGGACGGTCATCAGGAGCGTCGCCAGGACCATCCAGGGGATTCGTCTCGACCGCCTTGCCATGACGCACCTCCCTGGGAGCCGGTCAGGCGCCCACGTTCCCTCGTGACAAACTCCATTCCCCGAAAGGCTCCTAGAGCGCGAGATCACCACAGAAGGCTCCCCCGTCGATCCGACGCCCTGCCGCATCCTCGCAGTCGCCGCGGATCGGACAGTTCGAGCGAAGGCAGCGTGGAAGGTGCGGCCTCTGCGGGGCACGCCTGACCTTCCGGGCCGCCGGGGCGACCGCAGTCGCAGCAGCTTCCCGATCCGGTTCAACGGCCTCGTGCGCCGGCGCGGGAGCCTGGGCCGGGCCTGTCGTGTCGGCCTCCGCACCATCGACCGCCAGACCCGAATCCAGGACCGCGTCCTCGATCACCCCTGCCGGACTCGGCACCGGATCGGGACGCTCCACCGTGTCGTGGACATCATGGACTTCCCGTGATGCGGCCCCGATAGCCGGCACCTGCGCCTCGATGTAAGAGACCTCTTTCCGACACCCGTCCCGCGTCCACAGGACCGCCGCCGCCAAGACCAGCGACAGACTCACGACGCTCATGAGTCCGAGCGTCACCCGCCGCAAGGCTTGGCTGGGTGCGTGCCGTACCACGACGTCCGGCGACGGAGCGTGGGCCCGAGGCCGAATCGGAGCGGAGCCCCCGGGCGTACCGATCGACTCCAGGAGCCGCACCAGGTCCATCGCGCAGGCGGGCCTTCGCGCCGGCGACTTCTCCAGCAGCCGCAGAACGATCTTCGACAGATCCTCGGGCACATCGGGGGGAAAGCCGCCCACGACCAGCGGCGGCACCTCTTCGTTGGCGTGCTTGAGCAGGATCGCCAATGGCGTCTCGCCCGTGAAGGGTTGTCGGCCCGTCAGTGCCTCGTAGAGGATCACGCCCAGGGCATACAGGTCCGTCGCTGGCCCCACCCCGGTTGCGGCCGCCTGCTCCGGCGCCATGTACGCCGGCGTGCCCACGATGACCCCCGTTCTCGTGATGCTGGACTCGCCGGTGTTGGCGGTGATCTTGGCGATCCCGAAGTCCAGGACCTTGACGAAGTCCCGTTCCCCCGCCATGTCGAAGACCATGATGTTGTCCGGTTTCAGGTCCCGATGCACGATGCCGTTCTCGTGGGCCTCGGCCAGGCTCTTGCAGATCTGGATTGCGATGTGGATCGCCCGGTCGGCCGGCATGGGGCCGGCCTTCATCACCTTCGTCAACGTGGTGCCGCGCAACAGTTCCATGGCCAGGAACAGCGTCCCGTCCTCTGCCATGCCGAAATCGAACACGCGCACGGTGTTGTGGTGCTCCAGGCGGCTGGCGGCCATCGCCTCTCGCTGGAACCGCCGGAACAGCACCATCTTCTCGGACATCTCACCCGAATCGTGGGTGTGAATGACCTTCAGGGCGACCAGGCGCTTCATCGTGACCTGTTCCGCCAGGAAGACCTTGCCCATTCCGCCGCGACCGAGGCTCTCCACGATCCGATAGCGCCCTCCCAGCAACTTGCCGATGAGCGGGTCCTCGCGCTTGCGGAACGGGGCCTCGTCCAGGGTGGCGGTGCCGCAGGTGGGGCAGACCTCGGCATCGGTGGTCTTTTCGCAATCCGGGCAGATTCGCGAGCTCATGGACTGTCCACTGAAGTAGCGTGAATCTACCATGTCCTCCCGGTGGTTTCACGCGAAACCGTGACATCGCCGTTTCCTGCCCGAACCCTCTGTCATAGCCCGGAGCAATGCATCGACGACATCGAGGGCCTCCAGCCGACCGTAGGTGATCGCCGGGACCCCGCCGTGGTCGAACTGCTGGTGCCGCGGGTCGATGCGCTGACGAGGTCGTGGTTCGACCCGGTCGAGCGGGGCCTGGAAGACGTGCCGGCAGGGGCCGACAAGGCGTGCCTGCCGCTGACAGAGAGTGAGGTCGCGGCAGTCGCGGTGCCCGGGGCAATCCGGCCGGTCTGAGGTCGGCGGGACGGCGGAGACCCGGTCCCCATCCCACCCCGCAAAGGCGCCTGGAGGACTGCGGGTCCCATGCGCAGAGGACGCTCCCGGTCAGGCCCCCGCGCGAAGGGAAGCAGATCGCCGGCGGACAATCAGCCAGGCGACCATCAGGACCAGAAGGACGGGTGACCCGTCGGGGCCCGTGCGTCCGGACGAACACGCCATCACGGATACGGGCGAAGCGGGGGCCGGCTCGCACGGAACATTGCCCAGGAAGGGCACCCAGTGGACCTCGCCGTTTCCCGACATGGCGGCGGCCACCACCTGTCCGTCCCAGGCGCCGTTCTCGAAGAAGACGGTCGCCCGGGGGGCCAGCAGGGATCCCTGGAAACCGATGCTCCATGCCTGGATCGAAGTCGCATCCCGGGCGTTGAACAGCACGCGGCCGGCGTCGGCCCCGAAGAAGGCGAAGTCGTGGACCGCCCAGGTGGCGCCGGTCACGTTGACCACGGTCGTGGCCCCGACGGGCACCTGGATCTGCAGGGCCTTCAGGCCGGACAGCGTGGCTCCAGGCACCTCGAAGACGTTCAGGGCCGGGTCCAATCCCGCAAGACGCAACTGCGGCGCATCCAGGGTGCCGATGTCGGTCGCCGTGCCGGTGGGCGCCAGGGAAGCCAGGCGATCCGACAGGGCCTCGAGGGTCGCCTGCGCTTCGCTGAACGACAGGGGCAGCGCGTGATCGTGCCGGGTCCCCTTCACGTCCACCCATGTCAACGACAGGGCGCCGCCCGCCCAGGCGTCGCCGTGGATCGTGCCGCTGGTCATCGTGGCGTCGCCGCCCGCGACCAGGGCCGCGCCGCCCGGGTGGGCCAATGCCACCGAGAAGCCGGTGGCCGACACCCGCCCACCGGCCGCCACGCGACCGCCGACGTCCATGAGGCCGCTGTAGTCCCCGAAGACGAACACGTTGAATTCGCCGACGGCGGACAGATCC
>JARKOL010000299.1 GCA_029975745.1 Myxococcota bacterium | reverse complement strand
GGGCCGCCTCGGCGGACGTGGACACCTCGGGGAACTGCCAGGATCGATCGTTGACCCAGTCCACCGTGACGTTGTCCAGGTACGCGCACCTCAACTGGGCCAGCCGATGGCGGGCGTTGGCGTACGCCAGTTCGACGGCCTTGTCCGGCTTCAGGGTCGGGCCGGAAACGCCCAGCGCGCACATCCTGTCGCCGGAACCCAGTCCCGGGCGCCGCATCCAGTCGGGCAGCGGCCCCCGGAATGCACCCGGCAGCGCCTTGGCCGCGCGCGCCTCGTGCCCGCGGACGCAGGCAACCGCCCAGACCGTCCCGGGCTTGCTGCACGGGGGCCGGCGGCAACCGCCCGTCGGGCCCTTGCCGTCGCGGTCCAGCCACCATCCCGCGATGCCGACCCCCCACAGCGTCCCCTGGGTGCGATGCATCGCGACTCCAAATCCGGCGTTGTCCCCCTCGCGGTGGGTCGAGCGCAGACCCGACCGGATGTCGCTGCCCATCAGGGCCTCGCCGGCCTGGGCGAACGCCTGGTCCGCCGCCTGGTCCCACGCGTGGACGGGATGCATGGTCGGGTCCGAGGCGCCGACGAAGCACCCCGTGACGCCGGGCGGCAGGACGGGGGCGTCATCGACCTGACGGGACGCGTGCGCGCATGCAAGCGCGGGCAGGGATGCGACGACAAGCAGGATTCTTCGCACTGGAAATCGACTTGGTTCCTGACGGCGGGTAGGCTAGCATGAACCCGCCGTGTCCATCGCGAAAAACTGCCGCCGGGGGTCCGTTCGGGGGGACTGGCGGGTTTCAGGGATGTTCTGGCAAGGGCTGGCACGCACGTTGCTTCACCTGGGGGCGGAACCGGAAACCCTTTTCGGGAGGAACGGAAGATGAATCATCGCATGGCGAGCGCGCGTCGGGGTCTTGGGGCGCTGGGGGTCGGGCTGGGGGTCGCGGTCATCCTGGCGGCCTTTCCCGCCCGCGCGGATGATGCGCCGCTGTCCGCGGCGGCCGTCTATCGGGCGGCCTCGGACGGGGTCGTGTTCATCCTGGGGCTGGACCAGGAGAAGCGGACGGCGGCCCACGGGGCGGGCACGATCATCGGGGCGGACGGCACGGTAGTGACGAACGCGCACGTGATCATGGACCCCAGGACGAACAAGCCCTACCACTGGCTGACGGTATTCCTGAAGCCGGCGGAAATCACCGGCGAGTCCGAGAACGACCTGGCGCGGGGATTCCAGGCCCAGGTGGTCGGGGTCCACGTCGAACTGGACGTCGCGGTCCTGCGGATGCAGCGGGCTCCGGCGGGGCTGGTCGTCGTGCCGTTCGGGGATTCCGAGCAGGTCGAGGTGGGCGAGGGCGTCGCCGCGATCGGGCATCCGGGCGGCGGCGGCATGTGGACGCTGACGGTCGGGACGGTGTCCAGCAAGCGCCGCCAGAACAACCGCGAGGTGTTCCAGACGGATGCGGCGCTGAATCCGGGGAACTCGGGGGGGCCGTTGCTGGACCGTGATGCGCGGATTGTCGGCATCAACACCCACATCGTTCGCCAGGACAAGCAAGGCATGGCGCTGGAGGGCCTGAACTACGCCGTGCGCTCGGGCGCGGTCGTCCGCTGGATGCAGAGCCAGGGCATCGCGGTGAACGTGGCGCAGCGCGGCGCCGCGGTGGCGGTGGCGGTGGCCCAGGCGAAACCCCAACCCCAACCCGCGGCGAAACCCCAACCCCAGCCCCAGCCCCAACCCCAGCCCCAGCTTGCGGCGAAGTCCCAGCCCCAGCCCGCGGCGAAGTCCCAACCCCAACCCCAACCCCAACCCCAGCCCCAGGCGTCGGGGTCTCGGGAGCCGCGGCCGTTCCCGGGACCTGCGGGCGAGCGCTTCTATGGCGTTCCCAACCCGAAGATGGACATGTCCAAGATCACGGACTACCTGCGTCGGAAGGTGGCCGCGAACGCCGAGGGTGCCTTCGAGGATCTCGAAATCCGCACCGGCCCCTCGGACCCGCGCTGAACGGCATCGCACCGCGACGCTGTCTCCACTGTCGATCCAAGTCCAAGCCGGACGGGCTCAAGAACACGCGCGCTTGTCGCTCCCAGCAGGACCGCGCTGTCCAACAGTGTTGCGCTTCACCGGCGTGTCCCGAGTGTCCAACCGCGTGAACGCCTGTTCGACCGCCCTGTTGTGAAGATGTCAGGACAGAACTGTACTCAAGCGACGCGTTTTTCGAGCCTTTCGGCGATCCAGACCTTGATGATGGACTGGCGCGTGACGCCAAGCCTCCGAGCCTCTCGGTCAAGCGACTCGACAATCCAGGACGGAATATCGACGTTGACGCGACGGACTTCCTGACCAGGGCGGCGCGCCTTGGAATAGTCCAGGCTAGGACGACTTCGCACCCAGGTTCGTGGAGGACGCGCCGGTGGTGGAATCACCGACCCAGAAAGCGGCGTGTTGGCGGGTGCGTGGCTTGGCGGTCACGTGGATGCGGACGTCCCGGTCCAGCGCGTTGAGGAACCGGATCAGCCGTTCCAGGGAGAATCCAGCCAGCTTGCCCCGGAGGAGGTCGGAGACCTTGGGCTGGGTTGTTCCGAGGAGTCGAGCGGCATCGACCTGGGTGAGGTGGCGATGGGCGATGATGCTTGCAATCTGCCGGGCGAGCTCCGCCTTGGCGAGCATTTCGTTCGCGTTGGAGAAGCCCAGGTCGGCGAACACGTTTCCGGAACTGGCGACCACTTCAGGCAGTCCATCTTTCATCGTTCACCCTCCTTCTCGGCGGCGGCCCGGACCTCGTGGTGGCGTCGAGCGGCCTCGTAGCGCTGCTGGACCAGGTCGATGACGTGCTTCGGCGTTTCGATGGCTCTCTTCGACTTCTTCTGGAAGGCGTGAAGGACGTAGACGGCTTCAGCGAACCGCACGGTGTAGACGGTGCGGAAGGTGTCGCCGTCGAAGTCATCGACCACCTCGAGCACGCCAGCGCCGTGGAAGCCCCGTAGCGGTTTCGCCGCGGGGTGCTTCCCACCGGTCTGCGCCATGAAGAGCGCGAAGCCCATGACTTGTCGGACGTCCTCGGGGAAGTCGCTCAAGTCCTTCAAGGAAGAAGCAATCCAGACGAGTTCCTTGGGTTTCGCGCCCGTCATGAGGGGAGTATCCCAGAACGGGTATGGGAGATCAACGGGGCGCAAGCTGTTGGACAGGCCCAGGACGGACTTCCCGGCGGTTACTCCTTCGGAGACGGCCGCGTCGAACGTGCCCGGGAGCGTCGTTTCGGGGACGTCCCCGCCGCCCGGTCAAGAAGCCGAATTGCGGAATCCTTGCGCTCCTCACGAAGCCAGGAACCGCTTTCCCCTGCCGGAAGTCCCGTTTCCACCCCAGGAACGTCCAGTGGCGACCGCTCCTGTCTGGCGGGCTGAAGCAGGAACAACTGGCCGTCCCGACGCCGAATCTGCACACGTCCGGCACGACGCGCCTCGTCCAGCAGGGCCGCGAACTGCTGCCGCGCTTCCGAGTAGGTGTACGTCTTCATGTCAAACCTCCACCATCAAGACGCCGGCGGCCTGGGCGGCCTGGGCCAACCCCTTGTCCAACGTCAACAGCGGCACCCTGCGAACCAGCGCGGCCTCGAGCACGTATGCGTCGTAGGCGTACAACCCGTGCTCCACCGCAACCCGCATCGCACGAAGCACATCCACTTCCACCAGGCGCAACGGAATCGCCTGAAATGAAGACCATGCCGTCGCCATCTGCTCGGGCGTCAGTCGTTTCCTGCGCCAGCCTGCGACCAGAGCATTCCCGATCTCCCAGGGGGTGGAGGCCGGCGTCAGCAAGGCCGCGGACCTGGTGGCCCCGATCAGCGCCTCTCGTTGCGGCTCCCGAAGCAAGACCGCCAGCACTGCCGACGCATCAACAACCATCTCCATCGAATGCTCCGCAGACACGTACATTTGTACAATACCACGAACTGCATCCGCGCGGCAACCGGGGCCATGGGAAAGGCAACCCAACCCACGCGTTCACGTCGTCGGGCGCTGGGGATACGCGTGTGAAGCGCGAAGTCGTTCGGGGGTCAGGGTTCGCTCGCCGCCATCTTGAAGCCCGCCTCGCCGACGGTTCGTTCGATGGCCACGGGGTCCAGCTTGCGATCGACGCGCCGCACGACACCGTCGGCGTCGATCAGGACGTAGGAGGGCAGGGCGACGCTGTCGCCGTCCAGGATGTACTTCCGCGCGGCCGTTTCGTAGGGGTCCAACACCACCTGGAACGGCACCGGGTTCCTGGCCAGAAACGCGCGCAGGATCTGGTCGCCCTCGGTTTCCTCGAGCAGCGCCACCATCACCACCGTCAGGCCTCGGTGCTTCAGGGCGTTGTGCAGGCGAACAAGCTCGGGCAGCGCCGCCCGACAGGGAGGGCAATCGGTGCGGAAGAAGTCCAGCAGGACCGCGGACTTGGGCAGTCGCGGGCGCGGCGTTCCGGGGTAGGCGACCTCCGAAAGGTTGAAGCGCCGCCCATCCAGATCCCGCAACTCCAGCCGCGGCGCGGGCTCGCCGGGCTTGACCGGACGGGCCGCCGCCGGAAGGGCCGCCGTCGCCGCCAGGACCATCGCCACCATCCCCCAGGTCGCCCGATTCGTCACCGTGTCGCCCCCCTTGTCGCCGCATCCGGGCCCGTGTCCGCCTGGCTCGGCATCCGGGCCAGGCAGGTCTCGACCGCCGCATCCAGGCCGCCGCGAAGTCCGCTAGCCGCCTTGTTCATGGCGCTGGGCCGGTTCACGTGACCGGCCTTGCTGCTGCCCAGGTCCGACACGACCGTGCTGAGGCCCGTGGCCGCCTCGACCAGCTCCACGCGTCCCAGCGCGTCGGCGAAGAACTGCCCGTGAATCTCGGAAGTGAACCGCGCGTGCAGCACGACCACCAGCAGCCAGTCGGCGCGGGCCCGGTTGCCGGCCTCGGCCGCCGCGGCCTTGTCGCCGTCCAGCAGGGCCTTCACCTGGGCGTCGTCCAGGGGCGTGCGCGCGACGGGCAACCCCCGAGCCGCGACACGCTGGCGCACCGCCGCCCCGAATTCGGCAACGGGCGGCTCGCGGGGCGCGGGCTTGTCGTCGTGCAGCAGCAGGACATGGACCGCCACGGTGCGCCAGGACTGGCCCAGCTCGCGTTCGGCCGCCTCGATCGCCGCGCGAAGTTCGCGCTCCAGCGCCTGGGCCGAGCGAATCGTCGGATCGTCCACCACCACCAGGGGCTGCAGGCCGGTCACGCTGTCCAGACCGCGGCGCAGCGTCTCGCCGGCCTCCCGGGCGCGTCCGTCGGCCAACTGTCGCCGTCCCTGGCGCAGCAGCTCCAGGCCGCCGGCCGCCCGGTCCTGGTCCGTTCGGCGCAACTCGTCCAGGGTGGTCATGTACTCGGCCCGCGGATAGGCGACCAGGACCCAGGCGTCATGGGCGCTTCGTCGCGATTCGTGGTGGAACTGGACGACGCGGACCTGGCGCAGGGGCACCTGGCGCCCCTGGATCTGGATCGACACCTGGACGTCGTACTGGAAATCCCGGTTGCGGTCGGTGGCCGTCGAGGCCAGTCGGCCCTGGACGGTGCTGCCGAAGAAGGACGAAATCTCGTGCATCGCCTTCTGGACGGCCAGGTCCCGGGCTTCCTCCGGGGTGCGGGCATCGGACGCGAACCCGGTGAAGAACAGGGTGTCGTGGGTGGCCGAGGGGGTACGGACGGTCCATTCGGGACGCTCGCCCGCAGTCGCAGCCTGCGCGACGGTCACCGCGGCCAGCACCAGGGCCAACCGGGCCGGGCCTGCCCAATGTCGGGTCATCCCCGCGACCCCCGAATGAAGTCACGGGGATTATCCGGCAGCCCGGCCCCCGGGTCAACCGCCGGATTGCCGGCAGCGGGGCGCCGCGCCGCAGATCCTGGAGTGCGCGCCAGTTGCCCGCTTGTGGGGCCGTGCGCCGCAGGCCGTGGAGTGCGCCGCCCACGGCGGCGCCATTGTCCCCTCCAGCCTCCATCTTCCATGCACCAAATCCTTTGCCGGCGGCACGCAATCTGCTATTGATCCCGGCATGAAGAATTCCACACGAAACACGATTTCCATCGTTGTGCGGCCCCTTCTTGTATCGGCCCTTTCGGTCGTCGTCGGCCTGCCTCTGGGCGGGGTCCCGACGGTCCGGGCCCAGACGCCGCCGGCCCCCATCGTGGCGATGTTCGACATCGAAAACCAGGGCGCGCCCCTGGACAACGACTCGATGGCGCGCCTCAGCAACATGATGTTCGGGTTGCTGGTCGCCGGCGGCTTCAAACTGACGCCCCAGGACCAGGTGCGCCAGCGGGTCATCGAACTGAAGCGCGATTCCTACAAGGACTGCTTCGACCAGTCCTGCCAGATCGAACTGGGCAAGGCGGTCGCGGCCGCGAAGTCCATGTCCACCCGGGTGACGCGCGTCGGCGAGTCGTGCCAGGTGGCGACGGCGGTCTATGACCTGCGCACCGAGGCGACCGACAGCGGCGCCAGCGCCGAGGGGCCGTGTACCGAGGCGGGGGTCAGCCTGGCCATTCGCCGGGTGGTCGCGCAACTGACGGGGGGCCGCGCCGGGGGCGAGGGCACGGCGGGCCGCATCGTCGGGGGCGTCGCGCTGGACCGGGGCGAGGCGATCGTCAACGAACCCACCGATCGAATGGGGTTCCTGTTCGTGCGGACGAATCCCGCCGGGGCGACGGTCTATGTCAACGGCCAGGAAAAGGGGCCGTCCCCCCAGCAACTGGAACTGCCCGAGGGGCGCTACGTGGTGGTCGCCGAGATGGGGCGCCTGTATCACCCCGCGCGCCAGGAGGTGGTGTTGACCACCGAGGGCACCCGGCTGGTGCTGGACCTGGTGCCCGCCCATGGCCGGGTCGATATCACCTCGAAGCCCAGCGGGGCCGAGGTGTGGCTGGACGGCGTCAAGGAAGGCATCACGCCCCTGAGGCTGGATCGCAAGCCGTCGGGGACGTACCGGATGCGGGTGCAGTTGGAGGAATACGTCGCGGCGGAGCAGGACCTGGTGGTCGCGGACGGCCAGACGGTCCGGATCCACCGGGATCTGGATCCGGACTGGGGGACGCTGCTGGTGGAAAGCGACCCGCCGGGTGCGGCCATCGTCCTGGACGACGAGGCGACGGGGCTGGTGACGCCTGCCCGGTTCCAGCGGGTGCGGCCCGGCGTCCACATCGTCCGGTTGTCCCTGGCGGGGCATGGCGAGCGGGCCGACAAGGCCGGCGTGGTTCGCGGCCAGGAGGCGCGGCTGTCGGTCCAACTGGACCCGATGCTGGGCACGCTGGTCGTGACGTCGGCGTATGGCGACGGGACGCCCTGCGAAGGCGACCTGGTCATCGACGGCAAGGGGGTGGGCCGGACGCCCTGGCGCGGTCAGGTGCTGGCGGTCGAGCATTCGGTGTCGGTCGCGTGTCCCGGGGGGCGGGGCACCCAGCGGGCCCAGGTGCGGCACAACCAGCGGACCGAATCGGTGGTGGCGGTTTCCGGCCGAGCGCCGGTGGACGAGGCGGCCCAGGCGGCGGCGCGTGCGGCCCAGGCCGAGCGGGAGCGTGCCGCCAGGGCCGAGGCCGAGCGTGCGGCCCAGGCCAGGCAGCGGCAGGCCCAGGCGGCCGCCGAGGGGGGCACGGGGGCCGTGTCCGGAGCGGTGACCCAAGGGGTCACGGCGCCGGTGCCTGGCGAACGGCGGGTTCGGGTCCCGGTGACGCTGTCGGTGGCCGAGGGTTTCCTGCGTTATGGCGGGGACACGCGGCGGACGCACGTCGGGATGGGGCTGGACGTCGGCCTGCGGTTTCGCGGCGCGTCATGGCTGGTGCCCGGGTTGGGATTGTGGTGGACGGTGGAATCGCCGGTGGCGGTGACGTTGCGGCCGGGCATCCAGTGGTACTTTGGGAAGTTCCCGATGTATGTCCGCACGGCGCTGGCGGCCATGGTGACGCCCCGGCGTTCGGTCGGGTTCCACGCGGGCCTGGGCGGGGACATCCCGTTGTGGAAGGGCGGGTTCCTGGCGTTGGAGGCGACGACGACGGTGTGGTCGGCACGGGTGGTTCCGGTCGAGTTCCGTCTGGGCATCGGGCATGCGTTCTAGCGTCATGGGTGGGGGGTGACGGTGGATACTGCTCGGCAGGCGAATGTGCGATTCACGATCTGGGGCGGTTTTTCGGCCCTGTTGGGCCTGGTCGTCGTGACTGCGGCGGG
>JARKOL010000295.1 GCA_029975745.1 Myxococcota bacterium | reverse complement strand
TGTTCGCCAGGTTCCCGGCGGGAAGGGGCGTGTGGGGGAACGGGCTATTCCTGAGCGGGCGCCTCTTCCTTGGCCGGGGCCTCTTCCTGGGCCGGGGCGGCTTCGGCCGCGGGAGCCTCTTCAACGGCGGCGGCGGGCGCCTCGGCGGGCGCTTCCTGCGCCTCGGCAGGGGCCGGGGGCTGCATCGTCGCGGCGCGCGTCATCATGCCGACCATGTCCAGACGCCAGACGCCTTCTTCCAGGCGCATCGGCGCTTCCAGCTCGCGGCCGTCCTTGGAGTAGGTGATCAGCGCGGTCGTGCCGTTGTCGTCCAGCTTCTCGGACACGAACTTGACCGAACCGGGCTGGAAGCCCTTGCAGATCTCCTTGTACAGGTCGAAGTCCTTCTGCTTTTCCGGCGGCATGAACTGCGAGAACTGGGCCACCATCGCGTCCAGCCGCTCGACCGACGGCTTGGTCAGGCCGGCCTTGATCGCCTCCACATCGCACTTCTCGATCGCGGCCACCCAGGCGGCGAAGCCGTCCTTCGGGGTCGCGGTCTTGCCCTTGCAGCCCACGGCGGCAACCGCCACCAGGCCAACCACCACGACCAAACCCTTCATCGTCCTGTTCATGGAATCCTCCCGGCGCTGGGCGCCAGCGGCGTCGGCCTTTCCGGCGCCCTGCTTCGTGCGCGAACCTTATTCCAGACGTTGTGGACTGTCAAAGGGAAAGATTGCCCCGGGAAATCAAGGGATCCGGCGATCGATCACGTTGTCGATCAGACCGTACTCGCGGGCCTGTTCGGCGCCCAGGAAGAAGTTGCGGTCCGAGTCCCGCGAGACCTTCTCGACCTCCTGGCCGCTGTGGCGGGCCAGCAGTTCCGTGATCTGGCGCTTCAGGAACAGGATCTCGCGCGCCTGGATGTCCACGTCCGCCGCCTGGCCCGAGAACGACCCCAGCGGCTGATGCAGCAGCATCCGCGCGTGGGGCAGGGCCATGCGCCGCCCCGGGGTTCCGGCGGCCACCAGCAGGGCCGACAGACCGGCCGCCTGGCCGATGCAGATCGTCGTGATCGGGCACTTGACGTACTGCATCGTGTCGTAGATCGCCAGGCCCGAGTGGACGTACCCGCCCGGCGAGTTGATGTAGAGGTAGATGTCCTTCTCGGCGTCCTCGGATTCCAGGAACAGCAGCTGGGCGACGATGACGCTGGCAAGGTCATCGGAGATGGGCCAGCCCAGGAAGATGATCCGGTCCTTCAGCAGCCGCGAGAACACGGACCATTCGCGTTCGCCGCGGTGCGTCTGTTCGACGACGGTCGGGATCCACACGCTCATTACGCTTCCTCGGCAGCAGGCTCGGCCGGGGCCGCTTCCTGCGCGGGCTCGGGGACAACCTCGGGTGCGGGGGCGGGCTCGACCGCTTCGGCGGCGGCAGCGGCATCGGCCGCGGGAGCCTTGGCGACGGCATACCGCTGGATCATGTCCAGCACCTTGTCGAGCTGCAGCCGCCGCTTCAGCGAGTCAATCTGCTCTTCCTTCAACTGGGCGCGCAGCCGGGGCAGGGGCATCCGATGCTGGGCCGCCAGGCCGGCCAGGTGGGCATTGATGTCGTCCTCCGACACCTCGACCCCCTCCTTCTCGGCAATCGCCTGCAGGATGACGGCGCGGGCCAGGTTCCGACGCGCCTCTTCCAGCCCCTGCTCCTTCGGCATGCTCAGGCCCAGCTTCGCCCGCTCCTCGGCCGGCATGTTGGGCAGCAACTGCTCCAACGCCTCGGCCTGGGCCGCCTCGGCGACGCGCTGGATCGTGTCCGCGCCCATCTCGATCGGGTTCGCGGCCAGCACCGCCGAAACGACCGCCTCGCGCCAGGCGTCCTTGACCTGCTCGGCCCGCTGCGTGTCCAGACGCTCGCGAATCTGCGCCCGCAGCCCTTCCAGCGTCATCTCGCCGCCGAACTCCTTGGCGAACGCGTCGTCCAGTTCCGGCAGCACCTTGACCAGCACCCGCTTGACCTCGACCCGGGCCATCGCGGTCTCGGGCACGGGCGTTTCCTCGGGGGTCTCCTCGGCCTGGGGAGCCTCGCCCTCGGCGGCCTCGTCGGTCGCCGCGGGCTTCTTCATGGAGCGCTCCAGCACGCGGGCGGCCAGCCGACCGACCTTGCCCGTCACGTCCTTCGTTTCCCCGGCCTTCAGGCCCAGCAGCGTCCGGCCAATCTCGACGATGGGCTCGTCGTCGCTGCCCACCATGACGCGGGTCTCGCGGCGTTCCTGCAGAACGGCTTCCCCATCCTCGGACCGCAGTTCCAGTTCGCACACAATCATGTCGCCTTCGTGGGCCACCGAGTCCTCGGGACGGTCCTCGAACTTCCGGCGGGACTGGCGCATCCGCTCCAGCGTGCCCTCGACATCCTCTTCCGACGTCTCGGGAACCGTCGGCGTCTCGACCTCGATGCCCAGGTAGTCCTTGACCTCGACGGCCGGATACGACTCGAACTCGGCCGTGAACCGGATCGAACCGTCCTCGCCGGGCGACTGGATATCGACCTTGGGTTCGGTCGAGGGCTTCAGCGCGTGCTCCTTCAGCGCATCCTGGAAGGCCTGGCCGACCGAGAATTCCTGCACTTCCAGCTCCAGGCTGGGCCCCAACTGCCGGATGACCATCTCGATCGGCGCCTTGCCGGGGCGGAACCCCCGAAGGTTGACGTGGTGACTGTAGGCGCGCGCCAGGCGCTCCCGGTGCTTGCGGACGTCCGCCGCCTCGACCACGACCGTCAACCGATACTTCAGACCGCCCAGGTCCTCGCGTTCGACCTTCATTCGTTCTCTCCTTGATGCGTCGGCGCCAGCCGATCGGAAAACGGCGCGTACTTTAGCAGCCTTGCGGCGACGGTGCAACCTGCTACACTGCCCGCGTCGCATGGGTGGGGGACACCGATGACGCATTCCCTGGATGACGGCCTGCGGGCCGGATGGGCCGAGGTCGAGTTCACACCCGCCGAACCGGTTCCGCTGGCGGGCTACACGCACTGGAACGAACGGTTGTCGAACCGGGTTCGGGACCCGTTGATGGTCCGTGCGGTGGCCTTCGAGCAGGCGGGGCAGCGGGTCGTGCTGGTGTCCTACGACCTGTTGATGGTGTTCGAGGAACTGTACCAGGGGCTGCGCTCTCGGCTGGTCGATTTCGGGGTCAACCTGCTGGTTCACGCCACGCATACGCATTCGTCGGTTGGCGGCTTCTGGGACACGTTCCTGGGGCGGCGCTTCCTGGGGGACTACCGGCCCTGGATGCTGCGCCACCTGATTGACGCGGGCGAGCGCGCCGCCCGGGGCGCCCTGGCGGACCTGGCTCCGGCACAGGCGCGGGTCACGGCGGGCACGCTGCCGGGCCTCAACGGCAATCGACGCGACCCCGATGGCCCCCGGGACGAGGAACTGACCGTGCTGCGTCTGGTTCGCGCCCAGGACGACGCCGTCGTCTGGAGCTACTCGGCCCATCCGGTGATCGTGTCCGAGCGCGAGCACCACGCCATTTCGGCGGACTTTCCGGGCGAGGTCAATCGCCGCCTGCGCCGGGACCACGGGTTCGCGGTCTATGTCCAGGGCAGCCTGGGCGGGGTGGACGTGCTGTTCCCCCAGGAACCGGGGATGACCGCCGACCACAACCTGGAACTGATGTCCGAACCCCTGGCGATCGCGGTGACGACCCTGGCCCGGGGGGCGGCGCCGGCGGGCGGCCCGCTCCGCTTCCATTGCGAGGAGTGGGACGCGGGGGCTCCCGATTCGCGGCCGTTCTTCCTGGACCAGGCCTGGCGTCGGCGGCTGGACCTGCCCCTGCGCGCGGCGGTCAACCGCCTGGTCGCGCCCGTGCCCCGAAAGGCCAGGGTCAGCGCCATGCGCCTGGGCCGTTTCGGGATCGCCGGGTTCCAGGCCGACCTGGGCGTCGGGATCGGGCTGGCGGCCAAGGCGCATGCCCGGCGTCTGGGCATCGATTGTCCGGTGTCGGCGTCCCAGACGAACGGCTACCTGGGCTACCTGCACCTGCATGCCGAATACGACAAGGCCCCGCCGAAGTCGCACCTGGGCATGGCGGTGTACGAGAACGCGATGAACTTCTTTGGGCGCAGGACCGGCGATCGCGTGCTGGAGGCGGCGCAACGGGCCTACGACCGGATGGCTTGACCCCACTCGTCCAGCCGAAGCAAACGGAGGCACATGAATCCCGGATTCCGATTCGTTCGACGCGCCGCACCCCTGGTGCTGGCACTGGCACTGGGCTGTGGCGGCACGACCGAGGGCACGCCCGATGCGGTCCAGACCGACGTTCCCGCCGTGGACGCGCCGTCCGATGCCGAGGGCGACATCATCGGCTGCATCGATGCCGTGGACCGCGACGTGGAGGAGTCGGACGTCCCGATGTCCGACGCGCTGCCGGACGGGGAGTCGCCCGACACGTCCATTCAGGATGTCCAGGACCCCGATGCGAACGACGCGGTGGATCCGGGGCGCGAGGTTCGTGACCCCGTTCCGCTGACGCCGGGAGCCTGTGACCAGGAGCCCTACGCGTGGCTTCCCTTCGACCAGATGGGCCAGGTCGTCGCATGGGAAGAAGACGAGATGCTGGCGCTGGACGCCGAGATTATCGACGGCTTGCTGGGGAACTTCGGCTATCCGCACCTGTCGCCGGTCCCCTACGGCGTGCGCGTCTTCACCTATCGGTACACCACCCAGGACCGGGGCGTTCCCGTCGAGGCGACGTCGGTGCTGGCAATCCCGGTCGATCCGGCCGGTCGGCGCGACTTCTCGACCGTGGCCTGGCTGCATGGAACCACCGGGTTTTCCGACGCCTGCGCCCCGTCGCGGGGCCTGGACGGGAAGGGCCAGGCCGGCGTGGTGGCGGCCCTGGGCTTCGTGGCCGTCGCACCCGACTACATCGGCATGGCCGGCATGGGCGAGCCGTCCACCATGTTCCAGACCTACCTGATCGGCGAGTCCACGGCGATTGCCTCGTGGGACGCCGTTCGGGCCGCGCATTCGCTGCTGCAAGGGGAACTGGCCGGCCTGGTCGAACCCGACTGGCAGGTGGTGCCCTGGGGCGGCTCCCAGGGCGGGCATGCGGCGCTGTTCATGGGGCGCTATGCCCCCTACTACGCGCCCGAGTTCGACGTACCGGGCGTGGCCGCCCTGGTGCCTCCGGCCAACCTGACCGCGCAGGCGACCACGGCGCTGGCCCAACTGGACGGGCGCACCGCGCTGCTGGGCGTGTTCCTGATCCAGGCGACCCGCTGGTACCGTGACGATGCCGCCCTGACCGACCTGCTGACGGACGACGATCCCCTGCACCTGGCGACGTCGCTGCCCCAGTTCCTGGACACCAACTGTGGCGGCGCCAATCCCTTCCGGGACGTGAACTCGCTGGAGCAGTTGTTCACGGCGTCCTTCCTGGACTCGATGCAGCAGAACGGCCTGGACGCGACCGAGCCCTACGGCTGCTACCTGCGCGAGAACTCGCTGGTGACCACGTCGGTGGCGCGGGCGGACGACAGTCCGGTGCTGTTCGTTCTGGGTGAACTGGACGAACTGGTCGATACGGCGGCCGAACGGCTGTCGTTCGATGCGCTGTGCGCCCAGGGACAGCGCGTGCAGTACCTGGAGTGCGCGAACGCGTCGCACGTCGAGGGGCCCCTGTGGTCGATCGTGACCCAGCGGGACTGGATCCTCGCGCGTCTGTCGGGGGAGCCCCTGGACCCGGAAGATCTGTGCGTTCGGGGCCAGCCGGTGGTGTGCGAGGCCAAGCCCCAGCAGTAGGGCGGTCGGGACGCCGCTAGATCCGCGTGGCCTCTTCCTCGCGGAGGATCGCAATCATCTCGCGCACGGCCTGGTCCATCCCCGTGAACAGTGCCCGCGCCACGATCGCGTGACCGATGTTCAGTTCCTGGACGCCAGGGATCCTGCAGATCTCGCGCGTGTTGACGTAGTCCAGTCCGTGGCCGGCCGCCACCGCGATCCCCAGGGCATTGCCGGCCTCGACCGCCTCGACGATGCGCGCCAGCTCCTCTTCCCGACGCAGCCCGTGGGAATCGGCGTAGAACCCTGTATGGATCTCGATCTGGTCGGCGCCGCACTGGACCGACGCGCGCACCGTGGCCGGGTCCGGGGCGATGAACAGGCTGACCCGGATTCCCGCGTCCTTCAGGCGCCGCACGGTCGCGGCGACCTCGGCCTCGCGCCCCAGAACGGCCAAGCCGCCTTCGGTCGTCAGTTCCTGGCGTCGCTCGGGAACCAGCGTCGCCAGGTCGGGCCGTACCTCGCAGGCGATGTCCAGGACATCCTCGTTCGCCGCCAGTTCCAGGTTCAGTTCGGTCTGGACCGTCTGGCGCAGGATGCGGACGTCCCGCTCCTGGATGTGTCGCCGGTCCTCCCGCAGGTGGATCGTGATCTGGTCGGCCCCGGCCAGTTCGCACAAGGCGGCGGCGGTCACCGGGTCCGGGTATCGGGTGCCGCGGTTCTCGCGAATGGTGGCGACGTGATCGACGTTGACGCCCAGGCGGATGCGTTCCATGGTTCGAATGCTCCCTGATGAAGGCGGTCGCCCGCCGTGGTCTCCGAATGCGTTGATCCTAGGCCAGGATCCCGTCCTCGCCGGCGGCGGCCACGATGCGTTCGGCCAGCGACCGGACCCGTCCCTCGTCCTCGCCCTCGACCATCACGCGCAGCAGGGCCGACGTGCCCGAGTAGCGGACGTTGACACGTCCCTTGCCCGTCAGCGCCGAACGGACCTCGGCGATGACCGCGCTGGTGTGCTGCAAGTCCTCGACGGGGGTTCGCTCGCGGACCTTGGCGCTCAGGACCACCTGGGGATAGCGCTCGAATGTCGAGGCCAGGTCGGACAGGCGCCGGTCCTGGGTCAGCATGACTTCCAGGATCTTCAGGCCGGACATCAGGCCATCCCCGGTGGTCGCGTGGTCCAGGAACAGCAGGTGGCCCGACTGCTCGCCGCCCAGGTTGTAGCCGTCGGCCAGCATCCTTTCGACCACGTAGCGGTCGCCCACGTCCGTCCGTGCCAACGTCAGCCCCAGGCGTGCCAGGGCCACCTCGAGCCCGTAGTTCGACATCACCGTGCCGACCACGCCTCCGCCCCGCAACTGACCGCGCTTCGCCAGGTATTCGCCACAGATGGCAAGGACGACGTCCCCGTCCACGACCCGGCCACGCTCGTCGGTCAGGATCAGCCGGTCGCCGTCCCCATCCAGGGCGATTCCCAGGTCGCAGCGGCGTTCGACCACCAGTCGTCCCAGCGCCTCGGGGTGCAGGGCTCCGCAGTTCTCGTTGATGTTGGTGCCGTCAGGATCCACGCCCAGCGCGACGACCTCTGCGCCCAGTTCCTCGAACACCATCGGGCCGACCCGATACCCGGCGCCGTTCGCGCAGTCGATTGCGATTCGCAGCCCGTCCAGCGACAACTGGCGAGGCAGCTCCGACTTCAGGTGAACGCAGTAGCGCCCCAGGGCGTCGTCCATCCGGGAAGCCCTGCCGAACCCGGCCCCCGTGGCCACCGGTGGCAGGCCGGAGGGGTCCAGCACCAGCGCCTCCATTCGCGCCTCGACCTCGTCGGGCAGCTTGAACCCATCGGTGCCGAAGAACTTGATGCCGTTGTCCTCGAACGGGTTATGGGACGCCGAGATCACGACGCCCGCGTCGGCGCGCATCGAGCCGGTCAGGTAGGCGACGCCCGGTGTCGGGATGGGACCCACCAGGATCACGTCGGCGCCCATCGAGCACGCCCCGGCGGCCAGCGCCGTTTCGAAGGTGT
>JARKOL010000115.1 GCA_029975745.1 Myxococcota bacterium | reverse complement strand
CCGGAAGGCCGATTATCGAGCGCTGCCCCCGCTGACCGGGCCGCGAGCCTGGTCACTTCCGTCGGGGACACGGGCGAGCAGGACAGCTGCTGGCGCCGAGCGCGAGTATCCAGGAGAATCCGCGCAAATCAACCGCTTGTTGATCCCCGGGGATCCAGCAGCCACGGTCAGAGACGTGGGGCTGCGCGTCCGACTGGCTTACTCACAGTGGAACGGTGTTCGGGTCTATGCGCGCCCGGGACGATCCGCCCCGCGCCGAACGTCGGTTTGGGCAAACCGGGGACGGGCTGGCTTTCTGGGCGGTCCATCAGTTTGCGGAGGTGCGCGTGTGCGCTGATGGCGATCCGTCGCAGGTTGGTCACGCTGGTTCCCAGGTCTTCGGCGATCGTCTGTCGGGTGCTGGGTGTCTGCCCGTTCAGCCCGTAGAGCCGGTCGATGACTTGTTGTTCCAGCGGCGGCAGCATCCGGACGTGTCGCGCGACGTCGAGCCGGAGGACTTCGTCGAAGGCGGCCAGGGCGCGTTCAGAGGTGTCGGCGGCCTCGGGGCCTTTCGCGCTGAGGCCGAAGTGGCGGGTGTAACTCATGATCTCGCTGATTTCCTTGACGGGCCGTCCGAGTTCCGCGGCTATCGCGGCGGGGCTGGCGGGGCGTCCGGTGGACTCCAGTTCGAGTCCGGCGCGGCGGACTTTGATGATGTCTTTGGCCTGGCCAGGTCGCAGGTGCAGTTCACCGGCGC
Source organism: Myxococcota bacterium (assembly GCA_029975745.1). Taxonomy (GTDB): domain Bacteria; phylum Myxococcota_A; class UBA9042; order DTJE01; family DTJE01; genus DUVQ01. Next base: position 397 of record JARKOL010000115.1, on the reverse strand, counting down.
CGGTCAACAAGGACGTCAAGACAGCGCCCCGCACGTAGGGGTAGGCGTAGGTGCTGAACGTGGTCCGGGTGGGGTCGTAACGCCACGCCGCGGTGATCAGTCCGATCACGCCTTCTTGGAACAAGTCGTCCCTGATTGTGTCCCTGCCTTTGGCGTGGCGAGCCAGGACCAGCCCGACCAAACCCAGGTTCGCCTCCACCATCTGTTGGACGGCCCGCCGGCCGTCGGCGCTCAGCACGGCGATCTGTTCGGGCGGGATACCGGTGAGCAGTCGCCGGGCGTCCAGGTGCGTGCTCGCGGCATCAGCGACGATGCCCATGTCGCGGCGTTCACACAGCACGACGAGTTGTTCACGGGTCAGCGTCATGGCAGTACCTCGCCTGTCGTCGTGTCGACC
>JARKOL010000286.1 GCA_029975745.1 Myxococcota bacterium | reverse complement strand
GGACGGCGATGTCGGGTGTCGTGACCCCGAAGCCCGCCGCGGGCTTCGTCGCGGGCCTGGGCGGGGACATCCCGTTGTGGAAGGGCGGGTTCCTGGGGCTGGAAATGACGACGTCGGTCTGGTCGGCGCGCGTGGTTCCGGTGGAATTCCGGCTGGGCATCGGCCATGCGTTCTAGGGTCGGGCAGGGGGTTCGGGACATGAACCGTGCGGTTGCGGTGCGCGTGGCGGCGGTGGTGTCTCTGGGGCTGGGCTTGGGGTGTGGTCCTGGCGAGGCGGATCTGCTGTACATGGCGACGGGGGAGGATGAGTTCATCCTTTGGGCTGACCCCATGTCCGGACTCACGTGGCAGGATCCGCCGTACTCGGGGAGGAAGAACTCGAAAGATGCGAAATCCTACTGTGCTTCGCTCTCCTTGGCGGGAGGGGGTTGGCGTCTTCCGACCATCAGCGAACTTCGGAGCCTGATTCGGGGATGTGCGGCCACCCAGGTGGGCGGCAGTTGCGGGGTGACGGATTCCTGTCTTTCGTGGGATGACTGCCGAGACAGTTCGTGCAGAGGTTGTTCTTCTTGGTCAGGTCCGGCGGACGGATGCCACTGGCCGGGGGAACTGTCTGGAACATGCAGTTGGTACTGGTCTTCGTCGCCTTACCGATACTTCGCTGACGGGCTTCTCATCGACTTCAGCGACGGCGAGTTGAGCTACGCCACCAGTGCACGCAATCACGTTCGTTGCGTGCGGTAGCGGAGTTCCGGAGACCGTGATGTTTCCTTCGGCTCTTTGGTGATTTGACCCTCTGCCCGACCGCAGCGACGCGTGACCCTACAGAGGTGCGATGCGCGCCAGGGCGTCCCGGAGGGCCTGCCGCAGGTCGGTGGCGGTGATGGACGGCGATGTCGGGTGTCGTGACCCCGAAGCCCGCCGCGGGCTTCGTCGCGGGCCTGGGCGGGGACATCCCGTTGTGGAAGGGCGGGTTCCTGGGGCTGGAAATGACGACGTCGGTCTGGTCGGCGCGCGTGGTTCCGG
>JARKOL010000285.1 GCA_029975745.1 Myxococcota bacterium | reverse complement strand
ATGGGCGCCTGGAGGTGCCGATCCCGGGGTGTAACGGGCTGATCGGCCTGATTGCGGCTCGCAAGTGACCGCTGGCACCCCGTATACGTCGCAAAGACCGTCCCGAGAGGAGTGCGCTCGAACCAGGCGGTGGATTGTGGGTCTGTGACGGTCTTGACAACGACTGCGACGGCCAGACCGACGAGGAACTGCCCGAGGTTTCGTGCGGCCAGGGCGTCTGCATGGTGACGACCCCCGGGTGCATCGACGGCCAGGTGCCCACCTGCACTCCGAACGACGGCGCGGCGGGGCTCGAGACATGCAACGGGCTGGACGACGACTGCAACGGGACGATCGATGACCCGAACACCCCCGGATGCAACTCGTACCTGCCCGACCACGACGGGGACGGCTACTCGGCGACTTCGGTCGATTACAAGTGCCTGTGCGCGCCCGTGGCCCCGTACACCGCCATTGTTGGCGGCGACTGCGACGACGACGACGCCTTGGCCCACCCGGGCGCCGACGAGCGCTGCAACGGCAAGGACGACAATTGCAACGACGCGACCGACGAGGCGCCGGCGCTGGATTGCGTCGAGCACTATGCCGATAGCGACGAGGACGGGCACGGCGCCGAGGGCACCGGGGCCTGCCTGTGCGCCCCGGACGCGGACCATCCGGTCGATGTCCTGGGGGACTGCGACGACGACGACGACACGGTTCACGAGGACGCGGTCGAGACGTGCGACGGCAAGGACAACAACTGCGACGGATTCACCGACGAGGAGGACGCCGAGGGCTGCACGAAGTACTACGTCGATAACGACAAGGACACCTACGGCGTGACGTCCGAGACGGACTTCCACTGCATCTGCGCCGGCCAGCCGAAGATCGAGGGCTATACGGCCTCGCGAGGCGGCGACTGCTGCGACCAGGACGCGGACGTCCGCCCGAACCAGACGACGTACTTCTCGATCCGCTCGAAGTGCAACAGCTTCGACTACGACTGCAACAACTTCGCCAGCAAGCAGGACCCGGACGGCGGGACCTGCAAGATGGAACTGGTGACCTGCAACGTGTCGAAGGCCGGCTGGTCGGGTGCCATTCCCAACTGCGGCGAGACCGGGGACTGGTTGACCGACTGCTCGTACAACTTCGGTGTCTGCGACCGGACGACCCAGCGACGCGACCAGAAGTGCCGGTAGCATCGCGGCCTGGCGACGGCGCGCGACTTCACTCCCAGATCAATTGCAGAAATCGGCGCAGGCGGTGTCAAGGCACGCGTCCACGGCGTCGCGCAGCACGTTCGGGACGCAGCCCGACGGGTTGAAGAGGCATCCCAGGCAGGTGTCGTCCGCGGTGCAGGCGCCGTAGGGGCCGCAGCAGTTGGCGTGCGCGCAGTCGTTGCACGCCTGGGTTCCGGGAATCCACGTGTCCGTTCCGCAGGTCCCACCCAGTAGGCCGCCGCACGTGGGGTTGCATTCCCGCGACACGCACTGTTTGACTGCCTCAAGCCAGGGGTTCTCGGTGCAGCCGAAGGTCGAGGTGCCTTCCCAGCAGGCCCTGCACACCGCGTCATAGGCGCAGTTCAGGAACCACTCGCAGCAGTTTGTGCCCGCGCAGTTGCCGCACGGGACGTCCATGGCCCACATTCCCGAGGTGCAGATGGCGCCGGGGTCCGGCGGCGGCTCTACGTCGCACGCCACGGCGCATTCCCTGGCCCGGCAGTCGAAGGTCGCCCGGTACAGCGTGTTGGCGTCGCAGCCGATGGCAGTCTCGTCATTCAGGCAGCGCAGGCAGGCAAGGTCCGACGTGCAGCCCTGGTAGGCGTCGCAGCATCCTGCGGTCAGGCAGGTGCCGCACTCCGCGTCGCCCGTGGCGAAGCCGCTGTCGCAAACCAGGCCCACCGGCGGCGGGGCGCACTCGGTCGCACATCGATCGTCGATGCAGGTCACGGCTTCCAGCCAGGGCGTGTTGGCCATGCAGTTCGATGTCACGCCGTCCACGACGCAGCTTCGGCATGTCGCGTCCTGGGCGCAGGATCGAAATGCATCGCAGCAGTCCAGGTCCAGGCAGTCCTGGCAGTTCGGATCGGTGCCGTGGACCAGACCGCCGCAAGCGGGCGCCCCTTCGTCTTCGGCGGCATCCTGGGGCTCCAGGTTGTCGCTCGCGTCCGGGGCGTCCTCGGCATCGGCCGTAGACTGGGTGTCCGGCGCGTCCGTCGGGTCCGGCGCATCGACGGCCGGCGGGACATCCTGCGCGGGACCGACGTCCAGATCGAGCGTTCCATCGTCGTCCGGCAGCGTCAGGTCGGATGCCGCCCCGTCGGCGGGCCAGACATCCCGTGCAGTATCGGGCCCGGTTTCCCCAGGCACGTCGGGATTGCGTTCGCCAAGGTCCACGACTGCATCCGCCACGACGTCGGCGGACGCCGCATCCGGGGGCGTCCCACCCACGTCGGAACCACTGCCCTGGCCGGTTCCGCACGCCGCCAGCGCCAGCACCAGGGCGACCGGCAGCGCCGCTCGTTCCCACCACACTCGCATCATCATGGACCTCCACAGAGCGACCCCGGCAGCACCCAGGCGTTCGGGTGCCGTATCGTCGCCCGCGCGGCCAGGCGAGTCAACGTGGAAGGCGATGCGAAAAGCTTGCAAGGTTGACCCTGTTCGTTCCGGCCGCGATAATCGCGCCAGTCAGGAAACGGAACGACGCCGTTGTCCGGGTCGTCACGACGCCGAGGAGCGGTGTTTCGGGGGTGGGATGCCTGGAATGCGACAGCGAATTCGGGACGGGTGGAATGCTGGGGCGGGCGTGGGCCAGGTGCCCACGGCGTTGCTGGCGGTGTGGCTGGCGGCGTGTCTGTGGGTCGCTGTGGCGTTGTTGTCGCCGGGGTTGGGGTTCGCGGGGCCATCGGGGGAACGGCAGCCGGTTGCGGTTCTGGAACTGGCAAGCGAGTCGAAGCGTGTGGAACTGGGCGAGGTTCAGGTACTGACGGACATGCTTCGCAGCGCGGCGGCACGGGGCCTGGACCCGATGCGGTACTGGGTGATGACCCGGGAGGCGATGGAGGTCCTGGTGGGTCCCGAGGCGCTGCGTTGCATGGCGGGGGAATGCCTGGTCCAGATCGGGCGTCGCCTGCAGGCGACGTACGTCGTGGGCGGCGTGGTCAAGGATTTCGGGACGCAGTTGGCGCTGACGGTCGAGGTGTACGAATCGCGGACGGGGCGCCTGGTGGATTCGCTGGTGCTGCGCGAACCGGGGCTGGAAAGCCTGGGCGAGCGTGTCGAGGCCCAGGCGGCCGGCCTGATGCGCCGGGTCACGGGGGGACTGCCGGGGGCTGCCGGCGGATCGACCGGCGGGGCCGGGGCCGCGCCGCCGCCGCCACCCGACATGGGTTCGGCTGGGGTGCCGGCGCCCGTGCGCCAGGTGGGCACGGTGGCGCCGGAACTGGGCAAGCTGACCGTCGAGGGCAGCCCGAAGGGGGCGCGGGTGGATGTGACCGGGCCCGCGGGCTTCGGGGACAAGGGCAAGCTGGCGACTTCGCTGCCGTTCGGGCCGGTGCAGGCGCCGCCCGGCGAGTACCGGATCCGGGTGACGGCGCCCGGTTACGACGCGGCCGAGCCGAGCAAAGTGGTCTATGCCGACCGGACGGCGCTGGTGACGGTCGATCTGGTGCTGTCCCACGGCACGATCCAGGTGACCGGCACGCCGGAAGGGGCCCGGGTGGAACTGACGTGCGCGCGGGGGTTCGCCGAGGTGTTCGGGCTGCCCGGCACGTTGTCGGTGCCGCGGGGTCGGTGTCGCGTCCAGGTGACGCGCAACGGGTACCAGTCGTTCGACCGCTCGGTCGAGGTCACGGGCGGCGGCACGACGGCGGTCCCGGTGCGTCTGGTCCAGATCGACGCGCCGGCGGCCCCGGCCGCCGCGGTGACCCCGGGGAAGGCGCGGCCGGACGTTCGCCGGGAGCGCGCGGTCCGGGTTCCCGTATCGTTGTCACTTTCCGAGGGATTTCTGAGGTTCTCCGACCGCACCTACCGCACGAACGTCGGCATGGGCCTGGACCTGGGGTTGCGATTTCGCGGGGCGTCGTGGCTGGTGCCCGGGCTGGGGCTGTGGTGGACGGTGGAGAAGCCGGCGGTCGTGTCGTTGCGGCCCGGCATCCAGTGGTATTTCGGGACGTTTCCGATGTACATCCGGACGGCGATGTCGGGTGTCGTGACCCCGAAGCCCGCCGCGGGCTTCGTCGCGGGCCTGGGCGGGGACATCCCGTTGTGGAAGGGCGGGTTCCTGGGGCTGGAAATGACGACGTCGGTCTGGTCGGCGCGCGTGGTTCCGG
>JARKOL010000111.1 GCA_029975745.1 Myxococcota bacterium | reverse complement strand
CGGAGGCACGCAGGCATCGGGAGGCAGGCAGGCGCCCTCCCGGCAGGAAGAGCCCGCGGGACAGCAAAGGTTCGTGGGCTTGCAGCATTCCTGGTCCGGCCCGCACGCGGCACAGGGGTCCGGCGGGTCAACGCGCGTCTGGACCTGGTAGTCCGTGCGTCCCTGTTCGCCCTCGAACTTGAAGAAGTACAGCACCTCGCGCGCCACCGGGAACGAGAACACGTAGTCCACGACGTCGGGGATCACGCGCCGGCTCTCCAGCAGGGTCCCGTCCGCGGTGTGCAGCGAGATCACGCCGACGAAGTCCCGGCGGCCGAACCGATCGCCGACCGAGAACACGACGTGCGCCTGGCCCTCTTCGTAGTGGGAGAAGCGACGCCAATCGATCCGATCCCGGCCGTCGGGACGCGCGTCCAAAGAATCCCGAATCAGGATGCCGGTCACCAGGCGGGACGCCCGCTCCGGCTCGTGGTCGCCATCGACGGGGGTGGTCGCGCACCCCGCGACAACGAACAGGCAGGCCACCCCAAGCCCGGCCGGGAACCAGCCATTCATTCCTTGCCCCCCGGATTCGCGACGCGGGCGTTGCGGTACGCCAGGGCCGCCTGAATGAAGCCCTTGAACAGCGGGTGCGGGTCGCGAGGACGGGACTTGTACTCGGGGTGGAACTGGCTCGCGAGGAAGAAGGGATGGTTCGCCAGTTCGATCACCTCGACCAGCCCCTGTCGCCCGTCCGGGAGTGCCGGCGAAGAGGCGGCCCGATCCCCGGTGTGGATGCCCGACACGATCAAGCCCCCATCGACCAGCGGCTTCAGCAGATCGTTGGAGACCTCGTATCGATGCCGGTGGCGTTCGGAAATAGCGGTGCCGCCGTACAGGCGCCCGGCAAGACTGCCCTCCAGCAGTTCGCAGGGATGCGCCCCCAGACGCATCGTCGCGCCCATCTGGGTGACGCCGCGCTGCTCGGGCAACAGATCGACGATCGGATAGGCCGAGTGCTCGTTGAACTCGGTCGAGTTGGCGTCGTCCTTGCCGCACACGTGCCGGGCGAACTCGATGGTCGCCAACTGCAGCCCCAGGCAGATGCCCAGGAACGGCACCTTCTGGGTGCGCGCGCAGGTGATCGCGCGGATCTTGCCCTCGGTCCCACGGGTGCCGAAGCCGCCCGGGATCAGGATGCCGTCGGCACCGGACAGCAGCGCGGCGCAATCCTCGGCCTTCTCCAGATCCTCGGCCTCGATGAAGCGCAGTTTGACCTTGCAGGCGTTGGCAATGCCGCCGTGCAGCAACGCCTCGTTCAGGCTCTTGTAGGACTCGACCAGGTCCACGTACTTGCCGACAATCGCGATCGTGACCTCGGGCTTGGCGTTGCGAATCCGCTCGACGATGCGCTTCCAGTCGGCCAGGTTCGCCTCGCGGGCCCAGATGTTCAACTGGTCGGTAATGCGCTGGTCCAGCCCCTCCTCGGCGAACGCGACGGGAATCTCGTACACGGACGGCACATCCACCGCCGCCACGACGTTCTCGGGCGGGACGTTGCAGAACAGGCTGATCTTGCGCTTGACCTCGGGCGGCATCGGCCGCTCCGACCGGCAGATGATGATGTCCGGCTGGACGCCGATCTCGCGCAGCGACATGACGCTGTGCTGCGTGGGCTTGGTCTTCAGTTCGCCGGCCGTCCGGATGTAGGGTACGTACGTCACGTGGACGAACAGGGCGTTCTCGCGCCCCAGGTCCAGACGCATCTGCCGGATGGCCTCCAGGAACGGCTGGCTCTCGATGTCGCCGACGGTGCCGCCGACCTCGACGATGCACAGGTCGGTGCCTTCGGCAATCTTCAGGATGCGGACCTTGATTTCGTCGGTGATGTGCGGGATGACCTGGACGGTACCGCCAAGGTAGTCGCCGCGGCGCTCGCGCTCCAGCACGCTCCAGTAGATCTGGCCGGACGTCACGTTGTTGTGGTGCGTCATCACGGCCGACGAGAAGCGCTCGTAGTGGCCCAGGTCCAGGTCGGTCTCGGCCCCGTCGTCGGTGACGAAGACCTCGCCATGCTGGAACGGGTTCATGGTGCCGGGATCGACGTTCAGGTAGGGATCCAGTTTCATCAGGGTGACCTTGAGGCCGCGGGCCTCCATGATCGCCGCGATGGACGCCGCGCTGATGCCCTTGCCGATCGAGGAAACGACGCCGCCGGTGACGAAGATGAACTTGGTTTGCCGCCGTCTGGGGGCCATGGTGACTCCGTCTGGGTTGGGAAAGACCGTGGCTGACCCTTTGTGTCGGCCGGCCTATCCTAGAACCCGGGGGACGTGATTGTCAACGCCCAGGCGCGTGGCAAATCGGGTTGACCAGTTCGCCCAGGCCGTCGATCGCGATGCAGACCTGACTGCCGGGCGCCAGGAACCGCGGCGGCGTCGAGAACAGGCCGACACCGGCGGGGGTTCCCGTCATCAGGATGTCCCCGGGAAGCAGCGTCAACGCCTGGGAGGCCGCCGAGACCACGGCGTCGATCCCGAACACCATGTCCGCGGTCGATGCGTCCTGCCGCAGTTCGCCGTCCACCCAGGTGCGGATCCGGAGGGCGTCCGGATCGGCCACCTCGTCGCGCGTCACCAGGACGGGCCCCATCGGACAGAAGCCGTCCAGGCCCTTCGCGCGGGTCCACTGGCGATCGTCGCGTTGCAGGTCACGCGCGGTCACGTCGTTCGCGATGGTATAGCCGAAGCAATGGGTGGCCGCGAACCCCAAGGGAATCCCGCGCCCTCCCCGGCCGATCACGACCGCCAGTTCGCCCTCGAAGTCCAGTTGGGACGTCACCGGCCACGCCGGGATCGGCGCACGGTGCCCCGACAACGCGGACACCAGTTTCGCGAAAAACATCGGGCGGGAAGGGGGCTCCCGCCCCTGCTCGGCACAGTGGGAACGGTAGTTCAGGCCAACCGCCAGGATCTGTCGAGCGTCGGGAACCGGCGGAAGGAACGTCACCGCGTCCGACGCGATCAGCGGCAGTCCCTGCGCGGGAGCCTCGCTGGCCTGGCGTGCCACTCGGAGCAGGTCCGCGTCGTCGTCCTCCCATGCGGCAATCAGCGTCCGCCCCCAGGGAAGGGGATGGCCGGCAACGCCCTCCAGGTCCACGAGCCCCTCCTGACGTACCAGGACCGTCGTCGGCCGCCAGTTTCGGGCGATCGTCGCAAAGCGCATGACTCCTCCGTGCAGTGAACCGATGCTCTCGTCCGACCGAATCTACGATGCCGCTGCGGCGGATGCAAACGAGGGACCTGACCCTAAGCCGGATCTGGGACTTGACGTTCCACCCGCACGCTCTAGGATCCGCACCATGCGCGTGATCGAGGCATTTCGTTCGATCCAGGGCGAGGGAACGCGGGCCGGTGTGCCC
>JARKOL010000268.1 GCA_029975745.1 Myxococcota bacterium | reverse complement strand
CTGCGGCCGGCAAGCGATGGGGCATCTGGGCAGGCGGTCCCGCCGGGGAAGCGCCTGGCCAGTGACGTCGAGTTCCCGGAGTTCGACGAGGTGCTGGGGGGAGGGGAGGCATGAGGCTCGGGCAGATCCTTGAACGCCTTCGCGAGGCCGGGGGCGTCGTGACGCTGGACGCCGGTGGGCGCGTGCGGTGCGCGGGCAACGCGGCGGTCATGACCGAGACCGTCGTGGCCGCCATCCAGGGCCGGCACGACGAGGTCCGGGCGTACCTGCTGGAGGAGCGGGCGGCGACGCTCGCGAGCGCGACCACGCGGTCGCACGGGTGGTGCGAGCGGTGCGGGCGGGTGGTGTGGGTCGGGACAGGTGCGGAGCGGTTGCCGGGCGGCGAGTTGGTCTGTGGCGACTGCCTCGGACCCTGGGACATCGAGGCGGGGTCGGAGCCGGTTCCGGAGGAGGACACCGAGTGTCCTGGAGTGGCCTGGAGCGACCCCGGGGGACCGGTCCCCCCCCCTGGGTCCTAGGAGAGCCGGCGGCGTACCGGGGGTCCCGGAGGCGGCGATCAGTCGGTAGCGGTGGACCCTGAATTATTGCGGCGTCAATGGCGCGAATCGTGGCGTCAATGGCGTCAATGACGTGAGCGGGTGACGCGATGGGACGCAAGGCGACGGACGGCAGCAGTTACAGCATCGCCGAGGGAGCGGCGGCGCTGGGGGTGTCGGAGCGGACCTTCGACCGGATCGGGGCGCGGGGCCAGGTCGTGAACCGCCCCGACGGCTCGCTGGACGTGGCCGCGACGATCGCGCGGCGCAACGCCACGACGGACCCGCTGCGGGGCGGCAGGCCGGACCGGGTGTTTGCGGGGGCTCCGCTGCTGCCCGAGCCGCCTGCCGCGATGCCCCGACCGGCCCCCCGGGTGGACCGGGCGTACGACGACCGGGGCGACGCGGGCCTGGTCGGTGCGCCCGGGGACGCGGGGAAACTGCTGCGCGCCCGGGTCCTGTCCGAGGCGGTGAAGGCGAAACTGGGCCAGCTTCGCCTGCGGGAACGCACCGGGGAGCTGATCCCCAAGGCCCAGGCGGTGCAGGCGTACGCGGACACGCTGGCGGCGGCCCGGGCGACGCTGGAGGCGATGCCGCTTCGTCTGGCGAACAGGTTGGTCGGCCTGGACGCCCCGGCGATCCGGACCACCTTGCAGGCCGAGGTCGAGGCAATCCTGAAGGAGATGGCGAATGGATTCGACGCTGCCCGATGAACAGATGGTCTGGGAGGAATCGCTGCGGGAGATGCGCCGGGCCGGGTCGGACGCGGTCGCGCCGCGTCCGAGGCTGTCGATCACGGCCATCGCCGAGGCGAACCGGGTGATCCCGGCCGAGTCGTCGTCGGTGCCTGGCATGTACTCGTCGGCGCTGACGCCGTACGTCGTCGAGATCCAGGACAGGCTGCACCCCGACGACCCGGCGCAGGTGGTCATTTACGAGGCGGCGGCCCAGGCGGGCGCGAAGACGACGATCGCGGAGAACTGGATCCTGGCGGTCGCTGGAGGGTACTACCCGGCCCGGATGCTGATCGCCCTCGACACCGATTTGAACGCCCGAGACTGGAGCAAGGACAACCTGGACACCATGATCCACGCGACACCGCTGCTGCGCGAGCGCGTCCGCAACCCGGTGTCCCGGCAGAAGAGCGAGACGGTCCTCGGGAAGTGGTTTCCCGGCGGTCGGCTGCGCATTGTCGGTGCCCACTCCGCGTCGGCCCTGTGCCGGATCCCCGCGAAATTCGTGGCGATGGACGAGGTCGATCGCTGGAAATCGAACGTCGGCTACGAGGGCGCGGGCGTGTCCCTGGTTCTGGCGCGGCAGACGACCTTCGGCGCGGCGCGGAAGGCGTACATCTGCTCGACCCCGACCGTGGAGAATGACTCCGAGATCCACGAGTGGTTCCTGCGGGGCGACCAGCGATACTTCCACGTCCCGTGCCCCCGGTGTGGGGAGTTCCAGCCGCTCGAGTGGCGTGACCCCGAGACGAAGGCGTACCGGCTGGTCTGGACCCCGGGCCGCCCCGACGAGGCGCACTACGTCTGCCGGCACTGCGGGGCGGCCTGGGACGAAACCGACAAGAACACCTTCCTGCCGGCGGGGCGCTGGGTGGCGTCGCGTCCGGACCTGGGCGGGGGGCTGATCAGGTCGTTCAACTTGAACTGCCTCTATGCGCCGCTCGGCTGGCTGTCGTGGGCCGAGGTGGCGGCGGAATGGGAGGCGGCGACGGCGGTCGCCAAGACCGGCAGCGTCGACAAGTTGCGCTCCTTCGTGAACGTGCGCCTGGCCCAGACGTTCTCGGAGCCGGGCGAGGCCATCGACGCCCACGAGCTGGCCGACCGCGTTGAACCCGACTGGGGGGAGGCGATTCCCGAGGGAGTCCGGACGATCACCTGCGCGACGGACGTCCAGGACAACAGAATCGAAACAATTACAGTCGGTTGGGGCCTGGGCTGGGAGGCGTGGATCCTGGACTACGCGGTCATCCTGAGCGACCCGCGGGATGTTGACGCCTGGGCCCGCAACGACGCGGTGGTGCGCCGGGTGTGGCGGACGCGGGACGGCCGGGAACTGCGGGCCGCGGCGACGTGCGTTGATTCCGGCTACCTGCCGCAGCGGGTGCTGGAGTACTGC
>JARKOL010000266.1 GCA_029975745.1 Myxococcota bacterium | reverse complement strand
CGCGGCTTCGCCACGATGGACAGATCGATCAGGGTGCCGTGGTCGGCCACGGGCACATTCGCGGGGATCGCGTCCTGGGCCTGCCACCACAGCGCCGCAATCCGGCCCCCCAGGTCCAGGCCGCCGTTTCCCGGGAAGGTGGCCACCGGGTAGAACACGTGGACTCCAAACCCCCCGGTCGGATCCAGATCGCCGTCCTGGGAGCCCAGTTCCTTGCTGTCCACCTGGCCTTCCCTGCCGACGCCCAGCATGCCGGCAATCCCGACCTCCAGACCGCCGACCCCCTGTCCGACGGCCGGAGCCGACAGCGCCGACACCGCGAGGAGCGACGCGCACCAATGAAGCCAGATCTTGATGTTCATGAAGTGACTCCCAGACTCGAGCCCGCATCGGGGGTTGCATGGTAGCACAGGCAGCGCGGGTCGGTCTCCCGTGGACGACGTTGGCCCGCGAAGCCGCGGCGGCCCCGCCAGAACCGGAGGGGTCGGTCAGGGAGCCGCCACCAGGTCCCCGGATGACTCGGGAGCACCGGCCCGAACGGGCGGCACGAAGCCGCGCAAGGCCAGCTGGCCCAGGCGCGAATGGTCGATGGACTCGGCCAGGATGCGCAGGCCTTCCTGGGGGGCGTGGAAGCCGGTCGAGTTCTCGGCCTCGGCGAAATCGACGTAGAACTGCGCCCGCCGCTGGTGCTCGCGCGCCGCCGCCAGTTCCTCGTCCGGCCGTCCCTGGGACCGCGCCGCCTCGAGGTCGCCGATCAGGTCCACCAGCGCGTCCAGCGCCCGGTTACGCGCCGCGTAGAAGCGGTCCTGGATCTGCTCGGCCCGCGCCTTCAGCTCGGCCCCGTCCACGGGGTGGCACGTCCGGCACGCGCGGTCGATGTTCAGCAGCGGACTGCGCACGTGGTGGTCGCTGATCTTCTGGGCGCCCACTCGCATGTAAGGCATGTGGCAGTCGGCGCACGCCACGCCGGCGCGGGCGTGAATGCCCTGGTTCCACATCTCGAACTCGGGATGCTGGGCCTTCAGCACCGGGGCCCCCGTCAGCTTGTGCTCCCAGTCCTTGAAACCGACCTCGGTGTAGTAGTCGTAGATCTGCTCGACCTTCAGCCCCTTGTGCCACGGGTAGGTCAGGCGCTTCTCGTCCCCCTTGAAGTAGTACTCGACGTGGCACTGGCCGCACACGAACGTCCGCATCTCCTGGCGCGTCGCCATCGTGTTCGGGTCGTAGTCCGGCACGCCCTGGGAGGCCTTGAGCACCCGGATGCCCTCCAGGAAGCCCGGACGCGTGATGCGCAGTTGCATCGTGAACGGATCGTGGCAGTCGATGCAGGCGATCGGGTGCTTGACCTCCTTGCGCGCCTCGGCGTAGGGCAGCGGGTTCAGCCGCTCGAAGCCCTTGACCAGATCCCCGTCGCCCGCCCGCATGTAGGGCACGACCATCGACGCGTGGCAGTGCAGGCAGGTCCCCGGCTGCTTCGCGACCACCTGCCGCTGGGTGAAGATCTGGTCCTCCAGCATGTACGCGTGGCCACGCTCCTCGCGAAAGTCCGCCGCGAAGGCGTACCCGGCCCACATCGTCCTCAGCCGCGCGTCCTCCTCGGTCTTGGACTGGGCGACCACCGAGCGCGGGTCCGCCTCGGTCGGCGTCCGGGGCAGCGCCTCGCTGCCGCCGTAGCGCGTCCGGACCTGGTCCACCGTGCGCTTGTACTGGTCGTACTGGAAGGGGAAGTTCTTGCCCCATTCCGCCGGGTCCTCGGTATCGGCCTGCAGTTCGACCACCCGGAAGAAGGGATTGCGCGCCTCGGCCTTCCGTTCCTGGATGTTGATCAGCAGCGCGGCCACGCCCACCGCCACCAGTGCCGACAACAGCGCCGTCACGACCAGCCACGGCACGATCCGCGCGCGGCCGTCGCCCTGAGTGCGTCCCATCGTCCCCTCCCCCGGGCCTGTGCCCGGACTACTGCATGTGCCCCACCCCGGCATGGCAGTGCAGGCAATCCGTCCTGCCGACCCCGGGATGGGTGCCGTCCATCGCCTCGACCACGTCCTGGTGACAATGACGGCACGCCGACTCGGTCACCCGCCGGTTCGACGCCTTGATCCGGATCGGCTCGACGAAGTTCCCCGTCGTGAAGGCCTCGCTGTGGTGCCAGCCGTTCAATGCCTTGACGAAGTACTTGGCGACGAAGCCCGGCGGCGTATGGCAGTCGTTGCACACGGCGACGTGGCGATGCCCGCCCTTCACCCAGGCGTCGTAATGGGCATGCATCACGTGGCAGTTCGCGCAGGCCGTGGGATCATCGGTCATGTAGGACGCGCCCCGGGCGTACAGGAAGGTATAGACCCCGAATCCCGCGGCAACGCCGACGGACAGGGCCGCGGCCAGGAGCAGGCTGCGGGTCCATTCCCTCATGACACCAGGTTCCCCGCCAGAGCGAGCCCCCATTCTAGCCGTCATGGTGCCGGGAGCAACCCCAGGAACACCCGATTCCGGTTCGCGGATTCCGAATATCCGGGTTCCACTCATGAGGGGAAGCGGGACGCCTTCCGTGGAAACCGTCCGCGCCGGCCTTTTCCCTTGACCCCACGGATCCGGCGGGTGACAATCCGGCGAATTTCCTGGCAACCCCTGACCGGGAGTCGCGATGGACGCGTTGAAGACCGGGGTCGATCACCTGAACGACCTGATCTGGGACACGCCGGATGCGCTGCCGTTCCTTGTCGTCCTGCTGCTGTTCACGGGCCTGTTCCTGACGGTACGGCTGGGCTTCCTGCAACTGCGACGCCTGGGTCACAGCGTGCGGGTGCTGGCCGGCCGCTACAACGACCCCCACGACGACGGCGATGTCAGCCACTTCCAGGCCCTGTCGTCCGCCCTTTCCGCGACCGTCGGAATCGGCAACATCGCGGGCGTCGCCACGGCCATCCACTACGGGGGTCCCGGCGCCGTGTTCTGGCTGTGGGTCACCGGGTTCGTCGGCATGGCGTCCAAGTTCACCGAATGCACGCTGGCCCAGAAGTTCCGGGTGGTCCACGCCGACGGCTCGATCTCGGGCGGTCCCATGTACTACATCCGCCAGGGCCTGGGCCCCCGCTGGCACTGGCTGGCGATCCTCTTCGCGTGCTGCGCCGTGATCTCGTCCTTCGGTTCCGGCAACTCGATCCAGGCGTTCACCATGGCCGACAGCTTCCGCGCCGACCTGGGCATCCCGAACTGGGTGTCCGGCCTGGTGTCCGCGACGCTGGTCGGCGCCGTGATCCTGGGCGGCATCAAGCGCATCGGCCGCGTCACCAGCATCCTGACGCCGTTCATGGCGGGCGTCTATGTCCTGGCGGGTCTGCTGATCATCTTCCTGCACCTCGACCGGCTGCCCGGCGCGATCGCCACCATCGTCTCGTGCGCCTTCGACCCGCCCGGCATGATCGGCGGCTTCGCGGGCTCGACGTTCGTGTTCACGCTGACGTGGGGAATCAAGCGCGGCCTGTTCTCGAACGAGGCGGGCCAGGGTTCGGCCCCGATCGCCCATGCCGCGGCCCGCACCGACGAACCGGTCCGGGAAGGTTCCGTGGCGCTGATGGAGCCGTTCATCGACACCGTCGTGATCTGCTTCATGACCGGCCTGATCATCGTGCTGACGGGGACCTGGAACGAAAAGCACCTCGATGCGGTCGATTTCACGCCGAAGAACGCGATCACCGTCGTCGTTCCCGGGGCGGCCGTCGGGGTCCGGGGGCTGGTGGACCCGGGCGACCGGCACAGCGGAGTCGTCCAGGTCCGGGACGGCGCGCTGGTCGATGCTGCGCTGGTCCGGACGCACGCGATCATGGAGGACGTCACGCTGACCGTCGGGGGCGCCCCGTTCACCGGGACTTTCGACACGATCGACGGGACGGCCCGCTCGTTCCGCAACGCGGAGGGGACCGTGATCGCGGCGACCGCGGTCCGCGTCAACGGCCGGACGCTGCTCAACGGCTCGCCCTTGACCGCCAAGTCGTTCCAGGTCGGCCTGTCCCCCCTGCTGCCCGGCGGCAACTACCTGATCACGTTCGCGGTGTTCCTGTTCGCGATCTCGACGGCGATCTCGTGGTCGTACTACGGCGACCGGGCCGTGCGGTTCCTGCTGGGCCCCAGGGCGGTGCTGCCCTACAAGGCGGTCTATACGATGGTTCACTTCCTGGGCGCCATCTTCTCGCTGGAGGTCGTCTGGGGCTTCGGCGACGCGGCCCTGGGCATGATGGCGATCCCCAACCTGTTCGCAATCCTGGCCTTGTCCGGGATCGTCAAGCGTGACGCACGGGACTACTTCCGCCGGATGGATGTCGAGGACGCGACCCGCCGGAAGACGCCCGGTACCTGATTCCGGAGGCGTGCGATGTCCGAACCGATCCCCCCTCCCGACCGCGGCTCCTGGGGCAGCCGCCTGGGTTTCATCCTGGCCGCGGCCGGCAGCGCGGTCGGCCTGGGCAACCTGTGGAAGTTCCCGTACCTGACCTACCGGTTCGGCGGGGGCGAAACGGACCAGCACGGTGCCGGAACGTTCGTCTTCCTCTACCTGATCTGCACGGTCCTGGTGGGCCTTCCCCTGATGATGGCCGAGATCCTGATCGGTCGCCGCGCGCGTCGCAACCCGGTAGGCGCGTTCAAGACGCTGCGTCCGGGCACCGCCTGGAAGGGCATCGGGTACCTGGGGTTGCTGGCCGGTTTCGTGATCCTGTCGTACTACGCCGTGGTCGCGGGATGGGCCGCGGAGTACGTCGTCAAGTCGGTCGCTTTCGAGTTCGGGGACTTCCAGTCGCACGTGTCCGACGATGCCGTGTACGACCGCGTGTGGCAGGAGGCGAAGGAGGCCTCGGGGGACGCCACGATGCCCCGGGAACTGGCCGTCGCGAACTTCCGGGCCGCGCACCCCGACGATGCGTCCCTTGCCGACGCCATGCGCGAAAAGAAGCTGGAGGCCTATCCGGTTGCCTTGTTCCACGATTTCCTGGCCAGCCCCGGCCGGATGGTCGGGTACTTCCTGCTGTTCATGCTGCTGACGGTCGGCGTGGTCCTGGGCGGGATCGCGTCGGGAATCGAGCGCTGGAATCGCATCCTGATGCCGGCGCTGCTGCTGATGCTTGGCGTGCTGGCGGTGCGGGTACTGACGCTGCCCGGAGGGGCCCGCGCGGTCGGATTCCTGTTCCAGCCGCGCCTGTCGGACATCACGCTGGAAATGCTGCTGTTCGCCCTGGGCCAGGCCTTCTTCAGCCTGTCCCTGGGCATGGGCGCGATCCTGACGTACGGCTCGTACCTGAAGCGGTCCGACAAGGTGGGCTCGTCGGCGCTGGCCATCGTGTCGCTGGATACGGTGGTCGCCCTGACCGCGTCGATCATCATCTTCGGCAGCATCTTCAGCTACGGGCTGGTGATGAAGGGGTCCGGCGTCGGCAACCTGTTCACGGCGATTCCGGTGATCTTCCAACACATGCCCGGCGGCCGGGTGCTGGTGGTCGTGTTCTACCTGCTGATCTGCTTCGCCGCCCTGACCTCCACGGTCTCCCTGCTGGAGGTGGTGGCTTCGTACCTGATCGACGAGCGGGGCATGCGCCGTCCCAAGGCCGTGGCCCTGGCCGCGGGCATCATCACGATCGTCGGCATCCCCTGCGCCCTGTCGTTCAACGTGCTGGCGAACTTCACGCTGGCCGGCAAGACGATCTTCGACCTGTTCGACTACTTCGCCTCGAACATCGCCCTGCCCGTCGGCGGGATCGGAATCGCGATCTTCACCGGCTGGGTCTTGACGCACGCGGAAAAGCGCGAGGAGCTGGCCGAGGTGCCGACACCGCTGTTCCGGGCATGGCACGTGCTGATCCGGTTCGTCGTCCCGGTCGCGGTCACGGGCGTTCTGATCGCCCTTCTGATGGGGCGCGTGTCCGGGTAGTTCGGAGCCTCGTCACCCCCGGCTCACCCCCCAAAGTGACGAAAATCCCGCATATCGTCGCCACATTCCCGACGAGAAACCCAACAACGGTCATGTTTTCTCGCCCATGACGCACCGCACAATGCTCGCCGTCCGGAGAGGAGGGCAGACAGCATGCGGACGGGACGCGACGCGAGGGGCGCCTGGGACCGGCGCCGGTTCCTGAAGGCCAGTGCAACGACCCTGGGGGCCGTGCTGGCGGGCAGGTGGCTGGCGGGATGCGGGCCGTCGGACGGCAGCGGCTACTGGGACGTGCCCTCGACCCTGACGTTTCCGGGATACGAGGGGCTGGCGGAGTTGCCCTTCTTCGAGGAGCTGCCCGACGGCAGCCTGAAACTGGCGGTGGACCTGCCGCCGATCATCGACTTCCATGTCCACCTGGGGTTCGCCTACGGCATGGCCCCGGCCATCGACCTGCTGGCGTCCGACCACCCCATCCAGTACTTCGTGGATTGCGACGGCGCGACGCCTCCCTGCACCCTGGACCTGGACGTCTATGCCAACCTTTGCGCGACGGACGAGATGCGCAAGTGGATGGACAGCCAGATCGCCGCCACCCTGTTCCGCCAGGGCAGCGACGCCGCGGCGACCCACACGATTCCCAACCTGCTGGACGAGATGGATCGAATGGGCACGTCCCGGGCCGTCGTGCTGCCCATCGCGCTGGGACTGGACAAGGGCGACGACGCGACGAACCAGTGGATGGACGCCATCGCGGCGGCCGGGGCCCAGGACCGACTGATCGCCTTCGGATCGGTGCATCCGAACGACCCGCACAAGCACGGCAAGTTGCGCAACTACAAGGCCCGCGGAATCCGGGGGGTCAAGGTCCACCCCACGATGCAACTCATCCATCCCAACGACCCGGCCACGATGGCGATCTACGGCACCTGCCAGGAACTGGATCTGCCGGTGCTGTTCCATTCGGGCCGAGCCGGCATCGAACTGGACTTCATGCAGGAGTTCGCGATGATGTGCCACTACGAGGCGCCGATTCGCGAGTTCCCGGAGGTACGGTTCATCCTGGGGCACGCCGGGGCGCGACTGGACTGGGAGGCCGCCGCGGCGCTTGCCACCGAATGCCCCAATGTCTGGCTGGAACTGTCCGGACAGGGCGTCGAGGTGATCCAGGAACTGCTGCGGCGCGTCGGCCCCGATCGGCTGCTCTTCGGCACCGACTGGCCGTTCTACCCCGAGGCCCCGATGATCGCCAAGGTGCTGATTGCGGCGAACGGCGACCCCGCGGTCCAACGCATGATCCTGCGGGACAACGCGCTGCGGTTCCTGGACCTTCGGGACTGACGCTGCACGTGCGCCCCCGAGCCGCGGATGTTCAGAACCGTGCGCTGCAGCCCGCAGCGGGGCGGCGGACGGGCAGTTCGGGGATCGCCGCGTCGGCGGACGCGTCCGCCGGGGCAGGGACGTCGATGCCCGGCTCCGCGAAGTCCGCGGGCACGGGCGGTTCGGCGGCCGCATCCTCGGCCTCGGAGGCATGGTCCTGGGCGGCCGGCGCGTCGGCGGCCGACGCGTCGTCGGGTTCCGGCAGCGGGCCGCCCGCGCAGGCGACGCGAATCACCAGGTCCCGTTCGAAGGCCGGGGCGACGAAGCGAACGCCGCCCCCGGCGGCCTCCTCGACGGGCCACTCGGAGGACGCCGCCAGGCCGCCGGTCCACGGAAACCCCCAGTCCAGCGTCGCGTTGCAGGACTGCCCCTCGGGCGCGACGCCATCGAGCCGCACCGAAACCCCCGCGTGACTCGGCGGCACCCAGCTTCCGTCGCGTTCCCAGTCGGACCCGACGTCGTGCAGCCAGACCAGGGCCCCGTCGGCCGTGCGCGCCGCGCGCGCGACCACCGCGCCTTCCCCCGGGGCATCGACGCCCGCCCAGGGCCCCGAGACGTCCGCGACCCCCAGCACCGTCAGCACGCGAGCGACCTGCCGCAACGGCTCCCACAGCCCCAGCGGGTGCAGGTAGCCGTCCCACCACCACGACATCGCGCCCCCCGCGAGGCCCGAGAAGACCGACAGCAGCGTCGCGTTGACCAGATGGGTACCGTCGGTGTCCCGCATGTTGTCCGAGCCGAACACGTCGATGCCGAACTCGCCCAGCACGACCGGCTTGCCGAACGCGCGCAGTCCCTCGGCGTACCAGGGCAGGACGTCCCAGTACAGCGGCACGTAGTTGTGCAACTGGACCAGATCGTACCCGTCGAAACCCCAGTCCTGGCGATCGAACTCCGGCATCGCGTACGACGTCGTCACCAGATGGCCGTAGGGGTCCAGCGACCGCAGCAACGCGACCCGCGCCCGGCTCCACGCATCCGCGGTGGCGCGCTGGTACCCCTGGATCAGATCGACCTCGTTCCACAGTTCCCAGGCCATCAGCGCCGGTGCGTGGGCGTAACGGGCCACCAGATACCGCAGCCGCCGATCGAAGCCCGCGACCACGTCCGGATCGGTGAAGAACTGCATGCTGGTCATGCACGGCCCGCCGTTGGCCGCGTTCCAGGGATTGTCGTCCCAGGAGGACCAGTGGGTGGTCTGGAACTGCGAGTGCTGCTGCAGAACCAGTTGCAACGCGATCTGGTGCGCCTCGGCGAGCGCCAGGATTCGATCGACGCGCCAGGCGGCCTTCGGGTTGAAGGTGCCCACGCCCGCGTAGGCCCCGCCGTCGCCCCCGGCCTTCCACTCCAGCGCGGTGCCGTTGAAGTGGGTCATCCACAGGCGCGACCAGTTCAGCAGGCCGTCGCCCGCCATGGCGTCGAACCACGTCGCGAACTCGTGGGTCCCGCCGGCCCCGGACCAGCAGACGTTGGCCCCGAACGGCACCCAGGGCTCGCCGCCGCGCTCGAACCCGGGCACGTCCCCAGGGGCACGCCGCACGAACGGATCGACGGCGGGCCCCAGGACCGACAGCACCGGAGCGACCTGAACGTCATCGCCGTCGGCGTCGATGGCCCGGAAGGACACCGCGAAGTCGCCCGCGCGCAGAGGCCGGAAGCGAACGCGGAAGTGCGGGTCGCCCGACGGGGACAGCACCTCGGTGCCCGCTGGGTTCGTTGCGGCGACGAAGTCCTGGAACCAGAAGCCGTCGATGGCCACCGGATCGCCCGCCGCCGGCGCGAACGTCGCCTGGACCGCGATCGTGCCCGGATCGAACGGGTCGGAGTACGACCGGTCCAGCGTCACTGCGTATTCGACCAGCGCGCCGGCCGGAATCGGATCGACCCCGGCGGTGTCCCCGACCCGGACGACCGAACCGATCCCGGCGGCCCGGACCACGCCGGGCGGAACCAGCATGCAGACCGATGCCAGAGCCCCCGCGACGAGGTGAATACGCATGACGCCCCCCTGGAATGGGATCCGGCCCCGAGGCGGACGGATCCGCATGGCCGCCTACTCCGGACCCGCCGGAAGCGGCGGGCCGACCTGGACGCGCTGGAACAGCGAAAAGGCCTCGTTTTCGTACCGCTGCCGGAAGTGCGGCGAGGCCGCCAGGCGCTCGGCGAAGGCACGCCCCGTCTCGGAGCGCCGGGTGCGCACCAGCAGCCAGTCCGAACCCAGTCCGTCCAGCACGTTCTCGGGGTCGCGGATCCGGTTCTGGAACAGCAGCGTGTAGCGCCGGTACTGGACGACGTCCCGCCGATACAGATACGCGGGATTCAGCCCCACGACGTACCGGTTGCGGTTGTTGTGGAAGAACAGCATCGAGAAGTCGTCCCACTCGGCCGTCACCAGTTCCCCTTCGCCGGAGTGGGCCGCCAGCCACCCGGCCACGTCGGCGGCCTCGGCGGCCAGGGTCCTGGCGTGGGCGGACCGCGCGGCCTGCACGATGCCCTGGGCATGGAATCCCAGCGTCCCCAGCACCAGCAGGATCAGCACGGTGCCGAACCCTCTGCGACGCCGCCAGGCGGCGGCCGGCGGAACGCGAGGATCGGCGGCGATGCGCAGCGCGGCGACCCCGACCACGGGCACCAGGTACTCGAGGAAGCGGTTGTAGAAGCAGGAGGCCAGCAGGAACGACGCGACCAGCCACAGCAGGAAGCGATCGACCCGATCCAGGCGTCGGGAACGCCAGGCCAGGGCGGCCACCAGGCCCGCCAGCACCGGCCCCGCGAACCGCAGGAACACGACCGTCGAGACCGGCTGCCACTCCTGGCTGATCGGTACCTCGGCCATGCCGCCGGTGAACTGGTTGACCCACTCATGCACGTGCTCGACCACGTTCGCCGGAAACGCGGGGTTCGCCAGCAGACCGGCGGCGACTCCGGCCAGCGCGACCGCCGGCAGCGTCCAGGACGGACGGCGCCCCGAGGCCCATTCGAGCACGAAGAACAGCGCCACGATGCCCGGCAGCACCAGGAAGCCGTGGTACAGCCAGGTGCCGACCAGGCACACCAGGAACACGCCGACTCGACGGCGCGACAGCAGAAGCGGCACGAGGCCAAGCACCAGCGCGATCATCAGCGGGGTGGCGCGCAGCCCCATCAGCCGGACCCCCAGGTGGATCGACGCCAGCGGCAGCAGCGCGGCGAACGCGATCGCCAGCCCTCGCGGCACGCCCAGACGAACCGACACGGCGCACGTCGCGACCGACAGCAGCACCGAGAAGGCCACGGCGGCGGCTCGCATGGGCAGGGTGTCCCCGCCCAGCCAGGTGAATGGCGCCGTCAGCAGATGGAGGCCGAACTGGGCGTCCACGAACCGCTGGGCGAACACCGACCACGCCATCCACGGAAAGAACTGCGGAAACGTCCCCTGGCCGTACATGGCCGCGATGCGAGCGTGGTAGAACCCGTCGGGATCGACCGGCCCTGCCACCTGGGCCCCCAGAAGGCCCTGGACCGCCAGCGCCAGGACGGCAACGATCGCCAGATCGCGCCAGCGCACCGGCCGCGGGATCAGCGGCACGTCCCGAGGCGCGTCGGGTGTTCCGGTCCTTGGGGCCATCCCGCTCCCCTCCGGGCTGGACGCCCGGTCAATTCGCGACGCCCCCCGACAGCAGCCGGACCGCACGCCCCAGGGCCGCCTCGGGTCCCACCAGATAGACGGTGTCTCCGTCACCCAGAAGGCTGTCCGCATCCAGGCTGGAGACTCGTCCTCCCCCCCGGCGCACGCCCAGCATCAAGGCCCCCGTCGCCCGGCACAGTTCCAGGTCCCGGACCGAGCGCCCCAGCGCGAAGGTGCCTTGGCGCACCAGGAACGTCTCGACACGCAGCTCCGCCAGTTCGGGGAAGGGGGTCGGAGCCACCCGGCCGGACAGGCCATCCCGTTGACCTGGGGCGGTGCGCCGGCGCGCATCGACGACGTGTTGCGCCACGTCCGCCCGGGGAATCCCGACCCGGGCCAGCACGCGCACCAGCATCTCGATGCCCGCCTCGACCTCCTCGGTCACGACCTCGGTCGCCCCCAGCGCAATCAACGCCTGGCGTTCCCCGAAGTAGCGCGTCCGCACCAGGATCGGCACGTCCGGGGCACAGCCGCGGGCCGTCGCGATCCCCCGCCGCAACGCGTCGGCATCGTTGATCGTCATCACCAGCGCCCGCGCCTCGGACAGCCGGGCATGCGCCAGCGCCTCCGCGCTGGACACGTCGGCATAGAAGACCGGCTCGCCCGCCTTCTGGGCCCGCCGCACGGTGTCGGCATTCAGTTCCATCACCAGATGGGGAATCCCGGCCTCGCGCAGGGCATTCACCAGGACCCGGCCCGCGACCCCGTACCCCGCGACGACGACGTGGTTGGACAGCGCGTCCGTGTGCGCGTGCGCCTCGTCCTCGTCGATGCCCCGGGCCCCAAGCAGCCGCTCGAGGGGACGCAGCAACCGCTCGCCGGCCGTCATCTTCGGGGCGGCCGCGACGATCAGGGGCGTCAGGAACATCGACAGCACGCCCCCCGTGACGATCACCGACATCTCGTGGCGCGTGACCAGGCCCAGGGGCAGGCCCAGGCCCAGCAGCACGAATCCGAACTCGCCGAACTGGGCCAGCCCGGCACCCGAGATCAGGCCCACCCGCGCCGGAAACTTCATCGCAAGGGCCGACAGGGTCGCAATCGCCCCCTTGCCCACGACCAGGAACGCGAAGACGCCCAGGACCCACAGCGGATCGTCCAGCAGCACCGAGGCGTCGAACATCGATCCCAGCGAGATGAAGAACAGGCTGGCCATCATGTTGCGCAGCGACATCGTGTCGCCCAGCGCGCGGTGGCGATACTCGGTGTCGGCCAGCACCAGGCCGGCCAGGAACGCCCCCAGCGCCAGCGACAGCCCCGCCAGCAAGGTCAGCCACGCGATCCCGGCGCAGATGCCGACGACCGCCATCAGGAAGACCTCGCGACTGCGCGTCGCATCGACCCGGGCGAACAGCATCGGCAGCAGCCAGCGTGCGGCGGACAGCGTGCCGGCGACGACCAGACCGGCCTTGCCCAGCGCCCCCAGGATGTCGAGCCCCGGGGACGCCGAACCGACGCCGGCCAGAATCGGCACGATCAGGCCCATGGGCACGATGCACAGGTCGCCGAACACCTGGGTGCCGATGATGAAGCGCCCATGCGGAGAGTCCAGTTCGCCCCGGTCGGCCAGCACCTGCAGGATGATGGCCGTACTGGACATCGCGAACACGAACCCGAAGAAGACGCCCCGCGCCGCGGATTGGCCCAGCGCCATGACCAGGCCGGTGGTGACCAGGATCGTCAGACCGACCAGAAGGCCGCCTCCCAGGGCGACCAGACGGGCGATCCGGCGGATGCGATCCATCGAGAATTCCAGGCCGATCGTGAACAGCAACAGGACGACGCCGATCTCGGCCAGGACTTCCAGCGTGTCCATGTTGGTCAGCAGCCCGGCCCCGAACGGCCCGACCACCGCCCCGGCCAGCAACAGGCCCGCGGTCGTCGGCAGACGCACCTTGGCCAGGAGCGCTGCGGTCAGCACCGCCACCCCGGCGACCACGGCCATCTGCTGGAGAACCTGCGCGACCTCCATGCCCGGCAGCATACCCCAACAGCCTTGGGGATCAAACCTGGCAACGGATCCGGGCTTCCCCCGCCAGGCCGCCACCAGACATCGAAATTTCCTGGTGAATCGGCTAGACTGCGGCCGGATCTGGAAGAGGCATCCCGTGGAGCAGGCAGGTTTCCGGCAGGGCGCGGACGCCACGGCCCAGGAGACGCTGGAGGTGTTTGCCTTCCTGGCCTGCATGGGTCCGCAGGCATTCGACCCGGAGCGGGCGCTGCGCATGGTCTGTCCTCCGGGTGCGGACGCCGGTCGCGTGGCCTGCGTCGCTCGCATCACGGCGGTCGAAAACCGCGAGGTCGTCTCGTGGGAGGTCGGCTGCCTGCTGGCCGAGGTGCTGTCCCACCGGGCCCGCGTATCGTCGCTGGACCTGGGCGAAATCCTGCCCGCGATCCTGGACGCGGACGTCGGCCGGGGCTACGAGGTGCTCCGGAATCTGGCACAGGCCGCTCCGCCGGCGCTGGCACTGTCCCTGGGCGACATCCTGCTGAACCTGGCCCTCGCATCCCGGCCCGAGGGTCCCGCGAACGGCGACGGCCTGACCCGCCTGCGGATCCTGATCGAGGCCCTGGCCCTGCTGCCCGTCGATCGTCGCGAGCGCACCCGGCTGTTCCTGGCCTTGTCCCAGACCTTGCGGTGCGACGAGGCGATCGACGGCGTGATTGCCTCCGACCTGTTCCCGGCGCATCCCGAGGACGTGCTCCAGGTGCTGATGGAGGGCAACGACGACGCCCTGCGCACCCTGGTCCGCGGCGTCCTGGCACGGGAAGGGGGACGGGACGAGTTCATGGAAGCGTGCAAGGCCGCGATGCAACTGGAACCCGGCACCGGGATCCCCCTGCTGGCGCGACTGGACCCCCTGCTGCACGAGACCGAGCCCGGCATGCGCGCACTCGAGTCGATGGTACGAGGCGCGGTCCTGGCGCGGGTCGAGCGCTCCCTGGCCCGAAGCCGCCACGTCGCGTTGTGGATGCCGTCCGAGCCGGACGCACGGATGCTCCGCCTCCTGTCCCGGGTGGTCTCGGGATTGAAGGAGCCGGGTCGGACCGTCGCCTGCGACTGGATCCTCGAGCGCGCGGCGGCGCATCCCCTGAGGGACGACCACCAGAGCGACGCCACCGGCGCCCTGGTCGAGGCCATCGTGGGCGCGGCGTTGATGCATGCGGATCCCCCCGGCGCCGGCGCCCGGGTTCGGCAGTTCCTGTTGAAGGAAGCCGCCTCGCTTCGCCTCCGTGTCGTGGCGGTCCAGACGCCCACCCAGGAAGATCTGGACCGCGCCCGGGCGTTCGAACGATTCGCGGCGCTTCTGGGCAGCGAGTTCCGGCGACGCCGACCGCTGGCGTCGGCGCTCGAGCGAATCCTGCCCCATGTGACCGATCTGTCGCGCGTCCCCACCGACGAGTCCCCCATGCTGTGGCCCGAGGACGCCCCACCGTTGGCGTGAGCCAGCCCCCGATCGGGAATCTGGCCCGCGAATATTCGCGCAACCCCTTGGCTTGACAAGATTGACGCAGCGCATTATCTTTGCGTCATGCGAGTCAGGGAGATTCGCCAAGCCTTTGCCGGAGGGAGCATCATGGCCAAGAAGATCAAGAATCAGGTTCTGGAGATCCTGGGGGACTCGGCTGCGCGTCTGGAGGATCTGAAGGGCCGCGGCCTGAAGGTCGCCGACGAGGTCGCCACCCGTGGACGCGACGTGGCCGAACACGTCAAGGCGCGGGTCAACCAGGAAGCCGCCAAGGGTCACGAGGTGCTGGGCCGCCTGATGGCGGACGTGACGCCCAAGGATCTGCTGGATCGCTTTGGCACCATGAAGATGGGCGACCTGATCGAGAAGCTGAAGGAGACCGACCTGGCCCGCCAGACGGGTTCGCTGCGCGGCGATCTGCTGGCGGCGCTCCACGTCCCGACCGCCGAATCGGTCGAGCGGATGCAGGTCTCGATCGACAAGCTGGCGAAGGAAGTTGCCGCCCTGCGCGGCCTGAAGGGCGAGGTGACCCGCCTGGCGACGCAGGTGCGTGCCGCCGCGACGAAGCCCGCGCCCAAGCCCGCGGCGCCCGAGCCGAAGCCCGCGCCCGCGCCCAAGGCCGCCGCGAAGCCGAAGGCCGCCAAGAAGGTCTGACCGACCGGGCTCAGGGTCCCCCGTCGCCTACCGGATGCCCAGCAGTTCCTGCCAGCGAGCGCGGGACGCCTCGAGCACCTTCCGGTGCAGGCTGGCCCCGGTCGCATCCATCGTCACGACCGAGGGGAAGTCCTCGACCTCGAGCACCCAGAAGGCCTCGGGCACCCCGAACTCCTCAAGCATCAGCACGTCCCGCACCGTGCGCACGCACCGTGCCAGCAGGGAACCCGCGCCCCCCGTCGCGTGGAAGTAGACCGCGCCGTGCTCCTGGAGGGCCGCGCTGGTCTTGTCCCCCATGCCGCCCTTGCCGATGACGCCCCCGATGCCGTAGTGCGCGATCACGTCGGCCTGGTAGGGTTCCTCGCGGCTGGACGTGGTCGGGCCGGCCGACACGACGCGCCATCCGTCGCCCTCCCGCACCATGATCGGGCCGCAATGGTAGATCAGCGCCCCCGCCAGCACGGGCTTCAGGAACTCGGGGTGCTCCTCGACCATCAACTTGTGCCCCATGTCCCGAGCCGTCACCACGGTGCCGGTGATCAGGACCTCGTCGCCGGCCCGAAGTCCCCGAAGTTCGTCCTGGGACGCCGGAAGCCGAATCCGGATCGGTTGGTTCGCCATGGTCCGCCCCCCTCTAGATGACCTGTGCCTGATCGCCGCGCACCACCAGACGCGCGTGCCGATCGGCCCAGCAGCTGTACGCAATGGAGACGAAGAAGCTGGCGGGATGCCGGTGCAACCAGCCGATCTTCACCGCCAGAACCGTCGTTCGACCCCCGAATCCCATCGGCCCGATTTCCAGTTGATTGCACCGATCGACCAGTCGCGCCTCCATCTGGGCGAGCACCGGATCGGGATTCACATCGTCCAGCGATCGCAGCAGCTGCTTCTTGGCCCCGACGTAGGAACCGGCGCGATCCCCGCCGATGCACACCCCGATCACGCCCGGCGCGCACCCGAAGCCCTGCGCCTTGAAGATCCCGTCGATCACGGCACGCTCGACACCGTCAAGGTCGCGCCCCGCCTTGATCGCGGCGTCCGGCAGGCGGTACTGGGCGCCGACGTTCTCGGACCCGCCGCCCTTCAGCAGCAGATCGACGACGACATCGGGCCCCTGGCCGGTCTCGAAGGCGAAGTACGGCAGGTTTTCGCCGACGTTGTCCCCGGAGTTCTTGCCGGTGATCGGATGCACCGCGTTCGGACGCAGCAAGCCCAGGCGCGTGGCCTCGCGCACCGATTCGGTCAGCGCCTCGCGGATCGGCTCGGCATCGGTCCCCCGGGGCAACTTGACGAAGAAGTTGACCAGGCCGGTGTCCTGGCAGATCGGACTGGACTCCTCTCGCGACAACTCGACGTTGCGCAGGATGCTGTCCAGCACGTTGCAGGCCGTCGATCCCTCGACCTCGGTGCCGCGGCTGCGGCGCAGGGCCGCCTCGACGTCGGGCGACAGGTCGGTCGAAGCCCGCCGAATCAGCGCCACTCCCCAGTCCCGGTACCCCGTCATGATTGTCCTCCCCGATGTGGTCAGATTTCGGACTGCGCATCCTGGTTTTCCCAGATCCACGCGCCCAGGTCAATCGGGGAAACGGCGTCTACGCGGCGGA
>JARKOL010000260.1 GCA_029975745.1 Myxococcota bacterium | reverse complement strand
ACTTCCCGCTGACCTGGCTTCCCGTGCTGTTGACCCTGGGTTCCACCCTCAGCGCCGTCTGGATGTACCTGGCGGTCCGGTCCCGGGGGCGCTGGCCGGCATTGATGACGGCGGCGCTGGTTCTGGTCGCCTTTCCGTGGCTGGCGAACCGCATCTTCCTGTGGAATCCCGCACTGCTGCCCTTGCCGGCGGTCGCCGCATGGTTCGCGACATCCCGGGCGGTCCGGCGGGACGGCGCCCTGCGATGGCTGCTCGCGGGCGTGACGGTGGGATGCCTGGCCGAAACGCACCGGGTCGCCGGACTGGGCCTGCTGCCCCTGGGATTCGTGGCGGGTCGCTTCGCGAAACGCCCGGGGACGATGGCGATCCTCGCGGCGATCGGATTCGTGGCGCCAGTCGTGGCCGGCTCTTACGGGGCGTTGGGGACGGTGCCGACCGACCTGCTGGCGACACCGATCGCATCCGCCACGCTGGGATTCGCGGCCACTTGGGGACTGGGTCTCCTGGCGCGCGCCGCGTCCCGACGGGGCGGCGACGACTCGTCGAATCGGGACCTGACCACGGCCGCCGTGACCGGAGGCGGGTACGTCATCCTGCTGCTGGCCCTGTCCTGGGGCCTGGCCCACCCGCTTCGAGGCGACTACCTGCTGCCGGCGGTGCCCGCCGGTGCCTTCGGGCTGGCGCTGGGCCTGGCCCGGCTGTGGGGGTGTCGAAAGACGGCAGGCCCGCATCGCGCCCACGCGGTGGGGCGAAGCCTCGCGGGATGGCTGGCCATCGGGGTCCTGTTGCTGGGCGCGCACCGGCTGATGCCGTCGTTCCCCCAGGCGCCGGGCAAGGCCCCGGCGTTCTGGACCGTGCAGCGCGCGGCGCGCATCGCCAACCGCCTGGAGTCCCGAGGCTGGTCCTGGCCCTCCCTGGTCGCAAGCCTTCGGGGCCCCGGTGCCCCCCGCTTCCTGTCCGCCATGGCCGTCTTCCTTCCGGACACCTCCACGGGGGACACCGGCAGGACCGCCCTGCAGTGGGCCTTTCGGTGGCGAGGGGAGGCATCGGCCCCCGACACGCCGTCGGACCCTCGCTGGCACCGGCTGGACGACGACTTCGACCTGTTGCTGTGGGAATTCGACGCGATCACGACGTCGGACGCCATCGAGGTCTGCCTGTACGAGGACGCCGCCACGACCGCGTTCGCCTGCGACACCTTCGACGTCCGGGCGACCGCGCTGCGCACCGCCCATGCCCTGCTGGCCCGCGGCTACCCCATGCTGGATGCGCCCGCGCGGCTCCAGGAGGCGCACCTGGCCGCCAGCCGATCTTCGAACACCTTGACGCTGCGCTACCGGATTCCCATGTCCCTGCCGCCGGGTCCCGTCGATCGCGTCCTGACGCTGTGCCCAGGCGAGGGGCTCTGGCGGATCGAAGCGATCCAGGGACCGACGGCGACGATCGCCGACGACGGCTTGAGTGCGCGAGTCCAGGACGACGGGCCGCTCCTCGGAACGCTGGAGGTCCGCCGGCAGTGGCAGGGACGCGCCCAGCCTGGTCGTTCCTGGCCGCCGGGCATCGCCGAACTCGATCCCGAGGATCCCGCGGCGTTCCACCTGACCGGCTGCTGGCGGGACTGACGAGGCCCCGGTGTTGCTTGGTGTGGGGGACTCCCGGCGGCATCAGGGCCCACCGTTCACCCCAGGTTCGCGCCCCTCGCCCTGCCCCGGCGATTCCAGGATGGGCGCGGCCGGCAGCGGATTCCGGAACACCAGGATCGACCCTCCCAGGACGGCATCGGGCTCGCGGTGCCGAAGACCCGCGTAGCAATCGTCACGAGTCGTTCCCCCGGCCGCCCCCTGGAGGCAGGTCGCCGAGACGGCCATCACCTCGGCCGGAGTCCCGCAGGACGCCGCCGGCGCGCCCCGGGGGCGAGGACGTCCCAGCGGTCTGCAGGGCAGCCAGACGCTGTGAATCCCGTAGGCTGCCGGGTCGGCCGTCCCGAAGTACGCCAGGTGCACCGGCCCCGAGTCCGGCGGATGATCGCGCAGGTACCTCGCCAGAAGCGGCAGGTCCTGCCCCCAGTCGCTGGCCGAGTCCACGGCGACGCGATGCGCCCCCTGGACGCCCCCGAAAGCGCCGTTGGTGAAGGCCAGGTAGTGCGGGTGGGCCAGCCCCCCCTCGGCCGCCAGCAGGATCCCCAGCATGCCCGCCAGCCAGCCCCCTCGGCGAACCGATCGAACCAGGGCAACCAGACCGGCGGCTCCCGACAGCCACAAGAACGGCAGGAACGGCGTCAGGTGGCGGTGCCCCAGATTCACGTTCGACGCGACGGCAACCACCAGAAACACCAGGAGGACCCCGAGGAAGGGGCGGTGAGCGCGCAGCATCGACCGCCCCTCCGGCAGCAGCAGGCCCAGGATCGCGGCCAGGACCAACGCCAGCGGCGTCTTGGCGGCCAGCAGGACGGGCAGGTAGGCGCGCGAGCCTTCGGGGTGGAAGCCCCCCAGCAGGAACGTTCCCCGGGGAAGGGCCCGCACCCGGGCAAACTCGCCCAGGGACGCGACGACCCGGTGCCACCCGTCGGCCGGCGATGCGATTCCCGCCAGGACATGGACCTGGAACAGCAGCAGCCAGCCGCCAACCGCCACGATCGCGACGACAAGCGTCGCCTTGGCCGCGGCCCCCAGCCGTCGCCCCACATCGTACCGGCCGTCGCCGGGCAGCGGCACCAGCATCGCGACCGCCGCGCCCGCCACCAGGACGATCCCCGAGAACTTGGCCGCCAGTCCGAGGGTTCCAAACAGGCCCGCCAGGACAAGGGTTCCCAGGCCGCCACGCATGCGGTGCTGCGCCAGAGCCAGGCCGCCACCCAGGAACGCCAGGCCGTGCGCGACGTCGGTGGTCGCGTACCGCGCGGCGGCAAGCCAGCCGGGGTCAAGGGTACCCAGCGCCAGGAATCCCAGTCCCACCCCCCAGCCCGACCGTCGCGCCAGCCATCCGGCCGCGAGGGCCAGGCCCAGCGCCGCAATCGCGACATTCATGCGCCGTGCGGGATGCAGGTTCCGGGGGTCCTCGATCCGCCGCAACTCGGCCTGGATTGACGTCCCAGGGACCTCCAGCCGCTCCAGGACCTGGCCGGGTTCGGGCTGCTGCAACGCCAGCGGCAGCGCCAGCAGGGCGGTCACGGGGTACGGGTGGTCCCCCGCGGGAACCCGGGCCCCCAGCCGAAGGAAGTTCAGCCCGTAGTCCAGGTGCATCGTTTCGTCCCAGACGGGCGATTCCCGACGCAGGCTGTCCTCGGCGCGCGCCACGAAGACTGCCAGCAGCAGGACGCCGACCCCGATCGGCACCCCGTGACGCCTTGCGGACTGGCGCCAGCCCCCCGACACGTCCTGGGTTGGCGCAGCCGATGGTCCCGTTTCGTCCCGCGTTGCCGCCCTCGATCCCACCCTGTTCCTCGGCCCATCCGGACGACCGAAGTGTAGCCCGACCCGCCCGTCCAGGCGAATCGAGCCCCA
>JARKOL010000256.1 GCA_029975745.1 Myxococcota bacterium | reverse complement strand
CATCTGTTGTGCAGTAACGCTATCGAAGGAGTATGCAGCAGTACAATACCATTCGTGAACTGGAGAAATGCTATGCGCAGGCTGACAGTCAATTCCATCGGACTTGTCCTGTTTGTTCTTGCAGTATCAGTTTCCATCGCCTTTTCCGCGACATCGCCCCAATTCTCGCGTCTCGCACCACAAAACACAGCTCAGATTACGTACATTCCTCCGCTTTCAGACCCGGGCAACATCGTCGCGGGCGCATCGGGAACGGTCTACGTGACCGACCGGGGCACCGACCGCGTCCTGGCGCGTGACAATGCGGGCGTCTGGACCGTGATCGGCACGTCCGGCACCGGGCCTGGGCAGTTCGCCTCGCCACGCGGCATGGCCCTGGATTCCTCGGGCAACCTCTACGTGGCCGATTCCGGCAACAACCGCATCCAGCGGCGCGACGCGGGCGGCGCCTGGACGGAGATCGGCCTGGACCAGCAGTTGAACGGCCCTGGCGGCGTTGCCCTGGACGGCTCGGGCAGCCTCTACGTGGCCGACACGGGCAACAGCCGCGTGCTGCGGCGCGACGGCGGCGGAAACTGGACGGTCCTCGCCACCGCGCCGCCCGAACCGGAGGGAGCCAGGGCCGCCGTCGCGGACCCGGGGTACGTCCTGTACCCGCAGGACCTGGCCGTGGACGCCTCGGGCAACCTCTACGTGGCCGATTCCGGCAACGACCGCGTCCAGGTGCGCGAAGCCTCCGGCAACTGGGTGGCGTACGGTCCCTATCTCGTGACCGTCAGTAACCTCATGTCCCCGGAAAACCTGGCCCTGGACGGCGCGGGCAACCTCTACGTGACGGACTCCAACAGCCGGGTCATCAAACGCGACGGCGCGGGCAACTGGACGTCCGTCGCCACCTACGGCGCCGCCCCCGGATCGGTCGTCTACCCCAAGGGGGTCGCCCTGGACGGCGCGGGAACGCTCTACGTGGCGGACAACGGCAACCACCGCATCCAGCGCCGCCAGTCCGGCGCGTCCACCTGGCTGGTCTGGGAGAACATGTCCGTTCTGGACGGCTGGTTCGACGCCCCGGACGGCATGGCGCTGGACAAGTCGGGCAACCTCTACGTGTCCGACAGGAACAACAACCGCATCCAGAAGTTCAATGGCAGCGGCGTCTGGCTGGCCACCTACGGGGGCACCGAAGCGGGCACCGATCCGGGCCAGTTCGACAGTCCGCGCGGCCTGGCCATGGACGCGGCAGGGAACCTCTACGTGTCCGACACCAACAACAGCCGCGTGCAGAAGCGCGACACGGCCGGAAACTGGTCGGTCCTCGCCCAGCCGGGAAGCGGCCTTGGCGAGTTTTCCTATCCCAACGGTCTGGCCCTGGACGCGGCGGGAAACCTCTACGTGGTCGACACCGGGAACAACCGCGTCCAGAAGCGCGACGGCGCGGGCAACTGGACGGCCTACGGGTCCTTCGGCGTCGCGACCGGCTTCTTCAACAATCCTTCCGGCGTGGCCGTGGACGCATCGGAGAACATGTACGTCTCCGATGCGCTCAACAACCGCATCCAGCGGCGCTCCGCGGCGGGAAACTGGTCGGTGATCGCCTACTACGGCGGCAATCCCGGCCAGGTCAGCATCCCCTCCGCCATGGTCATGGACGCGAGGGGCAACCTGTATCTGGCCGACAGCGCCAACAACCGCGTCCAGAAGCGCGACGCCTCCGGCAATTGGACGGCCTTCGGCGGCACTGCGGCAGGATCGGACGACGGGAAGTTCAATCGTCCCAGTGGATTGGCCATTTCCACCACGGGCAGGCTCTTCGTGGCCGACACGGCCAACAACCGCATCGAGACGGCCAGGGTCTTCCAGTCCGGTTGCGCGGGGGCTCCGTTGTTCCTGCTGATGCCGTGACGCCGTGACGTGGTTCAGCGGTCGGCGAACGTTCTTGACCTTTGCGCTCGCCGGAAGGATATACGCAGTGATGGCCTGAGAAAGGGCGCCCCGGCACGTGGCCGGGCGCCCGGCCGATTCCCGTGGCAACCACGGCCCAGGAGGTCCGTCCGGCGTGCGCATCCCGACAGCTTTCCTCATTCTTGCCGTGCTGCTCGCCCTTGCGCCGCCGTGCCGCGCGGGCGACACCCTGGACTCCGTGCGGGGCAGGGGCGTGCTGCGCTGCGGCGTGGGCGGATCGTCCCCCGGCCTGTCCCTGCGCGCCCCGGACGGCGCGTGGTCCGGCATGGATGTGGACTTCTGCCGGGCCGTGGCCGCCGCCGTACTGGAAAACCCGGACAAGGTGGCCTTTGTCCCGCTTTCGCCCCCGGCGCGGTTCGCCTCGCTCAAGGCGCGCGAGATCGACCTGCTGTCGCGCAACACCAGTTGGACGCTCAACCGCGCGGCCTTCATCGGCGTGGATTTCGTGGGGCCGATCCTGTTCACCGGGCTTGGCGTGATGGTCCGCAAGGACGCGGGCATCAAGGAATTCAAGGGTCTGGCGGACTGCGCCGTCTGCCTGTCGCGCGGCTCCACCCACCTGGACACGATGGCGGAAACGGCGGCGCGCCTGGGCATCACCGTCAGTCAGGTCCTGTTCGAGGACGTGGAGCAGGCCCTGGCCGCCTACCTCCAGGGGCAGTGCCAGGCCCTGGCCGACGACGAAATGGCCCTGAACACCCGTCTGGCCACGCTGCCGGACAGGGACCAGCAGCTGGTGCTGCCCGGGCCGTGGGCCAGGGAACTGCTCTCCCCCGTGGTGCGTCAGGGCGACGACCAGTGGTCGCTGATCGTGCAGGCGGTGCGCGCGGCGCTGCTCCACGCGGAGGCGACGGGGCTGACGCGCGACAAGGTCCTGGCCGGGGCGGCCTTCAACCCGGACGTGGTCACGCGCACCATGCTCGCCCGCTCCGAGACGCTGTGCAAGCCCCTGGGCCTGAAGCCCGGCTGGATGTACCGGGTGATCGGGGCGGTGGGAAACTACGAGGAGATGTTCGAGCGCAACCTCGGATCCCAAAGCCCCTCCAAGCTCGAGCGCGGTTCCAACGCCCTGTGGAACAAGGGCGGGATTCTGTACGCCCCGCCGTTCTAGCCGACGCCAGGAACGACCAGGAAACAAGAGAGCCATCCCCGTGCCCGAACTGCATTCCTACGCCATATTCGTGGTCTTCGGCCTGGTGATCGTCTGCATCGCCTTCAACCTGCTGGAAATGACCCTGGCCGGGCTGCTTGGCCTGTGCGTGCTGACCCTGGTGGGCATCGTCGGGGACAAGGACGTGATGAACGCCGTGCGCGCCTCGGAAGGGGCGTTGTCCCTGCTGTTCGGGGGCATGGTGGTGGCGCGCGTGCTTGCGCCCACGGGCATCTTCCAGGCCATCAGCACGCGGCTGCTGGCCGCCACCCGGGGCAGCGGCAAACGCTTCCTGCTGATCCTGACCGCCATGACCTCCCTGGTGTGCGCCATCCTGCCCAACGCCACGGTGGTGATCCTGCTGGCCCCGGTGGTGGTGGAGGTCTGCAGGGAGCTGGACGTGGACTTCGTGG
>JARKOL010000253.1 GCA_029975745.1 Myxococcota bacterium | reverse complement strand
GCCGCCGGATGCCTGCTCGGGCGACATGTAGCCCGCCTTGCCCTTGATCACGCCCGCGCGCGTCTTTTCCGCCCGGTAGGTCCCCGTGGCGATGCCGAAGTCGCCCAGTCGCACCTGGCCGGTGCGATCCAGCAGGACGTTGTGGGGGCTGACGTCGCGATGCACGATGCCCATCGGCTTGCCGGCATCGCCCGCAAGGCCGTGCGCGTAGGCCAGCGCCCGCAGCACGCCGGCCGTGATCCAGGCCGCGGCCGCAGGTTCCAGCGCCGGGCCCTTTCGCGCCCTGGTCTGGCCCTTCAGCAGCGAGGCCAGACTGGGACCGTCCACGAATTCCATCGTCAGCCAGTAGCGTCCGCCCGATTCGCCGAAGTCCAGGACCGTGGCGATGTTCGGATGGGCCAGGCGCGCGCCCAGCTTGGCCTCGTCGATGAACATCCGGACCAGTTCGTCGTCCTGGGCGGCGTCCTCGTGCAGCACCTTGACGGCGACGGCCTTCTCGAAGCCCATCGGCCCCGTCGCGCGCCCCCGATAGACGGTTGCCATGCCGCCGCTGCCGACGGCCTCGAGGATTTCGTACTTCTCCAGGGTCAGGATCGGCTCGCGCACGCGTCCTCCCGATCCGCTACGGTGTGATCTTTTCCAGCATTCGCGGGAACGGAATCGTCTCGCGAATGTGGGGCAGGCCGCAGATCCACGCCACGGTGCGCTCGACGCCCAGGCCGAAGCCCGCATGCGGCACGCTGCCGA
Organism: Myxococcota bacterium; assembly: GCA_029975745.1. Lineage (GTDB taxonomy): Bacteria > Myxococcota_A > UBA9042 > DTJE01 > DTJE01 > DUVQ01. The sequence continues at coordinate 1,504 of JARKOL010000253.1, read as the reverse complement.
AGCGGCGCAGATCCAGGTACCACCCGAACGCCTCCTCGGGCAGCTTGTGCGCCGCGATGGCCGCGCGCAGCACCTCCAGGCTCTCCTCGCGCTGGCCGCCGCCGATCACCTCGCCGTAGCCCTCGGGGGCCAGCACGTCCATGCTGAGGCAGTGCGTCGGGTCGTCCGGATCCCGCTTCATGTAGAAGGCCTTCACCGCGGTCGGGTAGTGATGCACGATGATGGGACGATCATACAGTTTCGTCAGGATCGTCTCGTCATCCCCCCCGAAGTCGTCTCCGTCCGGGATGTCGCTGCCGTGGGTCCGCAACTGGGCCACCGCATCCCGGTAGTGGATGCGCGGGAACGGCGCCTGGACGCCCTCCAGCGGCTTGATGTCGCGTTCCAGAACCGCCAGTTCGGTTCGTCGCTCGTCCAGCACGCGGCCGACGACATACGCCAGGAACTCCTCGGCCACGCGCATGTTCTCGACCAGGTCGGCGAACGCCATCTCGGGCTCGACCATCCAGAATTCCATCAGGTGGCGTCGGGTCTTGCTCTTCTCGGCGCGGAACGTGGGGCCGAAGCAGTAGACCTTGCCGAAGGCCGCCGCGGTCGCCTCGTTGTACAACTGGCCGCTCTGGGTCAGGTAGGCCTTCTCGCCGAAGTAGTCCAACTCGAACAGCGTCGTGGTGCCCTCGCAGGCGGCCGGCGTCAGGATCGGCGTATCGACGAGCAGGAATCCGTTGTTGTCGAAGTAGTCCCGGATGGCCCGGATGATCGTGGCCCGGACGCGCAGAATGGCGTGCTGGCGCCGGCTGCGCAGCCACAGGTGGCGGTGCTCCATCAGGAACGCGGTGCCGTGGTCCTTCGGGCTGATCGGGTAGGGCTCCGCCGCCGAAACAACGCGGAATCGCGACGCATCGACCTCGAAGCCGATGGGCGACCGCGCGTCCTTCCGGACCACGCCGACGACCTCGACGGACGACTCCTGGGGGCAGCGGTCGGCGGCGGCGAACTCGTCCTCGACGGCGTTGGCCTTGACCAGCACGCACTGGATGGTTCCTGTGCCGTCCCGGACCTGCAGGAAGTGGATCTTGCCCGACGAGCGCTTGGCGGCAAGCCATCCTTGCAGCAGCACTTCCTGCCCCTCGAACTGCGCGATCCGATCGACGACGGCCTTGTCCATTCCCTTGCTCCCACTCGTCAAAGCGCGCGCGATTCTAGCAGGACCGGGTGTTCCTGTCCACGAGGCCAGCGCGCCGATCCGGTGCGCCTCCCCGCGCGCCCCCGGGCCGCGCCCGGCTCGGTCCGTGGTCGGCGGGGAATTCCAAAGGGACGGTTGCAGTCATCGGGCACTGGAATTCCCAGGCCATTCGCGGATCCCGGATCCTCCGTCAGAATTCGTTACGTCCAGGAATGATTGAGGAGGTCGGTCAGGAGCGATCACCAATCAGGTGAAGGGGTCCGGGGCGAGGGGGGCCGAAACCCGCCGGTGCCCCCGCACCCGACAGGGGGCCGTCGG
>JARKOL010000234.1 GCA_029975745.1 Myxococcota bacterium | reverse complement strand
ATGCGGGAGTATGCCCTGGCCGCGGATCACTACGCGGGCTGGGATCGATGGAACCTGTGGCGCGCGGGACTGCCCGACGGCGAGTACGATACCTACCCGGAACGCGAGGCCGACATGGGCGACGGCACCACGAAGACCCGTATCTGGATTCCCGAAATGCCGAACCTGTTCGAGTACTGCGCCTCGCCCGTCCGCAACGCCGAGGGCGCTCCGTTCATCGATTGCGACCTCTTCCGCGAACTCCTCTCGGCAAACTGACGTCCGGCGCGCCAGGCGCGGCGCCACATCCGGCTAGGCGGGCGGCAGCGACTGGACCTGGCTGACCAGCGCGCGCCAGTCGAACTTCCGGGAGGTCGAGGCCAGCGTCATCGCGCGAACCATCCCGAAGATGGGCCGCTCGGGCGCCCAGGGCCGGTCGTGACGCCCGCCGATCGACCACGCGATCCCGGCGTAGCCGTTGGGATCGCGGCCGTCCAGCGACCACCGATCATTCAGCCGAATCGCGATCTGCTGGGCGCGCCCGGGATCGGGCGTCCACGCCAGAATCTGCTTGGCCCAGTACATCCGAAGGTGGTTGTGCATGAACCCGTCGCGCACCATCTGGGTCTGGGCGGCGTTCCACAGGGGGTCGTGGGTCCGGGCGGCCTCCAGTTCCTCGATGTCGTAGGTGGGGTCACGCGGATCCGCCGCATGGGCCTCGAGGGTGCGGCGCCCCCAGGCCGGCAGGCCCCGCCAGCCGTCGTAGTCGGAATTCCGGGCACAGAAGTTGACCGCCAGTTCCCGCCGGACGATCAGTTGTTCCAGGAAGGCCTGGCGCGCCTCGAGCGGGGCTTCGGCGTCGCGGACCGCCAGGGCCACGGCCCGGGGCCCCAGGTGCCCGAAGTGCAGGTAGGGCGACAGCCGACTGGTCCCCTCGGGCACGTGCGCCAGGCCGTGCCGCCGGGGGTACTGGGCCAGGCCATCCCGAAGAAACGCCGCCAGACGCGCCAGGCCCGCGGGCGTGCCCCCGACCCAGCGGACGACCGGCCCCACCGAGCGATCCAGGGGCCACGCCGCCAGCATGGCCGCAAGGGCGGATTCGTCGGTCCCGTGGGATTCGGGCTCGGCCCCGAAGGGCCAGGGCACGCGACACACCGGGTCGTCCCCGGGCACCAGGAATCGTTCCAGCAGACGGGTGATCTTCGGGCGGATGGTGCGCGCCGCCCACTCCTCCTTCGCCAGATAGACGCTGGGCACGACGACGTCGGCATCGACGGTGAACAGCGACACGCCCAGACGGGCCGCCACGATCTGGCGCCAGCGCTCCGGGACCCGCAAGGGATTCTCGTCGCCGACGACCAGCGCCGGGCGGACCTGGCGGCAGAAGTCGATCAGGGAATGTCCCGGGTAGGGGCGCAGGCAGAACGCCGCCCCCCGCTGGCGCACCATTCGGGCGGTGGCGTCCAGGCCCTGGACCAGGAAGGCGTAATGCCGCCAGTTGGCCCCGGGATAGAACGGCACGAGCCCCAGGTGAACGACCAGGGGCAGCCCCAGGGCGTTGGCGGCGGTGACCGCGGCGTCCAGGGCCGGATTGTCGAGCCCCCGCTGCGCACGCTGCATCCAGTACACCACGCAGCGCCCACGGGGATCGACCTGGCGATCGTTGCGCCGGCTCGCGCGCGGGTCGGCGACCAGGGATTGCAGCGGCACGAAGCCCTCTCTCCGGTTGCCCCCGAATTGTGCCCCAGAACGGGATCCGATGGCGACCTGTCGATGCGGGCACAACCTTAACACCCATCCGCAAATCTGCCAGAATGGCGCCGACGCGATCGAGTCAGCCATGCGCCGGATCCACTCGGTTGGGACGCTTGCCGGAAGCATGTTGGCGGCACTGCCCCTCGTGTTCTGGGTTGCCTCCGGGTGGGCCACGCCCACGGACGACGGCGACACCCGATACTTCATCGGGTTGGGACACGAGCAGGCGCTTCGAGCCGTCTTCGTCGGCCAGGGCGGGGAAGACCCGTTTTCCCCGTACGCGGTCCGAAGCATCTCGATCCACCAGACCCGGATCGAGGTCGTCTTCGCCCAGACGACGAGCCACACGACCCGGATCACGCTGGTTCACCCGGACGCGGATCCGGCGAACCCTCTGCGCACGCCGGTCTTCGCCATCCAGGCCGGCGACGGCGAGAACGGGGACGTCCTGGCCCGTCGCGTCCATGAACGCCTGGCCACCGCATCCTTCACGAACCTGTGGCAAAGGAGCGCCGCGCCCACCCCTCGGCCGCCGCCCGAGTTCCAGGTTGACCGGGTCCTCGCCTGGGCCTGGCTGGCCCTGGGCCTTCTGATCCTGTGGCTGGGGCTTCGTCCCCTTCCGGCCAGGCCGTGGGCGCTGGCCCTTGCGGCACTGGCGGTCGCCTCAGGGCTGCTGCGGTTGTCCTTCGGCGCCATCAGTCCCGGCAATCCGGCGATCCTGCATTCGCCCTACGGCTACGGACAGGCCGCGCTGCTTCTGGGACTGCCTCTGAACCTGACGGTCGATATCGTGTTGCGGGTGGCGCAGCTGCTGGGAGCCCTGGCTCCGGTGTTCCTGGCCCTCGCGATTCATGCGCGCACGGGCGACCGACGCCTGGCGATGGTCGCGGGCGTCCTGCTGGCCATCCAGCCCCTGCTGGTACGCCAATCGTCCGACTTCACCAGCCAGAGCTACGTCCTCTTCCTTGGAGCCGTGTCGCTGTGGGCGCTGGCCCGCTGGCTGGCACGCCCGTCGGCGGTCGCCCTGGCGCTGTACGCCGTGGCCGCCTTGCTGTGCATCGAGACCCGGCCCGAGGCCGTGCTGATCCTGCCCATCACCGCCCTGTTCGCCTGGCCCGGACACCCCTGGCGCCGCGCCACCCTGGCGATCGCCGCCGTCCAGGTGCCCCTCGCCGTCGTGGCGATCCTGGGCTTCCCGACGTCCACCATGGGCGACTCGGTCTTCGACATTCATCGACTGGACCTGACCGCCCTGTTCCTCGACACGAACTACACCGCGATCGTCGTCCAGGGGCTGTTCCTTGCGGGTCTGGTGCTCGGTGCCTGGCGACGGGACCGGACGGTTCTGGCGGTCGCGGCGGGGCTGCTGCTTGTCCAGCTTGCCATGGCCGACCGCAGCCCGGATGGGCCGAACCTGCTGTTCGCGCGCTTCCGAACGCTTGGGTTCCTGCCGTTCGCCTTCGTGGCGGCCTGGGGACTGTGCCTGTTGGTTGACACGTTCCGCGACACCAGGGTCCGCATCACCGCCGCGGTTCTGGCGTGGATTCTGGTTGGGATCTCGACCGTCGGCCCCCTTCGTCAGATCGTGGCGCCCAGAACCCTGGACCTGGAGTTCCAGTACCTGGTACGAACCATCCCCGAGTTGCCTCGAGGCGCCGAGATCTACTTTCCGTACACGGACCGCGACATGGGATTCCGCTCGTTTCCGGTGCTGTCCCATCTGGTGGGACGCCCGGACCTCGTCTGGAAGGCCTGGCCGCCGGATTCATCCCCGCAGGCCGGGCCTCGGTTCTTCTACCTTCAATCCCTCTGCAATGCCTCGCCGGACGGTCCACTCGGCGGCCCACGGGCCCTGGCCCCGACCGGGGACCTCCAGGACGAGGATGCCCGGGATTTCGAAGAGGTTTGCGACGAGGCCCTCCGTCATGCATCGGGACCGTTGATCCTGGAGGCGCCCCTGCAAACCCGAAGTTTCCACCAGGAGACCTATCGAGGCCAGGCCGTCCGAGTCGGGTACCTGCCGATCGCGGTCCCCGCGAAGTCGCAGGGACAGGCACCGCCTTGAGGCGGCAGGGCCCACGTTGGAACGCGAGGGTGTCGTCACTGGCGGTCGCACGGAGGCAGGACATGCGCGCACTGGTCACCGGAGCCACGGGGTTCATCGGCCGCAAGCTGGTCGCCGGATTGGCGAACCCGGTCGTACTCAGTCGATCGCCCGACGCCGCGCGGCGTACCCTGGGAAATGTCGATGCATTCGCCTGGGATGCCGAGGCCGGACCGCCCCCCGCCGAGGCGTTCGATGGGGTCGATGCCGTGTTCCATCTGGCCGGGGAACCTGTGGCGGCAGGCCGCTGGACCCGCCAGCGGAAGGCCCGGATCCTGGACAGTCGCGTGCGCGGCACCCGTCACCTGGTTCAGGCCATGGAGGCCCTGGCGCACCGTCCCAGCGTCCTGGTGTCCGCCTCGGCGGTCGGCTACTACGGGAATCGGGGCGATGAGGCGCTGGACGAAGCCGCCTCGCCGGGCCAAGGCTTCCTGGCCGACGTCTGCGGCGCATGGGAGGCCGAGGCCGGCCGCGCGCGCGCCCTGGGAATCCGGGTCGTCCCGATCCGGATCGGCATCGTGCTGGGCGAGGACGGCGGCGCCCTGGGACGCCTGCTGCCGCTGTTCAAGGCGGGTCTGGGCGGCACCCTGGGACCTGGCAGCCAGTGGATGCCCTGGGTCCACGCGGACGATGTCGTCGGCCTGATGCGGCATGTCGCCACGACCCAAGCGGACGGCCCGGTCAATGCGGTGGCGCCGGGTATCGTCACCAATCGCGAGTTCACGAAGGCGCTGGCCGCCGCCCTGGGCCGACCGGCATTCCTGCCCGTGCCGTCCTTCGCGTTGCGCCTCGCACTGGGGGAGTTCGGTGAATCGCTGGTTCATTCCCAGCGGGTGACCCCCGCGGCGGCACTGGCATCCGGCTACGACTTCGTGTACGGGACTGTGGACGCGGCGCTATCCGCCGCGCTGGCGGGCGGGTCCGTCCGCTATGGGTAGGCCGACGACGGAGTTGCCCGGCGAACGCGAACCGCCTGGCCGCAGTTGCTGCCGACCTGGTCCTCCCGGGCATCCCCGACGCTGACGATGACGTCGAACCCCTCCCTCGTCAGCCGGGCCACAGCCTCGGCCAACAGGGGATCCTCGCCGGCCCGCAGTCGGGTCGTGAAGCCCCCCTGGGCCCCCCGGAGGGTCGGGTTCACCGGAGTCAGTTTGACCGCGAACCGGGCCGGGTCGAACCGCCCGATCAGATCCCCCGGCTCGAAGGGTACGCCGTGTGCCAGGGCGAAATTCAGGACCACCTTGCGGTCCCCATCCCGATGGAAGTCCGCCCCGAAGCGCGCCACCCGTTCCAGGGACCAGTGCGGCACCGGGATCAGGCGCCCTCGTGCCGCCGGGTCGGTGGACTGGATCGAAAACTGCAACTGGAACCGCCCCTGGTAGTGCCGGTCCTTGACTCGGCGCAAGCCGTCGAACCAGGCATCGCGTCCCTTGGGGGCCACCGTGGCGACGCAGGCCCACAGCCCCGAGGCCATGACCACGCCCGGCAGCCGATCCAGCGCCTCGATCACCGCGTCGTTGAGGGCCGGCTCTCCCATCCGGGCGAAATGGATCTTCAGTTTGCCGCAGCGGGCAGCCAGGCCGGGGTGGCGCGACAGCCCCCATTGCACCTGGGCCAGCATCTGATCGGCCGAACAGTTGCCGTGGAAGGTGTCCGCCGCATCACAGAACGGGCACCCCACGGGGCACCCGAACTGGGTGGACACGTTCAGGATCCACTTGGCGGTTCGAGGGCTGGGCGGGTCCAGTCCATCGACGGTCTCGACGCAGTAGCGATCGTCGCGGCCGAAGCGCAGGACGGCCACCTCGGCCACCTCGGGATCCCCGCCGACCGCCATCACCTCCGGACCGCCCCCCATCCTCAACACCCCTTTCCGGCGCGCGCGTCGCGCACCTGCACCGCGGCAGCCAGCGCGGCCAACTGCCCGTCTCCCATCGCGACCGCCGCGAACCGCTCGTCAAGCCGCAGCACGTCTCCGGCCAGGAAGCATCCCTGCGGAAGCCGAACCGAATCCCCGAAAGCTCCCATGTCCGTCAGGAGTTCCCTCCGAGGCCGCCTGCCGATGCACGCGACCAGATGGTCGGCCTCCAGCATCGCCTCGACGGCCATGTCCAGGCACCAGCGCCCCTCTCCCCAGGCCAGCCCGGCAACCGCCACACCGGTCCGCACCCCGATCCCGGCCCGCGCCGCCTCGGCCACCAGTCCGGAAGCCGCCCGCACTCCCCGGCCCCGGCACAGAATCGTGACCTCGGCCCCGCGATCGCGAGCCGTCAGGGCCGTGTCGAACGCCGCGTCCCCTGCCCCGATGACCCGCACGGTCCGCCCGTCCAGGTCCGCCGGAAGGGAACGCGCGTCGCGATGGGGCGCCGCCGAGCCCGTCATCGGCCAGGGCAACGGCGCCGGAACCGTGCCGGTCGCCACGCAGACCGTGGTCGCGTCCACCACGCGCCCGCCTTCCAGCGTGGCCTGGAACCCGTTGCCTTGGCGCCGCAACCGGATGACGCGATCCTCCAGGACCGTCGCTCCCGACGCCGCCACCTGTCGGGCGATACGGTCGGCCAGCTCCGCCCCCCGCGTGCCGCCAGGCCAGCCCGGCAGGTTGTCCAGGCGCCTCGCCGCCGGCAGCAGCCCCCCGATCGGTTCGTCCCCGACGCCCAGGACGCGCAGCCCCTCCCGAACGCCCTGCAACAGGCACGATGCGCCGGCGGGCCCCAGCCCGACGACCAGCAGGTCCGCCAGGAATCCACCCTGGCCGCCCGGCGCCGGGGTCTGGATGTCCTCTCGAACGTCGGTCGCGCCGCTCATGCGGGCCCCTCCCGGTCCAGGGCCCGAAGCAACTGCCGGCAGGTTGCCACGTGGGCATGGCCCCGCCGCAACACCCGAAGGGCGGCCCGATGATCCCGAACGTCCCCCGCGGCACAGGCGTCGGACACCACGATCGGCCGCAACCCAAGGCGCGCCGCATCCACGGCCGTTGCCAGGATGCATCGATGCGTCTGGACGCCAGCCAGCACCAGAGTTCCCCGAACGACCGCGGCCTCGACCACCGACGGCACGGTCAAGGCCGAGAAGCGGGACTTGTCCACCAGCGGCACGTCCGCCAGGGCGGCGGCCACGACGGAATCGGGCGCCGACAGAGGGTCGTCCATGCGTTGCAGGCGCCGGAAGAACAGGCCCATCGTCCCGCCGTCGTCCCCGTCGGGGTGAACGTGCCGTGTCCGGATGACCGGCAATCCCCGCTCCAGAAAGCTGCGTGCCAACGCGATCAGCCGGGACCGACGCGGCGGCCAGTCCGCCAGGAACGCCGGAGACTCCGGGTCGCAGAACAGCCGTTGCGTATCGACCACCACAAGACAGGCCCCACCCAGGGGCGGCAGCCCGGAGGCCGCAGTGGCGCGATTTCCAGCACTTGCGACGCCCAAGCCCCCTCCCCTCCCGTCGTGGACCACGAGGAGCTGGATTATCCGGGACTTGGTCTCGCGAGGCAAGGCCGGACGGTCCGAGCGCGCGAGCTTGCGGCCGAACACCTGCCCCAACTGGACCTTCCGTCGCGGTTCGCGATACAGTCGGCTTGGCGCAGCCAGGACGACCCATGCCCCGACCCAAGTGCCCCAGAAACGTCGATGTGAACCCGGCGTCCACCTACTTCAAGCCCCGGGGCATCCCAATGACCGCCCTGGACGAGGTCCGGCTGGCGATGGACGAACTGGAGGCCCTGCGCCTGGCGGATCTGGAGGGCCACTACCAGGAGGACGCCGCCCGCGCGATGGGCGTGTCCCGGCAGACGTTCGCGCGAATCGTCGATGCGGCGCGCCGCAAGGTGGCCGAGGCCCTGGTTCACGGCAAGGCACTGCGAATCGACGGGAGTCCGACTTCAGGCGGGCCGAGATGCCAAGGGAGGAAGTCGTGAAGAAGCGCCGTCGCGGTTGGGTTGGATGGCTTCTGCTGGTGCTGGTGGCGTTTGTCGCGGGTTGGCTGGGGCGCGACGTCGGCATCCCGGACAAGGTGCGCGACTGGTGGTCACCGACCGCCGAGCCCCCCAGGCCGACGCCTTCCGAGCCCGATCAACCGCCGCCGGTGCCCGCCGACGTGGGCCCGGGCACGCCGATCGTCCCGGAGCCCGCGCCCCCGCCCGTGGCCGAGGCCCCTGCCGCCCCGCCCGCCGACCCGTTACAGGAACTGGAACCCCTGGGCCGCGCCGTCTGTGGACGGGCGTTCAAGCGCCTGTCGAGCGGCCCCGCGGGCCCGCGTCTGGGGTGCGGCAAGTGCCCAGGCTACACCTCCGATGGTCAGGACGGCCTTCCGGGGGCGGGAAGCGACCTGGAGTTCGCCCTGGAAGCGGCCTTCCGCGGCAGTTTCACGGCCTCGGGACGCAACGAGGCGCTGACGATCTGGTACGGCTGCGAGCCCCACGCCTTCGACTGGGGCGGGGCCGTGCTGCTGCGCCACGACGGCCAGTCCTGGAAGTTCGTCCGCTATGACCAGGGCTTCCGGCCCGAGGGCTGCAAGGTTCGCCCCAAGGGAAGTGGCCAGGACGAACTGGTCTGCTCGGGAACCTTCACCCAGCACGGGGAATCCACCCGGTGGAGCGAGGTCTGGCCAGCAAACGGCCGGAAACGATAGCGCCGAACGGCCGCACCTAGCGCAACGCGTCCCGCACCACCGCGGCGAAACGCCCCAACGAGGCCAGGTCCCGCACGTCGCCACGCATCAACGGCAGGGGAATCACCTGCGCCGGCGCCACGGCCTCGGTCAGTTCCCGGACCCGCAGGGCATCCTCGCGCGACAACGCCCGGTAGGCCGACCCCAGCCGCAGGATGTCCGCCGCCAGATGGTCGCGACTGCCGCGATCCAGCAGCCCCAGCGCGGCACTGCGCGAGAACGCGTCCTTCAGGACGGCCGCATCGACCGGCTCGGCGACCGTCGAGGCGCAGGCCGCCGGCGGCCAGACGTGAACCCGATTGACCAGCAGGGCATCCGGCAGGATGCCGCGCTCGCCCAGCAGGTGACGGACGCCCCGCGCAAACGGGATCGATTCGGGTTCGGGCCGGGCAATCAGCAACGTCGAGGCGCGCCCATCCGCCAGCGCCGACAAGAACCGCGTCGCCCGTCGCCTGAGGTCGTCGAACATCGGCGCGAAGGCCAGAACGAAGTCCAGCACCGACAGGAACGTTTCCTCGCCGGCGAAGCGCCCAATCCCTTTCAGAACCAGGTTGCGCCAGCGCAGGGCACCCACGCCCAGACGCGAGAGTCCGGACGAGGCCTGGACGAACGTCTTGAACGCGTCGGACCCCAGCAGGGCATCCAGCCGTGCCGGCGCCTCCAGGAAGTCCAGGGCGTGGCGCTCGGGGGGCGTGTCCAGCACGATCAGGTCGTAGCGCCCCGAATCCATGGCCTCGAGCAGGCGGACCATGCCCATGTATTCGTGCGTCCCCGCCATCTGGGCGGCGGCCTTCCGGTAGAAGACGTGCCCGGTGATCCGGGCGCGCGTTTCGGAATCCGGCGCCAGCGCATGCACCAGCCGGTCCAGCTCGGCATGGGCGTCCAGCACCATGGCGCTAAGACTGCCGCCGGCAACGGTGGGCCCGAATGCGTCCAGTGGGACGGATTCCTCGACCCCCGTGTTGGCCGACAACCCCAACGAGTCCCTGAGCCGGTTCGACGGATCCACGGTGACCGCCAGGACGCGGCGACCGTTCGAGGCCAGCAGGCCGGCCAGGGCGGCGGACACGGTGGTCTTTCCCACCCCGCCGGCCCCCAGCACCAGCAGCATCGACTGGCCTGCCCATCGATCCAGCAGGTTCACGCCCCGCCCCCCTGCCCGGAGGAACCGGCGACACGCTCCGCCGCCCCCCAGGCCCGCACCAGAACGCCCGAAATCTCGCCCACGGTCGCGCGAGCGCGAACCGCCGAGACCATGGCATCGACCACCCCGTCGCCCGCCCGGGCCGCGTCCATCAGCGTCCCCAGCGCTTGGGACACCGCCGAACCATCCCGCCGGTCGCGCACCCGGGACAGCGCCTCCACGCGCCGGGCCACGAGCGTCGCGTCCGCGCGCCGGCGGTCGCGCTCGACGCCGCGGGGCATCAGGGTGGGCGCCTCGGCTTCGGAATCGGCCAGGTGACAGTTGACGCCGACGATCCGCTGCCGCCCGGTCTCGATCGCCACCTGGGCCCGCCAGGCGGATTCCTCGACCTGCTGCTGGACCCATCCGGACTCGATGGCCGCGACAATGCCTCCCTGGGCATCGATCCGGTCGATCAGTGCCCGCGCGTCCCGAACCATGTCATCCGTCAGGCGTTCCACCAGCCAGGAGCCCCCCAACGGATCAACGAAATCGGCGACCCGGCTTTCCTCGGAAATGACCTGCTGGGTACGCAACGCCAGCCGCGCCGTCGATGCGTCCGGAAGCGCCAGCGCCTCGTCCAGCGCGTTGGTGTGCAGGGACTGCGTCCCTCCCAGCACGCCCGCAAGCGCCTGAAGCGCCACCCGCACGACGTTGTTTTCCGGCTGCTGCGCGGTCAGGGTGCTGCCGGCCGTCTGGGTGTGGAAGCGAAGCGCCATCGATCGCGGGTCCCGAGCCCCCAGCCGCGTGCGGGCCAGTTCCGCCCACAGGACACGCGCGGCGCGGAACTTGGCCACCTCCTCGAAGAAGTGGTTGTGCGCCGCGAAGAAGAACGACAGCCGGGGCGCGAACCGGTCCGGCTCCAGCCCCCGCGCCACGACGGCCTGGGCGTAGGCCAGTCCGTCCGCGAGCGTGAAGGCCACCTCCTGGACCGCGTCCGCACCTGCCTCGCGCAGGTGGTAGCCGCTGATGCTGATGGGGTTGAACCGGGGAAGCCACCGGGTACACCAGACCACCAGGTCGGCAGCCAGGCCGACCGAAGGGGCCGGCGGATAGATGTACGTGCCCCGTGCCGCGTACTCCTTCAGGATGTCGTTCTGGACCGTCCCGGACAGGCGATCCGGCGCGATGCCCCGCTCCTCGGCCACGACGTGCAGCATGCCCACCAGGGTCGCGGCGGTCGCGTTGGCGGTCAACGAGACGGAGACCCGGTCCAGCGGAATCTCGCGAAACACGGCCGCCATGTCGTCCACGGTCGCGATCGAGACGCCCGCACGCCCCACCTCGCCCAGGGCACGGGAATCGTCCGGGTCCAGTCCCATCTGCGTCGGCAGGTCGAACGCCAGCGACAACCCCGTCTGCCCCTGGTCCAGCAGGTAGCGAAACCGCCGGTTGGTGTCGTCCGCGTCGCCGAATCCCGCGTACTGCCGCATGGTCCACGTCCGACCCCGGTACATCGTCGGAAAGATGCCCCGGCGGTAGGGGGGCATCCCGGGCAGATCGGGCGCGTCGGCGTCGGCCCGGGTGCCCAGAATCACGAACGGCGCCGTCCTGCCGGTCGAAAGCACGCGTTCCTCGTCCGGCAGACAACCGTCCGCGTCGGCACCAACGGCCTTGAACCACGCCTGAATCCGGGATGGGGATTGATCTTCCATGATGCTGGATTAGCGGGAATCGCCGCCGGGGTCAAGAACCAGCAGCGTCTCGTCGCGCCGGACGCGACCGCCCGCCGCGACTCGCACCTCGCGGACGGTGCCGCCACGGTGCGCCCGGACGGTGTCCTCCATCTTCATCGCCTCGACCACCAGAAGGGACTGGCCCTCGTTCACCCGATCGCCCACGGCGACCAGCACCTGGACCACCCTGCCGTCCATACGCGCACGGACCTCGGATGACATCGACGTGCCGTCACGCGCCTGCCGGGACAGGACGCGCGCCGGTCCGACGAACAGGCTGTTGCCCGCAACCAGCACCTCGGTGGCGCGGGCATGAGGTCCCACCGATGCCGCGACGAAGCGGCCCGAAGGCAGCTCGAAGCCGCACGCATCCCCGGCCTGGACCCAGCGCAGGACAATCCGTTCACCGCCCACCCGAACCACGACGGCATCCCCGTCCAGGGACTCGACGACCGCATCGACCCGGGCATCTCCGCGGGTCGCGACCTCGCTGCGGGCCAGGCGCCGGTCCAGCACCGGAGCCCCGGGAACAGGCGGCGCGACGTCGCGCGAAGGCATCAGGGAACCGCAACGGTCCCGACGTTCATCGTTCATCATTCAGTGCGGACTCCGCCAGACGCGCCGCCTGCGCCAGGCCGACACGACGGGAGGCGCGGCCGGGACGCCCCGAGGCTCGCGCGAGCCGCAGATGGCCCGGGCGGCCGCCGCGACGGCAATCGTTTCGGCGGACACGATCTCGGCCCTGGGGACGGGGCCGATGATTTCCAGCACCGCCGTATCATAGTCACCGCCGACGAACGGGCGGGAATCCAGCACGTGCGCCAGCAAGGGCAGGTTGTGCCGGACACCGCCGATCTCGAACTCCCGCAAGGCACCCCGCATCCGGGCGAGGGCCGCGGGCCGATCCTCGGCCCAGGTCGTGACCTTGGCCAGCAGCGGGTCGAAACAGGCACAGACTTCGGCGCCCTCCTCGACCCCGTCGTCCACCCGGACGAACGGCCCCGAGGGCACACGATAGCGAAACAACCGCCCGGGCGACGGCACGAAGTCGCGATAGGGGTCCTCGGCGTATACGCGACACTCGATCGCATGCCCCCGGGGAACCAGTTCGTCCTGGCGCCACCGCAAGGGCTCCCCCAGGCCGACCCGGATCATCTCGCACACCAGATCGACCCCCAGCCGCACCTCGGTGACGGCATGTTCCACCTGGAGACGCGTGTTCATTTCCAGGAACCAGAAGCGATCGTCCCCGTCCACCAGGAACTCCAGGGTGCCGGCGCCCTGGTAGCCCAAGGCCCGCACGGCATCCACCGACAGCCGACACAATGTGTCGATCGTGGCACGCGACACGCCTGGAGCCGGCGACTCCTCGACGACCTTCTGGTGACGGCGCTGCACCGAACACGCGCGCTCGAACAGATGAACCGCGTTGCCCTGTCCGTCCGCGAGCACCTGGATCTCGATGTGCCGGGCCCCCGAAAGGCACTTCTCGAGGAACAGCGTGGGACATCCGAACGCGCCCATCGCTTCGCGAGAAGCCGCGTCGAAGGCGGCCGGCAATTCCTCGGGCCGCTCGACACGCCGCATCCCGCGCCCGCCGCCACCCGCGGCCGCCTTCAGCAGAACCGGAAACCCCAGTTCCCGAGCCCGATCCAGCGCGTCCTGGGCATCCGCCAGCGCCTCCGGCGACCCGGGCACCACCGGCAGCCCCAGCGCCGCCATGGCCCGTCGCCCCGGCAGTTTGTGGGAAAGGACTCGCATGACGTCGGCCGTCGGACCGATGAACCGGACGCCCGCACGGTCGCAGGCCTCGCGGAACTCCGGGCTTTCGGCCAGGAACCCGTAGCCCGGATGCACCGCCCGCGCCCCCGTGGCGGCGGCGGCCCGCAGGATCGCGTCGATGTCCAGATAGCCGCGCGACGCGGCATCCAGTTCCACGACCTCGTCGGCAAGTCGAACGTAGGGCGCCGAGCGATCCGCGCGCGTGCAGACGGCGACCGACGGCAGGGCCAGGTCGCGCAGCGCGCGCAGAATCCGTGCGGCAACCTCGCCGCGATTGGCGACCAGAACCTTGGGCTGGGAAGTCATCAGTTGCTCGACCGGGTGCTTACCTTGCGGGCAAGCTCGTAGAGAGCATCGGACGAGCAGATCGAGCGGCCGCAGGAAAGAACGATCACCAGGTTCTTCGAGGGCTGGACGAAGCCGACGTACAGCAGGTCCTCCCAGTAGGCGAAGAACGTGCGGCCGGACACGGCGGCGATCTCCTGGGCGGAGGGATAGGACGCAAGCATCGCGTTGAACCGATCCCGGACCAATGCCGCGTTGTCCTCGCGGAACAGTTGGATCCCGACACCGTACCCCGTTCCCTTGACGGGCTCGTACATCATCGCGTCGCTTTTCGGGGACGGCTGCAGACCGACCAGGGGAGCCCGGCGCAGCGCCACCTTTCCGGACGTCAGGCCGTCGATGTCGTTCACCGTCAGCAGCAGCCGAAGGTCCGGCAGCACCGGGGCGCCAACCGCGCCAGGACGGCCCCGCTCGGGGGGCGGAGGCGGAGGACCATCCCCCGCGGGAACCTCGGCGACGACATCGGACGGCGCGTCCTGGCCGGCCGCGGGCGCCTCGGGGGCCAGGTCCGCCTGCGCCACCTCGGTGGCGGGCGCGGGCGAATCCCCTTCGGCGGGCACCGCCGGACGCGCAATCGCCGCCACGGGAGCCGGGGCCGCGGGGGGCGCCGCAGGTTCCGGGGCCGGACCGACCTGGGCGGGGGATTCCTCCTCGAGGGCCTTTTCCTCGGCCGCAGCCGGGGTCTCGGCGGGCGGGTCCTTTCGGCATCCCAGCACGACAACCATCAGAACTGCCAGCAGAATGCAGCGATTTCGAGCCATCGGCACCCCCAGTCCCACACCGCGCCCGGTCGGCAAGCGAGGATAGGCAACGGACCCGCGACTGTCAATCCCGACGCCCCGCTCCCGCCAGTGCCGACAGGCCGAAACGCCGGGACAGGATGCGATCCGTGACGCGGACCGGCAACAGCCAGCGCAGCAGCGGCATCCTGACCGAATGCCGCCCCATCCGGATCACCGCCGGAGGCCGAGGTCGCAACAGCAGATCGACCGTCCGCCTTGCGAAGACGTCCGCATCCAGGGCCCCCTCCTGGCTGCTGGCGGCGCGACGCAGGATGGCCTCCCGAAGCGGGGCATAGGGACTGCGCTCCAGGTCCAGCGCCTCCACCCCCTCGGCGGCCGTGTCGCCGAACCGGGACCGGACCGCGCCGGGCTGCAGCAGGACCACGTCCACCCCCAGGGGCGCAAGCTCCATCCGCAACGCGTCGGTCAGCGCATGCAGCGCCGCCTTCGAGGCGCAGTAGGGACCGGCGAACGGGGTCGCAAGCACCCCCGACACACTGCCCACGTTGACGATCAGCCCGCGTCGCCGGCGGACCATGCCGGGCGCGACCGCGCGCACCAGGGCGGCGGGGCCGACGACGTTCGTTTCCAACTGGTGGCGCAGGGCATCCGGCGCGGTCTCCAGCACCGGCCGCATCAGGCCATATCCCGCGTTGTTGACCAGCACATCGATCCGGCCGGCGCGATGCTCGATGTCCGCGACCACCGCGTCCACCGCCCGCGGGTCGGTGACGTCCAGCGCGACCCCCTCGATTCCCGGTTCCAGGAAGGGTGCCATGGCCTGGGGACGCCGCGATGTCGCGAACACCCGAAGTCCGCGGCGGGCGAATGCCAGCGCCATCGCCCGGCCGATGCCCGACGATCCGCCGGTGATCAGGACCACCTGGGCCCCGGAACTCATGCCCGCCCCCGGTCGTGACGACGCCCGCCCGTCGCAAGGCGGATGCCCAGCGCCAGCGCTTCGCGCCGAAACCGCCAGCCGAACCGCGCGAAATCCGCCAGACGCCCGTTCTCCAGCAGCACCCGGAGATACCCGATGCCCTGCAGCAATTCCAGTTGCCGGCGCGACAGGTTCACCAGTTCGACCGCGTGCCCGTGCTGCTTGCCGTAATCGTTCCAGTCCCGGGCGATCAGGCGGTAGCCGCCCTCACCGCGCTGGGCCATCTGGCCCACCAGCGTCCCGGGAAACGGCACCATGACCCCGAAGATCGTCTGGTCCGAATTCAGCGCCACCGCGAGGTCCAGCGTGCGCCAGGCACTGCGCCACGTCTCGTCGGGATGCCCCAGGATCATCAGCGCGCCGAACGGAATGCCCGCCTCGGCCGCGGCCCGGCGCGCCGCGTGTACCGCGTCGATCGTGACGCCCTTGTGCAGGCGCGCCAGGATGTCCGGATCCCCGCTCTCGATGCCCAGTTCGATCAACCGACAGCCGGCGGCCTTCATCCGGACGAGCACCTCGCGATCCACGCACTGCACGTGCGTCGCGGCAGTCCACTCGAGCCAGCCCGGCAGCCCGGCGCGAATCATGGCGTCCATCAGCGCCATCGTCCGCTCGCGGTCCAGGGTGAAGACCTCGTCGCACATGTACAGCGTTCGCGCGCCGAACCGCTCGACCAGCATGACCATCTCGTCCACGACCCGCTGGATGGAGCGCTGGCGGGGGCGCCGCCCGTTGGGATTGACGCAGAACGGGCACTGGAACGGGCAGCCCCGCTGGGTCGAGAACATGTACCGCCGCGCCGGCGGGAACAGGTGCCACGCGGGAGCACCCAGCCGGTCCAGGTCGGCCACGCGCGGGCGGACGCCGGTCCGGACCGTGTCGTTGCCCTCGCGCACGATCAGACCGGACACCTTCCGAATGTCCCCGCCCTGCCCCAGCACCGTGACCAGTTCACGCAGCGTGACTTCGCCGTCCCCCAGCACCCCGAGGTCGAACGCGGAAAACTCGGCCATGGTGGATTCGGGCAGCACCGAGACGTGGATGCCGCCAATCACCGTGACTATGGACGCGTCCGCCTGCTTGATCAGGGCCGCCACGCGTCCCGCCTGGATCACCTCGTTGGTCATCGCCGTCAGCCCGACCACGTCGGGCCGGAACGCCCGCACCCGGTCCAGAACCTCCCCGTAGCCCAGGCGCTCGAGCTTCGCGTCCACGACCGCCACGGGCCCGATCCCGTGGGCCTCCAGTTCGCCGGCGAGGCATGCCAGCCCCAACTGGGGAAAGTCCGGCTCGTCGTATTGATCGACGCGATGGAACGGCGGCGGGTTGATCAGCAGCACGCGCATGGCCCGTGGATGGTATCACGGCCCGTCCTTCCTTGACGAACCGCCGGGCCTGGCGCACTATTTTCCGGTCGTGACGCCCGTGGGGAACTCCCTCCGCGAGACGTCCGATCGACGGAGTGCAGGATGCCGACCCAGTCCACCGGAAAGCCCCTTCGCCTGCTGCTGGTCAATCCGAACATCGTGATGAAGAAGGAGCACGTCCACCTGGGCCTGGCCACGATCGCCACGTGGGTGCGGAACCACAGCCCGCACGACGTGCGCATCCTGGATTTCATGGCGACTCCCACCCGGGCGTGGCGGCGCCGCCTGCGGCGAATGCTGGACGAGTATCGTCCCGACGTGGTGGGCATGTACCTGTCGTCCCCGTACTTCCCGGCGGCCCGCGAGGTCGCCGCGGAGATCAAGCGCCACAGCAACGCCCCGCTGGTCGGCGGCGGACACCACGCCACGCTGGCCACCGACGAGGTGCTGGCGGACCCCCACTTCGACTGGGTCATCGAGGGCGAAGGCGAGATCGGCCTGGCGGCGCTTCTGGACGCCGTGGCCGGCAACCGCACGCTGGACGACGTCCCGGGCCTGTGGCGTCGCGAAGACGGGGAATTGCGAGGCAACCCCAAGGCGCCACTGCTGGATCTGAACCAGATGCTGCCGGTGGACTGGTCCGTGTTCGACCCGGATATCCTCGAGGCGACGTTCTACATCTGGGGCATCCTGCCCGTGACCGCCAGCCGCGGCTGCCCATCGAAGTGTTCGTTCTGCTCGATGACCGAAATCCAGAAGCGCTATCCGGGCCAGCGATACCTGCGCTACCGGGACCCGAAACAGGTCGTTCGCGAGATCGCCGCGGACTACGAACGCTACCGCCACCTGGGCCTGCGCACCGTCCAGTTCATGGACCTGAACTTCCTGATCAACAAGAAGTGGGTCCGCGAGTTCGCCGCCGAGTACATCCAGGCCGGGCTGCACAAGAAGTTGCCCTACAGCGTGTTCTCGCGTCCCGATCACGTGACGGCCGAAAACCTGGCGCTGCTGCGGGACAGCGGCTGCGTGAACCTGCGAATCGGGGTCGAGGCCGCCAACCCCTGGCAACGCAACGAGATCTACCACAAGAACATCACCCAGGAGCGCCTGGAGGAAGGCCTGCGGTTGATGAAGGAGTCGGGGATCTCGGTCACCGGCTATTTCATGGCGGGCGGGCCCGGCGAGCGCCCGGAATGGCTCCTGGATTCGCTGAAGCTGGCTCGCCGCTTCGGCATCGATTTCCCCGTGTTCTTCCTGTACAAGCCGCTGGCGGACAGCGAGGTCCTGAAGAAGGCGGACGAACTGGGATCGTCGATCCGACCCGAGGCCTTGGAAGAGGCGTCGGATCTGCTGCACGGCGTCTCGATGGCGCACCGCTACCTGAAGCCCTGGCAGGTTTCGGCGTTCGTCCTGATGACGCACATGGTGTTCGGCGCGCAACTGGTGACCTGGCAGATTCGGCGCGAACGCCTGTCCTGGTTCACGGATCTGGCCCGCTTCATGGGGCGGACCATCCGCATGGGCTTCACGCCCTACGGCTCGTTCACCTACTACGTCTTCTACGCCGGGGACCACCTGGTCGAGCCCTTCCGGGCCCCCGTGGAACACAAGCCTTCCCTGGTCTGGAACGCGATGATGGCGCTG
>JARKOL010000106.1 GCA_029975745.1 Myxococcota bacterium | reverse complement strand
TCGCCAACGTCCACTCCGATGTACTTCGTGCTACCCTTCATCTTCCGACCTCCTCTTGGGTTTCAAACCCAATCACTACCTGAGGAGCCTATGCTACCTCGTGAGGAGGTCGGACCTTCTCATCCCATCTCCACGGACGCTTCGCGTCAAGAGCCGCAGGCCGTGGAGTGCGCCGGCCACGCCGGCGCCTCTGCCCCCCGGCCCCGCCGGCGCCCCTGCCCCTGTGCATACCCCGGTGTTGGTGATGGGCGCAAGTTGGGGGGCTGCGGCGTGGCCGCAGCACTCCACGGACGCTTCGCGTCAGGAGCCGCAGGCCGTGGAGTGCGCCGGCCTCGCCGGCGCCTCTGCCCCCCGGCCCCGCCGGCGCCTCCGCCCCCCGGCCCCGCCGGCGCTCTACCCCGGCCCCTGTAACGGGTCCGCCTGGTCCTACACCTGCCCCTCAGCTTCGTCCTGGGTGATTGCCGAGAACAGCGCGAGGCACGCCTCGGCCGGGACGTTGCAGGGACGGGTCGTCGGGTCGATGCCCGCGGCTCGCAGCCACGACTCGCAACGGGCCTTGTCCTGCCTCAGTCCGTCCGCCAGCGAGTTCAGGCAGGTCTTCCGCGGCTGGGCGTGCAGCGCGTGGACCACCCGCTCGAACGCGGGGGCGTCCACGAACGCCAGCCGATCCTCGGTCGGTTCCAGAGGCACCACCTCGACGACGGCCGACCAGACCTTGGGACGCGGTTGGAATCGTTCGGGCGACACGTCGAACAGGGGCCGCACCCGGGTCCGCAACTGGACCAGCGCGGACACGGCGCCGTAGTTGCGGTCGCCCGGTCGGGCCGCCAGCCGCTGGGCCACCTCGCGCTGGAACATCAGCACCAGGCGATCGATCCGTTCGCGGCGGCGCAGCAGGTGGAACAGGATCTGGCCCCCGACGTTGTACGGCAGGTTGCCGACGACCCGTACCCGCTCTCCGGGGGCCAGAACCTCCGCCAGATCCCATCGCGTCGCGTCCGCATGCACGACCGTCACCGACGCATCGTCGGCGTGGCGCTGGGCGTGCAGCTCCGCCAGGACATCGTCCTTTTCGACCAGCACCAGTCGGCGGCAGGTGCCCAGCAGCTCCCGGGTCAACGCCCCCCGGCCGGGCCCGATCTCGACGACCGTGTCCTGGGGGGTCGCGCCAACCGCCGCGACGATGCGATGGATCACCCTGCCGCTGGCCAGGAACACCTGCCCCAGGGACCGGCGGGGCGGGGGCAGGCGCATGTCGTCGGGGGGCATCGTCACGGCACCTCGACCTCCTGCCCGATCAGATTCAGATCCAGTCGTCCCGAGATGCACTGCGGGGATGTCTGGCCCGGGCGACATCCCAGCAGATAGGGCATCACGGGCCTGGCCGTTCCCCCCATCATCGAGCTGCCCAGGTCGTCGTAGCCCGTCAGCACCAGGGCGTCTCCCGTCGCTAGTCGCATCAGGGGGTCGTCCTGCCCGGTGCATGTCGCGTCGAACAGGAAGGCGCGGATTCCCTTGTCCAGACTGGGCCAGACGTCGTTCTGGCGATACTGGAGCAGCACCGTGAGGCAGCGGTCCACGAAGATGGGGACCGGCCCCCGGTTGACGACCAGGGCCCGATCGGGGCGCCCCTCCGGATCGGAAAGCAGCACCGTGACGGTCAGGCCCTGGCCGACCCTCGGGGTGTCCCCGCAGATGCCGGGGTGCATGTCCCACATGTAGCACAAGGTACCTGGGGGGCACTGCCGGGCGCCCAGGCAGGACTGACCATGGTCGCACTGATCGTCGCGCCAGCAGTCGCCCCCGGTCAGGCCGGGCGCGGTCACGCACCATCCGTCCCCGCCGGCCGTCGTGGGGCCGACGCAGAAGCGGCCGGTGCCACACTCGTTGTCCGTGCCGCAGCCGGCGCGGTCGGTCGGGTCGCATCGGCCCGCCTTGGGGACGCAGCCGTTGCCGCCGACCGGGCACAACTCGGCCTCGACGCACACCATGCCCGTGCCGCACATGGCGTCGTCCCAGCATCCGGTGCCGGGCAGCTTCTCCATGCAGACGCCGGGGAACGAGTCCGCCCCGCAGGCCCGGTCGCGGCCACAGGAGGACACCCCGGCGCACACATGGGTCGGGGCGCAGTCGATGTCGGCCCAGCAGGCCCCGGCCGGCAGGGCGCGGCAGGTCCCGATGTCCGGGGCCGTCGCGGGCTGCGGCCGCACGCAGGCGTGACCCGAGGGACACCCGGCCCCATCGCAAGGCTGGGGAACGCCCCCCGGCACGCACGTTCCCGGCGTGACCGCGGGGCACAGCGACCCCCACGGGACGTCCGGCAAGACCCCCGCGCAGGCCAGCCAGTCCAGGGCCTCGGGGAAGGCGCCGGTGGCGCAGTCGGAATCCGCCAGACACAGGAACGACGAGTCGGCGACCGCAGCCATGCAGCGAACCATGTCCGTCCCGGCATCCGTCGCATCGAACGCCACGTCCGGCTGCCCGCCGCCCGGGTCCATCGACCCGTCCTGGGGGGCGATGACGTCGGTCCCCCCGCCGGGGTCGCTCGGGATGTCGGGATAGGACGCGTCCAGGCATCCCAGACCCGCGACGATCCCTGCCACGGAAACCGCCAGGACCGGAAGTGCGACGCGCATGGTCCGCCTCGTGTCGTCAGCCGCCCGTGGCGGTCATCCGGATGAAGGGGTCCATCGACAGGCCACGCGGGCAGTCCGCGTCGGCCAGGGAACCGAACAGGTACTGGTGCCCCAGCCCGGCAACCATGGCGGCGTTGTCGGCGCACAGCGCCAGCGGCACCGCGTGCAGCGAGATTCCCGCCCGCGCCGCCGCGTCGCCCATCCGGGCGCGCAACCGGCGATTCGCCGCCACGCCGCCGGCGATCACGACGTCCCGGACGTTGCTGGCCCCGGCCGCCGCCATCGTCCGGGCCACCAGCACATCGACCACGGCCTCGCGGAACGCCGCCGCGATGTCGGCGACCTCGTCGTCCGACGGCGGGTGGCCCAGCAGTTCGACGTGACGACGCAGCGCCGACTTCAGGCCCGAAAAGCTCATGTCGAATCCGGCTTCCTTGATCATGGAGCGGGGAAACCGGATGGTGTCCGGGTTTCGCCCCTCGGCGACCCGATCGATCGCGACGCCGCCGGGATAGGGCAGCCCCAGCACGGCCGCGGCCTTGTCGAACGCCTCGCCCGCCGCGTCGTCCAGCGTCCTTCCCAGCAGCGAAAACCGCCCGAACCCATCGACCCGGAACAGGCTGGAGTGGCCTCCCGACACGGCCAGCGCCACGAATGGAAACCGCGGCGGCTCGCGCGATTCGTCCAGGAAGGCGGCCATGAAATGTGCCTCGATGTGGTTCACGCCGACAATCGGCAGCCCGGTCCCCAGGGCCAGCGCCTTCGCGAACTGGACGCCCACCAGCAGCGCCCCGACCAGGCCGGGGCCGATGGTGACCGCCAGTCCGTCCAGGTCGTCCAGGGTCATGTCCGCCTGGGCCAGCGCCTGCCGGACGACCGGCACGATGGCCTGCAGGTGGCTTCGGGAGGCGATCTCGGGCACGACGCCCCCGTAAGGCGCATGGACCTCGACCTGGGACCAGATGATCGACGAGCGGATGTGCCGGCCGTCGCTGACGACCGCCGCCGCCGTTTCGTCGCAGGAGCTTTCGATGCCCAGCACGTTCATCGGCGGGATTGTACCAGACGTCGCGCGCGGACGCTGTGCGGGAACCCGCCGGCGCGACCGGCGGCCGTCCTTGCCCGTGCCGGTCAAACGCGTTATGGTCCGCCCTCGGAAGCGGGACGTTGCGGAGGCCGGATGTCAGGGAACGCGGGCATGAACGGGACCCAGCGCGCGGCGGCGCGGGCGGGGCGCATCACCGAGGCGATCGCCCAGGTCGCGGCGGACGAGGGGCTGGCCCCCGAGACCCTGCGGGACCGTGTCGCCGCCGGGCACGTCGTCATCCCCGCGAACCCGGCGCACCGGAACCTGCACCCGGTGGGTTTCGGCCAGGGCACGCGGGTGAAGGTCAACGTGAACCTGGGGCGTTCGCCGACGTCCTCGTGCCTGTCCGACGAGGTCGCCAAGGTCCAGGTTGCCCTTCGGTACGGCGCCGACGCGATCATGGACCTGTCCACGGGCCCGGACATCGACGCGGTGCGGGCCGCCGTCCTGGATGCCTGCCCGGCCCCCCTGGGTACCGTGCCGATGTACCAGGCCGTCGACCCGGTGGCCGACGTCACCCATCTGGAGGTCGAGGACTTCCTCCACGTCGTCCAGGCCCAGGCCGAGCAGGGCGTGGACTTCATGACCATCCACGCGGGCATCCGCCGCCGGCACGTGGCGCTGGCGCGGGACCGGGTGACCGGCATCGTCAGCCGGGGCGGGGCGCTGATCGCCCGCTGGATGGAGGCCCGCGACCGCGAGAATCCCTACTACGAGCACTTCGACCGCGTGCTGGACATCGCGGCGCGCCACGACGTCACGCTGTCCCTGGGCGACGGGCTGCGTCCGGGCTGCCTGCACGACGCGTCCGACGCGGCCCAGTTCGCGGAACTGGACACGCTGGGCGAACTGACCCGCCGGGCCTGGGCGCGCGACGTCCAGGTGATGATCGAGGGGCCGGGCCACGTGCCGCTGGATCAGGTGGCCGACAACATCCGGCGGCAGAAGCAGGTCTGCGACGGGGCGCCCTTCTATGTCCTGGGGCCGCTGGTCACCGATATCGCCCCCGGCTACGACCACATCACGGGCGCGATCGGCGCGACCGTCGCCGCGTGGGCCGGTGCCGACTTCCTGTGCTACGTCACGCCCAAGGAGCACCTGGGCCTGCCCGATATCGAGGACGTGCGCAACGGATTGATCGCGTTCCGGATCGCCGCCCACGCCGCCGACGTGGCGCGTGGCCACCCGGGGGCGCGGGAGCGGGATGACGCCATGGCGCGGGCGCGCTTCGCGTTCGACTGGGAGCGGCAGTTCGAACTGGCGCTGGACCCGGACCGGGCCCGCGAGTACCACGACCAGACCCCGGGCGCTCCCGAACACCGGCAGTCCCGGTACTGCTCGATGTGCGGCGAAAAGTACTGCGCGATGCGGAATTCCGCCCTGGCGTCGGGCACGCCGGCGGGCGATGGCACAGGAGGATGACGATGGTCGAACGGAACCTGCACGAGGTCGATCCCGAGGTCGGTGCCCTGGTGACCGCCGAGGAGCGGCGCGAATTCGACAAGATCCGGCTGATCGCCAGCGAGAACTACGTGTCCCGGGCCGTGCTGGAGGCGACCGGATCGGTCTTCACGAACAAGTACTCGGAAGGCTACGCGGGCAAGCGGTACTACGAGGGCCAGCAGTGCGTCGATCCGCTGGAAACGCTGGCCATCGCCCGGGCCAAGGCGCTGTTCGGCGCGGACCACGCGAACGTCCAGCCCTACTCGGGCAGTCCGGCCAACCTGGCGGTGTACCTGGCCACGTTGCAGCCCGGCGAGACGGTGATGGGCATGGCCCTGCCCGCCGGGGGCCACCTGACCCACGGCTGGAAGGTGTCGGCCACGGGCGCGTGGTTCCGGTCCGTGCAGTACGGCGTGGACTCCCGGACCGGCCGGATCGACTACGACGCGGTGCGGGCCCTGGCCTTGGCCGAACGGCCGAAGCTGCTGATCGCCGGTGCCACGGCGTATCCGCGGATCATCGACTTCCCGGCCTTCAGGGCGATCGCGGACGAGGTGGGCGCGCGGCTGCTGGTGGACATGGCCCACATCGCCGGCCTGGTCGCCGGCGGTGCCCATCCCAGCCCGGTGCCGTACGCCGACGTGGTCTCGACGACGACGCACAAGACGCTGCGAGGTCCCCGAGGCGCCATGCTGCTGTGCCGCGAGGCGCTGGCGAAGGACATCGACAAGGCGGTGTTCCCGGGACTGCAGGGTGGGCCCCACAACCACACGACCGCCGGGATCGCCGTGGCGCTGGGCGAGGCATCGACGCCGGCCTTCCGGGAGTACGCTCACCAGGTCGTGCGCAACGCCCGGGCGCTGGCCGAGGGACTGGCCGCCCACGGCTTCAAACTGGTGTCCGGCGGCACCGACAACCACCTGATCCTGATGGACGTGACGCCCCGGGGCATGACCGGCAAGGCGTTCGCCCGGGCGCTGGACCGCGCGGGCCTGGAGTGCAACTACAACACGGTGCCCGACGATCCCCGCAAGCCCTTCGACCCCAGCGGTCTGCGCCTGGGAACGGCCGCCGTGACCAGCCGCGGCATGACGGAGTCCGACATGGCCCGCATCGCCGACTGGTTCGGCCAGGTGGTGTCGGTGGTCGAGGATCCGGACGCGCTGGATCGGACGGCCGCCGATGTCCGGGGTTTCTGTGCGGGCTTCCCGGCCCCCGGCATCGCCATTCACTGAGTCGATGAACTGGATCGAAGGGAACGGACGTCAGCTCGCCCGCCGGGCACGCCCTCGGCGCGCGACGACCGCCAGCCATCCAAGGCCCAGACCCAGGATCAGGACCATCGCCCCGGGCGACGCCTGACCGGTTCCGGCGCCGCAGCCACCGTTCCCGCCATCACCGCCCCCTTCCATCGGGATCCGCACGTCGGCGCCAATGACGTCCTGGGGGGGCGGCGCGTCCTCGCCCGGTTCGACCGCGTCCCGATCCCCGGTTCCCGTGTCGCCGCAGGTGGCGCATGCGTCCTCGCCCGGCTGCACCGGAGCCGGCACGCACACCAGCGTCTCGCGGTCGCATTGGAACCCCGCACCGCAATCCGAATGCTTGACGCAGTCCAGTTGCCACTGCCACACGCGCCCACCCTCTCCAACGACGACACCCTGGACCCAGCTTTCAAAGTGCCCGGCCAGCGGACGCGGCTCGGACGGCAGCCCGTTGGGGTTCGTCATGTCCATCTCGAGTGTGCCCAGGTTCGGGCGGGTCCATGTCTTGCCCCCGTCGGTGGTCGAGAAGTCCGCTCGGCGGTAGATCTTGGTGTCGCCGCCCTGGCCTCCGCTGACCGAGGTGACGAAGGCACTGCCCACCAGGCGCCCCCGCGAGGCGTCCTGCCAGTGCATCGCGGCGACGTGGTTCAGGTGGATGGGCAGGTTCCCGATGAAGGACTTGAACGTCCCGACCTCGGTAGCCACCTTCATGTCGTGGAACGCGTAGCCCCCGTCGGTCGTCTTCAGGACCCGCGCCATCCTGGCCCGGTTGTTCGCGGTGTCCCAGTCCGACACGACCAGAAAGCCCGTCATGGCGTCCGGAAGGAAGAACAGCGGCCCCACCAGTTGGCCGTCCTCCTCGGCGGGGGTCTCGGTGTGCCCGCGGGTCCACGTCCGGCCGTGGTTGGTCGTGGACCAGAACTCCCAGTTCTTGTAGCGGACCTGGTTCCCCTGCTCCAGTTCGATCACCTCCGAGACCTGTCCGGCCATGAAGCATCGGCCGTTCGAAAAGCACTGCAGCGTGCCGAAGTCCGCCTGGCTGCCGTCACCGGGCACCACCGGCGACCAGTTCCGCCCCCCGTCCTCGGTCCGCCAGACCGACCCGCCGTCGCCGCACGCGATGCCCCGCTGGGCGTCGAACATGTGCAACTGCTGGGGCATCGCATCCAGCTTGACCTTCTTCCAGACGCCCAGCTTTTCCTGGTAGGCGATGTTCTGGCCCAGGATGACCCAGCCGTACCACTGGGCCAGGAAGTGCAGATCCATGATCGGCGAGACGTCGAAGCCCCCCGCCGCCAGGCCCAGGTTCGGGTAGGCGACCAGATCCGCCCAGGTCTGTCCGTCGTCCAGCGAACGTTTGAGGACCGGCGCGAAACTGGGCAGCCCGCCCCCCGCCGTCGACATCATCAGCCCGCCCACGTACAGGGCTCCCACGCCGTCGCGCCCCACCGCCCACAGGTAGTCGTCGTTGCCCGTGGCCTTGCGCTCGACCCAGTCGGCCCGGACCATCGACGGCGCCACCAGGATCGCCGCCAGCAACAGGATTCGCAGCATGCCTCGCATCTTGTCCCTCCGGATCGTGCCCCGGCACCTCGGCGCCCGTGGACGGAATGCTACCTCAAACGGGGGCAGGAATTGGAGTCGAATCGACCGATTGACTAGCGCGTCAGGGTGAACTCGTCCAGCAACTCGTTGCCGTCGCCCGCGTCGAGTGGACGAGGCCGATCGTGGCGGGACCAGGTGACGGGTTCGTGACAGGCGTGCAAACCTTCGGTGGGACACGCGGGGCGCCCGGCCGGACGATTGACCCCGTGCCGCCCCTCTGGTAGACCTGGGACCGATCTCGGGCATTCCGAATTTGGCCCGCGCCACGCGACGCACACCGGGGAGGCAGACCATGCGTACGGCCCTGGTCATCGAGGACGAGTTCGACTTCGCGGACGTCGTCGCGGTCAATCTGCGGCGGGCGGGGTTCGAAACCGTGGTCGCCCGCTCGGGCGAGGCCGGGCTGGCCGAGGCGCGGCGCCGGCGTCCCGACCTGGTGCTGCTGGACCTGATGCTGCCCGATCTGCCTGGGACCGAGGTCTGCCGGCGACTGAAGGCGGACCCGACCACCCGCCACCTGCCCGTGATCATGGTCACGGCGCGGGGCGAGGAGGTGGACCGGATCGTCGGTTTCGAACTGGGCGTGGACGACTACGTGGTCAAGCCGGTCTCGATGCGGGAACTGGTCCTGCGGGCCAATGCCGTCGTGCGTCGGGCCCAGCGTCCCCCCGAGGAGGATGTGACGGATTCGATCGTGGCGGGCCCGATCCGGATCGACGGGCCGGCCCACCGGGCGTTCGTCGCGGACCGCGAGGTGCCGCTGACGGCCCTGGAGTTCCGCCTGCTGGCGACCCTGGCCGGCAACCGGGGGCGCGTGCTCAGTCGCGAGGTCCTGCTGGACCGGGTCTGGGGCATCCAGGTCGAGATCGAGACACGCACCGTCGACACGATGATGAAACGCCTGCGGGACAAGCTGGGGGCCGCCGGGCCGATGCTCGAGACCGTGCGCGGCGTCGGCTACCGGCTGGCCGAGGACTGACCCACCCGGAGGGCGCGATGCGCGTGCAGACCCGGACGCGCCTGTTCCTGGCGACGATGCTGCCGGTGCTGGCCTCCG
>JARKOL010000226.1 GCA_029975745.1 Myxococcota bacterium | reverse complement strand
CGGGCGCCACAGGCTCCGCGGCCGGCACCTGGGTTGGCGCGGCCTCGGGCGCCACAGGCTCCGCGGCCGGCACCTGGGTTGGCGCGGCCTCGGGCGCCACAGGCTCCGCGGCCGGCACCTGGGTTGGCGCGGCCTCGGGCGCAACGGCGGGAGCCTCCGGCACCACGCCGGCCCCCGCCTTGACGGAGTCGCCGGCACCCTCCCCTTCCGCCTTGGGCTGTCGCGCGGCGACCTCGGCGGCCCCGGACACCTGGGACGTCTCGGCCAGGGCCAGCGGATCGGGAATCCGGGCGGGGCGATCCTGTTTGGCGACGTCTCCCCAATGCCACGCGGCGTACCCGGCAAGAACGGCCAGGACGACGATCCCCAGCAGCCTGGCGACGCGCCGGCCCCAGGAACTCCGCGGCACATCCACGTCCGCGGCGGCCCCTGGCACCTCGTCGCTCGGCCGCACGGTCGCGATCTCGTCGCTGTCCAGGCCCTTGCGCGTCGGCCCGCCTCCCAACGCGCCATCCAGGACGTGTCGCTCCTCATCGGGCGCCCCATCCCCCGAATGGGACGTGTTCTGGGGAAGCGCCCAGGCCACCGGGCCCTCCTCCCCCGAAAGATCGGTCGCGACCGTCACCGCGGGCCCTTCATCAATCGGCTCATCGACAGGTCCGATCGGCAGCAGCTCATCGGTCGTGGTCGCCCAGCCCGGGGCGCGCTGGACCTCCTCCGAGCCGTCGCGCGCCCCTTCCTCGGGAGGCACGTGTACGGCCCCGGCGAGCTCGGAATCCCCCGGGTCCGAGGCCATGACCGCCCGTTCCAGATCAATCAGGTCCAGGATGGGGTGCCAGCGGCCATCGGCCGCCATGTACTGGTCGGACAACGTCAGACGTCCCCGCGCCAGCCAGTCCCGAGCCTGGGAAACCCGTTCGAACCGAAGCAGGACACCGTCAAGGGTCCGGACATACAGCGCTGCGGACATGGGACACCGTCAGTGAAGAAGCAGGAAATAGGCCGCGATCCCGGCGGCGCCAAGAACGCCCACCGTGACCAGCAACAGGATCGCCCAGCCGGGCATGCCGCTAGGCTTGGATTCGGCGATCTTGAACTGGAACTGCGACGTCGTGGGGATGGCGCGCTGGGGGGCACCGCCGGCCCCCACAGGCGCGTTGATCGCCTGTTGCAAGGGCATGCCCAGTTCCATCTGGTCCCGGCGCACGGGATCGATCGCCGGCAGACCGGGTACCGCTCCGCCATCCAGCGTCTTCAGAAACGCCTGCGACGACCGCTTGCCACGCTTGAGTTCGCGAATCAACTCGTCGAGGGGAGTCCACAGGCTGCCCGCGTGCGAGACCTGGTAGGGGGCTGGGTTGTCCAGAACCGCCGACCAGGCCAGCAGCAGATTGGCCGCGGGAAACTCGAGCACCAGACCGGAAGG
>JARKOL010000219.1 GCA_029975745.1 Myxococcota bacterium | reverse complement strand
GCACGAGGCAGGATCGGCGGGCCGTCCGACGCCGCGCGACAGCCTGCTGGCGGGGTTGGCTCTGGGCGGCGCCGTGCTGATCGAGCTGCCCGCGATCGCGCTGGCCGCGGGGGTGACCGTCGCGGTCGCGGCGGACCGGCGGGTCCGAAGACACCTGCCCTGGCTGCTGGCGGGCGCGCTGGTCCCGGCCGCGATCCTGCTGGCCTGGAACGGGGTCAACTTCGGGCATCCGCTGGCCATGTCCTACGGCTTCAAGCACGACGCAGCGTTCGCGACGTACCACGCCCAGGGCGTCTACGGCGTCTCGTGGCCCACGGCGGAACGCCTGTGGGGCCTGCTGGTTGGGGCCCGACGCGGCCTGCTGTTCCTGGCGCCCTGGATGGCAATCGGGCTGGTCGGCGCCGGCGCGGCGGCCTTCGATCGCGCCCTGTCCCGGGGATGGCGCATCGTCCTGGCGGGCTGCGGGCTGGGCTTTCCAATCCTGATGGCGGGCTTCGTGGACTGGACCGCCGGGGCATCGATGGGCCCCAGGCACCTGTTGGCCGGCCTGGCGTTCCCGGGGATTGCGGCGGCGCGGGTACTGGGGCGCTGGGATTCCGGGCGAGCGGCCGCCTGGCTGCGCCCCGTGCTGGTCGGTCTTGCCGCGACGTCTCTGGCCCTGTGCGCGGTTGGCGCCTGGGTGTTCCCGTACTTCGGCTCGCGGGGCGCCAACCCCCTGTTTGAGGTCGCGCTGCCGGTCCTGCTGGAGGCGGGATTCGCGCCGACCTTCTGGAACGCCTGGCTGCCCGGCGTCTGGGGCGTGCTGCCGCCGACTCTCGGCCTCGCGACGGCGCTGATCGCCGCAACGCGCGGGGGACGGCCCGGGGACGCGACGCCGCCTCCTGCCCGCCTGTCGCGCCCCTTCGCCACCATGCTGACGCTGACCGTCGCGCTGGCGCACATCGGCCTGGCGTCCCTGCCCCAGGCGACCCGGGGCCAGGATCTGCGCCACGTGCTGCTGGCCCGGGCGGTGGCGTTCGAACTGCTGGGCCGGGAGGACCTGGCCCAGGCGATCCGCGACGCGCTGGAACGGGCGCCAACACGATTCCGATAAGGCCCGGATATCCCGCCGGTCACTCCGGATTCCGGGGACGCCGACACTTTTGACCCGGCTCGCTTCCTTGCGTTACCATCATCGACGGTTCCGCCCTCCAGGAGGTCCCATGGCGATCACGTTCGCGGGCTACGCAGGCAGGATCCTGGATGTTGATCTGGGCCGACGCACCTGGGGGCTGTACCCGGTGCCCGAGGCAACCTTCGAGCAGTTCCTGGGCGGCAAGGCCCTCGCGGCTCGGCTGCTGTGGGACCTGATCGAACCGGGGATCGATGCGCTGTCCCCTGAAAACGTCATGGTGTTCACCACGGGTCCGCTGACCGGCAGCGGCGCGCCGGCGGCCAGCCGTTTCAACTGCTCGACCAAGAACGTCCTGACCGGCGGCATCGTGTCGTCGAATTGCGGCGGCGACTTCGGGTTGCACCTGAAGCGCGCCGGCTACGACGGACTGATTGTCCGGGGGCGGGCCGAGGTGCCGACCTGGCTCCAGATCGACGAGCACGGCGTGCGGTTCCTGGATGCGCTGCACCTGTGGGGGCTGGAGGTCGAGGCGGTCCAGCACGAACTGCCCGCGAAGGCGGGGCACGTGGTGATCGGCCCGGCCGGCGAGAATCTGGTCCGCTTCGCGGCCATCCTGTCCGGCGAGCGCGTCCTGGGGCGGGGCGGCGTCGGCGCCGTCATGGGGTCCAAGAACCTGAAGGTCATCACGGCGTCGGGCGCCCGGCGGATGCGCTTCCACGACCCCAAGGGATTCGGAGCCTCGCTGCGAAAGTGGGTCCAGACGCTGCAGAAGCACTCGATCACGGGCGGCCAGTTGCCCCGGTACGGCACCGCCGCGATGGTCACGGGGACAAACGCGACGAACACGCTGCCGACCCGCAACTTCCAGTTCGGAAACTGGGAACACGCCCCCGACGTCAGCGGCGAACTGATGGCCGAGCGCGACCTGGTGATGAACGACGGGTGCTCGTCCTGCCCGATCCGGTGCGGCCGCATGATCAACCATACGGGCCGCCACATGAAGGGACCCGAGTTCGAGACGGTCGGCATGTTCGGGCCCAACATCGAGAACCGGGACCTGCGCCGCATCTACGACTGGAACCACCTGTGCGACCAGCTGGGCATGGACACGATCAGCCTTGGATCGACGCTGGCCGCGGCGATGGAGCTGAAGGATCGGGGCCTGATGCCGGACCTGCCCGTGGCGTTCGGGAATCACGATGCGATGGACGCGCTGCTTCACGACATCGCCTGGCGCCGAGGAATCGGCGACGTGGTCGCCGAGGGCTCGATGCGGATGGCCGCCCGCTATGGCGCTCCGGAAGTGGCGATGCATTCCAAGGGGATGGAGTTCGCCGCGTACGAGCCGCGCGCCGCGGTGGGACACGGCCTGGGATATGCGACATCGAACCGTGGCGGATGCCACCTGAACGGCGGCTACCTGGTGTTCTTCGAGGCGCTGGGCCCGGTGAACATCGACCCGCTGACCCCGCTGGCCAAGCCGGCGCTGGCCATCTTCCAGCAGAACACCTTCGAGGCCGTGGCGGCGTCGGGCGGATGCATCTTCCCGACGTACGCGATCCTGCCGGACATGCCCGCCTGGGCGGTCAATCCCCACGGCGCCAGCGCGCGCCTGTTCGGCGAGGTGCTGAAGCTGTCCCGGAAGATCCTGGGCGGACAGGGACGCATGTCCCCGAAGAGCCTGGGCTTCCACGTGCCCCTGATCCCGCACACGAAGTCGGTCGAGACCCTGACCGGCATCCGGATGCGGCTGGGTTCGTTCACGGCGGTGGGCGAGCGCGGCTTCACGATGGAACGCCTGTTCAACCTGCGGGAGGGGCTGACTGCCGAGGACGACGCGCTGCCGAAGCGCCTGACGGACGAGCCGCAGCACAAGGATCGGCCGGATTCCGTGGTCCCGCTGAAGGAGATGCTGCCGGTCTACTACCAGGTCCGCGACTGGGACGAGCGCGGAGTCCCGCGGAACCGGCTGATCCAGAAACTGGGCATGGACTACGCCGCCGACGTCGTCCAGACCCTGGAAAAGGACCCTGGCGCCTTCAAGGCGCGCCGCACCCAGGTCTTCGCCCGGGAGGACGGCGTGCTGCGCGAGGTGCTGGCTCCGGCGCGCAAGTGGCAGCAGCAGGCGGAGGCCTCGCGGGAGGCGCTGCGGGCGGCGTTCCTGCGAAGCCGGGCCATTGCACGCGCGGACCGCATCCGGCAGTCGCTGTTCCGGGTGGACGAGGTCCGCTGCCAGCAGTGCGGCCTGTGCGCCAAGGCGTGCCCCGTCGATGCGATCCGATGGAGCGAGGGCAGCGTCGCGTTCATCGAGCAGGACAAGTGCATCCGTTGCGGCGAGTGCTGGGTCGCCTGCCCCCCGCACTACGACGCCATCGCGCTGGACCCGGCGCAGCCCGACCAGGACCGGACGGCAGTGGCCTACCGGGTCATCGACGAGAAGTGCGAGCGGTGCGGCATCTGCTACAAGAAGTGCCCCGTCGATGCGATTGCCTGGCAACGCAAGGAAATCGCCCGCATCGACGACGCATTGTGCGTGGCGTGCGGCCGCTGCAAGGAGGTCTGCCCGCCGAAGTGGGCGGCGATCGTGTGCGAGCCGAGGGTCGTCAATCCGCAGGCGCCGACGCCTTGAGCGGCAGGGAGGGACTCGTGGTCAAGGTGAAGCTTCTGTCGCACCTGGGGCGGGCCGTTGGGGTCCAGGAGACCGCGGTCGATGCGGATACCGTGGGACGGCTGCTCTCGACCCTGTCGAAGCAGTACGGCGCGCCGTTCGACACGCATGTCCGGATGTGCAAGGTCCTGGTGAACGGCACGAACGTCGCGTTCCTGAAGGACACCAGGACGAAACTGGCAGACGGGGACGAGGTGGTCCTGATGCCGCCGATGGCCGGGGGGTAACGTGATTTACGCAATCCTGGACAAGTGCGATCGGTGCGGATACTGCGTCATCGAGTGCGCGCTGGGCGCCATCGAGGTGGGCAAGACGATCAACCGGATCCTGCCGGAACGATGCAACGGGTGCGGCGCCTGTCCCAAGGTCTGCCCCCTGGGGGTCATCGTGCCGGTGCAACGCCCCGCGGCCGACGCCGGGACCTCCAAGACGGCGGCGTAGGGGCGGCGTCCGGCACAATTTTCCGCTTGACAGAGATCGATGCCCCGGCTAACCTTCCACCCGTCCTTTTTCGGCAGCCCGAAGGGGCCGCCTTGAAAACCTGCGGGAGTAACTCAGTGGTAGAGTGCGACCTTGCCAAGGTCGACGTCGCGAGGTCGAATCTCGTCTCCCGCTCCATGGAAAAGCCCCGGTGATACCGGGGCTTTTTTTTCCAGAGCCGCTCGAGTCCCGTCTTCCCCACACCCCAGCGGAATCGGTTACCATCAGGCGAATCGTTCCACAGGACACCCCATGACGCCGGACCCCAACCGTCCCGAGTACCTGGCCCTGCAGCAGCGCCTGGACCGGATGCCGATCGGCGCCCCGCCCCACCCCGCGCTGTTCGCGCTGCTGGCCGAGTTGTTCACCCCGGAGGAGTGCCGGGTGGCGGCGGCGATGCCGATGAAGTTGTCCTCGACCCGAAGGATTGCCCAGCGGGCCGGCATGGAGGCGGCGCGCGTGCAGCCGATCCTGGACGCGATGGTGCGGCGCGGCCTGGTGTTCGACCTGGAACGACCGGACGGACGCGTCGTGTACTTCCTGAACCCGCCGATCGTGGGCTTTTTCGAGTTCACGATGATGCGGATTCGCGACGACATCGACCAGGACAAGATCGCGAAGCTGATGCTGGGATACCTGCGCGAGGACCCGGACATGGCGTTCGCCCGGATGCTGATGGGGGGCGAAACGTACCTGGCCCGCCCGCTGGTGGGCGAGGATGTGCTGCCTCCGGCCGACCACGCGGAGATCCTGGACTGGGAGCGGGCCACGCAGGTCATCGAGGCCGCCGGAAGCTGGGGCGAGGGTCTGTGTCATTGTCGCCAGGTCGCACGACGCACCGGGCACGGGTGCGACTACCCCGAGGACCAGTGCCTGAGCCTGGGAACCGGCGCCGAATACCTGATCCGCCACGGCCAGGCCCGCCGCATCGACAAGAAGCGGGCGCTGGAGGTCCTGGAGTACGCCCGGACCCATGACGCCGTCCAGATGTGCGACAACGTCAAGCAGCGTCCCACCTACATCTGCAACTGCTGCGGGTGCTGCTGCGAGATGCTGGAGGGCATCCGCACGCTGAAGAACAGCGAGGCCGTGGTCACATCCGGCTGGGTCGCGCAGCCCGACGACGACCGCTGCAACGGGTGCGGCGCCTGCGTCAAGGCGTGCCCCGTCGAGGCCATCGATCTGGTCCCGGCGACGAAGACCCCGGCCGCCCCAAGGCGACGCAAGCGGGCGGTGGTCAACACCGAAACCTGCCTGGGCTGCGGGGTGTGCGTGCGCCACTGCAAGCACGAATCGCTGGCCATGCGCCGGACGCCGCGCCGCGTCCACACGCCCGAAACGATGATGGAAAAGATGATGCTCCAGGCCCTGGAGCGCGGAAAGCTGCAGCACCTGCTGTTCGACGACCCCTCCCGCCTGAGCCACCGCGTACTGGGAACGCTGGTCGGGATGATCCTGACGCTGCCCCCGACCAAGGCCGCGATGGCCCGAAGCCAGGTGAAGTCCACGTTCGTCCGCATGGCGTTGGACGGTTTCAAGCGTTCGCCGGACGGATGGATGGCCAAGTCGGTGTGAACCGCCCCGCCCCGGGGCTCAGGGCTCGGACGCAACCAACGAGAACGTCAGTTCCTGTCTGAAGCCGCCCTCCTCGTAGACGCCGAATCCCGACGCGGAATCCCGGTTGTAGGTTCCATGCAGCCACGGGGACGTCAGGCTGGAGTGCGACAGCGAGAACTGCCCGGCGGGGTGCTCGTTGGTCCACAGCGTCCGCCGCGACACATCGGAGCCCAGGGTACACGTGGTGTTGTCTTCCACGTCGATATGGAACTGCGCATCGATGGCCTCGAAGTTCAGTTCGACCCAGCCGGGCAGGCGATCGACCTCCAGCGTCAAGGACACCGTCTGGGTGCAGACGCCTGGTGCGCCCCCCGAGGCCTGGAGCGTCTCGACCAGCGTCCCGGTTCCCTGGTACAGCCCGCCGCGCGCCGCCTCGCCGAAGACGACCCGCAACGACACGTCCCCGACCCCCGCTCCCTGAGCCACCAGGACACGCGCCACGGACCATTCGACGGCCCCGCCCGGCAGCACCGCCTCGGCCCCGTCCATCGCGTTGGCGTACCCGCCGTCGGCGCCGACCCCGTCGTTCTCGCCGAACACCCAGTAGGCGACCTTCCCGGCGGTGGTCGTCACCGACACGGCCACCCGGTCCGGCTCGATCTCCCAGTCCTCGGCCAGGGACTCGATGTCGATCGTGAACACCCCGCCCGACATCGGAGCCATCTTCTCCAGCTCGGCCGTGCATTCGACGACCCCGGCATCCAGATCCTCCTCGCAGTCGCGCGGGTCCATCGTGTAGTGGAAGTTGCCGAACAGGCTGGCGTCCAGGACGAACTGCGCCCCCTTGGCGGCACCGGCGGGCTCGTCGGGCCAGATGTGCCCCTCGTACTCGCGCAGGAAGCCCCGGTTCGCGGTGTATCCACCGACCATTTCCGTGAAGCCCACGTCGAATCCCAGGCCGCCGGCCTCGAGTGCCGCCGCGTAGGCCGCCAGCACCGAGTACGACGACGCGTTGGCCGCCGGCATCGAGGCACGCGCCAGGGCCGCCAGCAGCCGCTCGATGTGCTGCAGCGTCCCGATGCGCAGCAGGAACACGAAGAAGTCCTGGTTCCGGTATGCCATCGAACGCGAACCGGCATCGAAGTATCCGAGGGGCGCGAACAGCACGAAGGGCGACTCGCTGGGGCGGGGCTTGGGCTCCTTCTGGTCGATTGCGTAACCGATCGCGGTGGCGGCCCCCTCGTTGAATCCGTTGTAGGACCGATAGCACCAGGTCTGACCGCCGTCCTGGTAGTTGAAGCAACGGCTCGGAATCCGGTAGCTGAAGAAGATGGCGTGGAACATCTCGTGGGCGATTGATGCAAGCACGCTGCCCAGCGAGTCGGTTGCCGGCGCGTCGATCCGCCCCGTTCCGACGTACAGCCTCCCGAAGCGGCCGGCCTCGTCCGCCGCGGTGGGGCTGTGATTGCTGTTGAAGTTGCTGCCCTTGTCGGTCAGGTGGATGTGCCACCGCTCGCCCAGAACCGTCGTGTTCTTGAACAGGAACGGTTCCCTGAATCCGACCGCCGAATACAGGCGCGCCGCCTCCCGGGCCACCCGTGCGACCTTGCGCGCCTGGGCCAGCGTGATCTTCTGCTGGTTGAAGTCGATCACGAAATCGATGGTGGACCAGCCGGTCCCGTCGCCCAAAGGCGCCGAAAGGGACGCCTCCCAGGTCTCGTCGGGCACGTCGGCTCCGTCAAGGCGCGTCATGGCGGCATCGTATGTCACCGCGAACGTGAACCGGGGCGGAAGGGCCGGCAACGCCGCGCGGAAGACCCCGGAGAACGGGTCGTAGGCACCGTCCACGGGGAAGGACTGGGCCCCCGGAAGCACCATCGTCAGTTGCAGGCCGGGATGGTCCTCGGTCCCCGGCGGCGGAGTCACGGGCACCTCGATCAGGAACGGCGACTCGATGGCCGCCTGGGCGTCCAGCAGGTCCGCCTCGGCCTCGACCCAGGCCGAGACCGCGACCCCGACGTGGTCTCCGGCAGGAGCCCGGTCGGCGGACCGCAACCCCAGAGACACCGCCTCTCCGATACCCCCCGACCCGGCCACCACGCGCGTCCCGTCCGGCAGGGCCACCTGGCCCCCCCACGAGTCCAGCGTCCCCACCTGGTCGTACCCCGACAGGTCCGCGCCCGATCGGTTCGTGCCCGCCGGCTGGTCCACAAGGGTCACGCGAGCCCCCCCGCCGCCATCCCCGGCACACCCGCCGATCGCCACCACGATCGCGAATCCGGCCAAAGCCCGCATCCACCGATTCCCTTGCATGAAACACCGCCATTGCCCCTGGACGCCGGGATCGTAATCCAAACCGCGTGCCGGAACACCAGGGACTTTGGAAGCCGACTCCGAGCGCCTTATCCCCCCCGGAATCCTTCCAAAAATCCGCCATTGTTTTCATTGCGAAACCAGACGTGCTAGCATTCCCCATTCGATCACATGCCCCGCCTCGTTCGATCCAATGGGTGCGGGCTCATGGCGGCCAGGAGGCCTCGTGAACGACGACGGCAGCATGCAGTTCCCAAGGCGACGTCGGGGACCGGGCACCAGCAAGCCCCTGCCCCTCTTCGACGCGAGGTTCCTGTCCGGCATCATCGATGCCCTGGCGGACCCGGTGTTCGTCAAGGACCGGGAACACCGATGGGTGCTTCTGAACGACGCCTACTGCCGATTCATGGGCTACCCGCGCAACGACCTGCTGGGACGGTCGGACCCGGACTTCTTTCCCGCCGAAGAGGCCGCGGTGTTCTGGGCCCGGGACGACCAGGTCTTCGATGCGGGCGTCGAGAACGTCAACGAGGAGCGCTTCACCGACGCGAAGGGCGTCACCCACGTCATCATCACGAAGAAGGCCGTATTCACCAGCTCGGACGGCGAGCGGCTGCTGGTCGGCGTCATCCGCGACGTCACCGATCTGAGAATGGCCCAGCAGGCCCTGGAGGCTCACCGCGAGCGCCTGGAGGAGCTGGTCCGCGATCGGACGGCCGCCCTGCGCGACACCAACGCCCGCCTGCTGGACGAGATCGAGCAGCGACGACGCGGCGAGGAGGAGCGTCGGGCCCTGGATGCGCAGATGCAGCAGGTCCAGAAGCTGGAGAGCCTGGGACTGATGGCGGGCGGGATCGCCCACGACTTCAACAACCTGTTGTCCGGCATCCTGGGCAACGCCGACCTGGCCCTGGCGCGCCTGGGGGACCGGGACCCGGTCCGTCCGTTCGTCCAGGAAATTCGAAGGGCGGCACTGCGGTCGGCGGGTCTGACCAACCAGATGCTGGCCTATTCGGGGCGTGGGCATTTCCAGATCGAGACGCTGGACCTGAACCACCTGATCCGGGATCTGGGCGAGCTGCTCCAGGCAGGCATGTCCCGCAAGGTGATGGTCCGCCATGTCTTTGCCGATGACCTGCCGCCGGTCCGCGGCGACGCGGCCCAGATCCGCCAGGTGGTGATGAACCTGATCACCAACGCGGCCGAGGCGATCGAGGAGGGCGCCGGCACGGTGACCCTGCGAACCTGGGCCCTGGACCATGGCGGGGGCCCCGTGGCCGATGGCGTCCTGAACTGGTCGCTGCCTCCGGGGCGCTACGTCGCATTCACGGTCGAGGACACCGGCTGCGGCCTGGATGAAGCGACCCTGGCGCGGATCTTCGATCCGTTCTTCACGACCAAGAACACCGGCCGAGGCCTGGGCCTGGCGGCCGTGCTGGGCATTGCGCGCGGGCACGACGGGGCGCTGACGGTCCGAACGGCGCCCGGTCTAGGCTCGACGTTCGGGATGCTGCTGCCCGTCGCGCAGACGCCCGCTCCCCCGCAGACGACCGACGAACCGCACGTCGCGAACGGCCGGTGGCTGGGCCATGGAACCGCGCTGGTCGTCGATGACGACGGCATGGTGCGGGCCGTCCTCAGCGGCATGCTCGAGGCGCTGGGGTTCAAGGTCGAGACCGCCGGGGATGGGCTGCAGGCCTTGGCGATGGTGGACCGCATCGCGGATTCCCTGGTCCTGGTGCTGCTGGACCTGACGATGCCCCAGATGTCCGGGGCCGAAACGCTGGCCGAACTGCGTGCCCGGCGTCCGTCCCTGCCCATCGTGCTGACCAGCGGGTACGGCGAGCGGGATGCCCTGGCCGAAGCGGACGACTTCCTGCAGAAGCCCTTCACGTTCGAGATGCTGCAAACCAAGGTCCGCCGCCTGCTGGAACGGTAGGAGGCGCGCGCCCGCCCCCGGGTACCCCCGTCCTTTGGTAGAATGGGGCCAAAGCCCGGGAGGTCGTCATGAGCGTCATCCCCATCGCGGGTCTGGTCGTCGCCCTGGGGACGGTGGACGCCGGGTCCGGTCCCCTGTCCTGCGGCAAGCCCCCCGACACGACGAAGCGCTCCGCGGAGCCCGGCAAGACGAAACCGGACCCGTCCCAGTCGTCACGAGACGCGATGGTGGACACGCAGATCGCGGCCCGCGGCATCCGGGATGCGCGCGTGCTCCAGGCCCTTCGCGAGGAGCCGCGCCACCTGTACGTGCCCGAGGCGCGGCGCCATCGGGCGTACGGCGATCACCCCCTGCCCATCGGGCACGATCAGACGATTTCCCAGCCCTACATCGTGGCACGGATGACCGAGGCCCTGGAGTTGCGGCCCGGGGACAAGGTGCTGGAGATCGGGACCGGGTCGGGATACCAGGCGGCAATCCTTGGCCGAATGGGCATGCGGACCTACTCGATCGAGATCGTCGCGCCGTTGTGCCGATCGTCCCGCGAGATCCTGGATCGCCTGGGGCACAAGGACGTGCGGACGCGCTGCGGGGACGGCTATGGCGGCTGGCCCGACGCGGCACCGTTCGACGCGATTCTGGTGACGGCAGCCCCCGAACACATCCCGACACCCCTGATTGACCAGTTGGCCGTGGGTGGGCGGCTGGTCATTCCCGTGGGTGGCGGCCAGCAATGGCTGCTGCGGCTGCGCAAGGCGCCCGACGGCACACTGCAACGCGAGACACTGGACGCGGTGCGCTTCGTGCCCATGACCGGCAAGGCGCGCGAGGAAACGGGAACGCCGAAATGAGCCGCGATGGGCCACCGCCCCGCCTGGAATACGCCCCCTACCTCAGCATCATGCTTTCGAAGATGGTTCGATCGCGCAGGGTCTCCCGCGTCCCGCCCAGTTCCAGGTCCAGTTCCAGGCCGGCCTCGAACCGGAAGTACCAGGGATTGAACTTCAGCCGCGCCAGGATCCGCTGGTGCAGCGGCCGCTCGGCCAGCAGGTCGCGCGCCTCCATCAGTTGCGGCTCGGAAAGGCGGATGTCGATCCGCTCGTCCCCGTCGCGCCACAGGAAGGCCAACTCGCGCGGGTACGACTTGCGGCTGACGCGGTGCGGGATCGCCGCCCCCTCGACGACGTCCAGCCGGCTGCCGTCCTGGACCAGGATCCGGTCCTTGCGCGCGAACATGAACAGCGGCAGCTTCGCGGCCCCGTAGCGCTTCGAGGCCTCGAACTGGAAGAAGATGCAGTTGCAATCGCCGGTGGACAGCCGTCCCCAGTACCAGTGGTCCAGGATTCTGGACAGCGGGATGTTCCCGAAGTTGTGATCGTGGTACCCGATCCCGGACACCTGCCGCTCGACGCCATCGACCCGCAGGCGCCCCGTCACGCGGCCCGACGGCACCGGCACCACCCAGCCCAGGTAGTCGCGCAGTTCCT
>JARKOL010000207.1 GCA_029975745.1 Myxococcota bacterium | reverse complement strand
ACTTCCTCGAACCCTGCGTGGGTATGAGGGGATCACTCAGGGCGCGGGGAGGGGCGGTGGGTGCGATGGGTGCGCTAGATGCACGGGCCGGTGGCCAGGACGTTGATGCCTCCCTGAGCCGCCTCGCAGGCGCTGGAGTAGTCGTTTCCGTCGCAACCGCAGACCGGGACGATCCCCTTCGGGCACAGGGGCGGACGAGGCATGCACACCCCGGTCCCCTTGCACACGCCGGCTTCCAGGAAGCACCACTCGCCACGGCTGCAGTCCTGGTTGGTCTCGCAGGTCG
Source organism: Myxococcota bacterium (assembly GCA_029975745.1). GTDB lineage: Bacteria > Myxococcota_A > UBA9042 > DTJE01 > DTJE01 > DUVQ01. The sequence continues at coordinate 11,087 of JARKOL010000207.1, read as the reverse complement.
GGCAATCGATGGAACAGGTGTCGGGGGATTCTCCCGCCGTGGGGTCGCAGGTGCCGTCGCCGCAGGGCTTGCCGCAGGACTCCTTGCACGTCCCGTCCACGCAATCCCAGTGGCCGCCACAGTCCACGGTCCAGTCGTTCGGCAGGCAGTCGGCGTCCACGACGCACGTGGGCACCCGGGGCTCGCAGACGCACAGCCGCTTGCGGATCTTGCAGAGTCCCACCGTGCCGTCGGCCAGGCTGCATTCGTTCGGGTCGCAGGTGGGGTTCAGCACGTCGCCGCAGGGGTGGTCATTGATGGGCACCTGGTCGCAGAAGCACCCGCGGTCGGGGTCCAGGCGACACCGGCCCTCGTCGCCGTTCAGCATCTTGCACTCGTTGGGGTCGCACTGGGGGTTCAGGATCTCGCCGCAGGGGTCGTTGTCCGCGGGGATCTTGTCACAGAAGCACCCCAGGTCAGGGTGCAGGCGGCAGCGCCCCTCGTCGCCGTTGGCCATCTTGCACTCGTTGGGGTCGCAGGTGGGGTTCAGGATCTCGCCGCAGGGCCGGTCGTCCGCGGGGATCTTGTCACAGAAGCACCCCAGGTCAGGGTGCAGGCGGCATCGCCCCTCGTCGCCGTTGGCCATCTTGCACTCGTTGGGGTCGCACTGGGGGTTCAGGATCTCGCCGCACTCGCGGGGCTGGGGGATATCGGGAGTGTCGGGCGTGTGGCCCCCGGGATCCTTGTGTACCACTGCGTCCGCGACCTCCAGCCCCGGGTCGTCCGGGGGACAGCCGGTCAGCCCCAGCGTCAGCAGCACCGCGGCCATCATCGACAGGTTCCATTTCGCCTTCATGGGACACCTCCAGAGAAGCACTTGGGGTCGGCTACAGCAGGAGGTGTGCCACAGCGTGGTTGATCAATAACATGCTGAAATGAAAGCATGGTATGCGTGAGTCTGTCCGGGTGTCCCAGGTGGGACTCGCGTTCTGCCTCGGGATTCGGTCCCAGGACCTTGTGCGTGTCCCGGGACACTGGAACCGTGCCGTGCCTCATCCCTGGCGGTAACATGTCGAAGGCGTCGCTATCGACGGCGAGGCTTTCGGGGGGCCTTCGATGGGGCGGGCGTGACCTCGTGAAGCGCGGGGTGAGTCGTGTCCCGTGCCAGCGCATCCAGAAGGGCACCGATGTGCCGGGCCGGACGGTCCAGCGCATCGCGTCCAGGGAATCCGGCCATTGCCACCAGCCACTCGCGGCCGTCGGGCGCGCGGACGTGGGCGGCGTCCGAAAACCAGTCGTTCGCGAATCCCGGCTTGTGGTGGATCTCCAGTTCATCCCCCCGCGGGAAGCCCGCCCGCAACCCATTGACGACGCCTAGACCCCGGGGCCGCTCGGCCGCCAGGGACGCCCGCAGCAGCTCAAGCTGGGCCGGGGACACGCGAAGACGCTGGGGCCGTGGCAACAGGTCATGGTGGACGATCCTGCGAATGACGTCCGCCAGCTCCAGCAGGGTCGTGCAGTTTCCCTGGTAGGGACAAGGGTAGTCGCCGACCCCTCGACGCGCCCGCACCTGGCGAACGCGTTGGCCTTCTGTCAGCGTGATGGCCGGCGAGTCGCGCAGCGTTCCCAGGCCGGTCTCGCGGTCGATCTTGCGGCCGGAATACGAGCGCAGGAAGACCGAGCGATGAAATCCGTGCGTCGGGAAGAAGCGTCGGTTGAGTTCGTCGAAGCCGACGATCTCGATCAGTCGGTCGTAGGCCAGGTTGTCGCTGGGAATCAGCGCCTTTTCGACCAGATCCGCCAGTGTCGTGACTCGGTTGCGGGAACGATCGTGGAACTCGACCTTTGCCGCCGGCGAAAACCCCCAGGCGTTTGCCTGTTCCAGCGCCGCCACCGCGGCGAACACCTTGATGGACGAGGCGGGCCACCAGTCCTCGCGGTGATTGCCGCTGCCGTAGTAGTCGTAGCAGCGGTAGCGCGGGGTGCCGCGGCGACTCTTGCGGTCCACCACGACCACCAGCGCCTTGAACTGTTCGGGAGGCACGAAACCCTGTGCCTCCAGCAGGCGCGGCAGGGTCCGGGTCTCGACCTGGCAGTATCCGGCGGGGTAGTGGGGGGGCAGGTGCCGGCGCCCCTCACGTTCGACACGGGCGGGAACCGGCGGCGGGGAATCGACGGATGCCTCGACGAGCGGCAGCCGTCCCATGGCCGAACAGGGCAGCAGAACCAGGGTGGCCAGCAGGATTCTTGGAAGTGGTTTGCGGGTCATTCGGCATTCCGTTCGGGACGGCCGAGGAACTCTAGCTCCAACCTCGTGCGGGGACAAGGTTGGCCGCGACAAGGTTGGCCGGGGGAGGGGCGGTTGGGGGCGCGGCCTTTTGGGAAGGCATGCGTGAATTTCGGGTGCCGTCTGTCGCAGGGGTCTGCTACAACCGGAAAGGACGGCTTTCCAAGGGGACGGAGGTTCGACTTGGCCCGACTGCTGCACACCGCCGACTGGCACCTGGGAAGGATCCTGCATGGTGTCCACCTGACCGACGACCAGCGGGTGCTGCTGGATCGCCTGGTCCAGGTGGTCCAGGAACAGCGGCCCGACGCGGTGCTGGTCGCCGGGGACGTGTTCGATCGCGCGGTGCCCCCGCCGGACGCCGTGCGCCTGCTGGACCAGACCCTGTCCCGCATCGTGCTGGACCTGGGGGTGCCGGTCGTGATGGTGGCCGGCAATCATGACAGCCCGGATCGCCTCGGCTTCGGGTCGCGGATTCTGGCCCAGCGGGGGCTGGTGGTGGCCGGGGCGCCATCGGATCGGGTGCCGAGCCTTCGCCTGCACGACGAGCACGGGCCGCTGGACATTCATGCCCTGCCGTATTGCGAGCCCGCGGCGGTGCGTCAGGTGTTCCCGGACGCCGCGGTGCCGGACCACGCCACCGCGATGGCGCGGATGGTGGAACACCTGCTGGCCCAGGCTCCGGCCGACGTGCGCCGGGTCCTGGTGGGACACGCGTTCGTGGCGGGGGGCCTTGTGGCCGAGTCCGAGCGCGCGCTGTCCGTCGGCGGCGCCGGGACCATCGATGCGGCGTCCCTTGCCGCGTTCGACTTCGTGGCGCTGGGGCACCTGCATCGGCGCCAGTCCGTGGGCAGTGATCGCATCCGGTACTCGGGTTCGCTGTTCAAGTACTCGTTCTCGGAGTCCGAACACCGGAAGTCCGTGGATCTGGTCACGATCGGGGCGCCCGGCGAGGTGCCCGCGGTGCAGGCCATCGCGCTGGAGGGGCCGCGGGATCTGCGCCGCCTGGACGGGACGATCCAGGCGCTGCTGACCGCGCCCCATGGGCCGGGGAGGGACGACTACATCTCGGTCATGTTGCGCGATCCGGGACTGGTGTACGACGCCATCGGGAAACTGCGGGCGGTCTATCCGAACGTGTTGCACATCGAACGCCCCGAATTCGTTCCGGCGGAGGGCACGTTGCGCGGCATCGACCGGCGGGCGATGGAGGACGGCGAGGTGTTCGCGCGGTTCTTCCTCGAGGTGACCGGCGAGTCGCTGTCCGAGGCCGAAGCGACCGTCCTGAAGGACGAAATGGACGCCCTTGCGCGACGGGAACGGGAGGGGGTTGCATGAGACCGCTGCGCATCCAGATGCAGGCATTCGGTCCGTTCGCGGGCAGCCAGGACATCGACTTCCGGTGTCTTGCGGGACGTTCCTTCTTCCTGGTCCACGGACCCACGGGGGCCGGCAAGAGCTCCATCCTGGACGCGATGTGCTTCGCCCTGTACGGGGAAACGTCGGGCAACGAGCGCGACGGGCGCCAGATGCGCAGCCACCACGCGGCGCCGGACTGCGAGACCCGGGTCACGTTCTGGTTCCAGGTGGGCTCGAAGGCGTATCGTGTCGAACGCAGTCCCCAGCAGGAGCGCCCCCGCCAGCGAGGCGAGGGCGACCCGATCCGCGTCCAGCCGAAGGCGACGCTCTGGCGCACCGATTCGGGACGGGACGAACTGGTCGCGACCGGGGTGGCCGAGGTGACGCAGGCGACCACGGACCTGCTGGGGTTTCGGGCGGACCAGTTCCGGCAGGTCGTGGTGCTGCCCCAGGGGCAGTTCCGGCGGCTGCTGTCCTCGAACACCCGCGAGCGTCAGGAGATCCTGGCGGCGCTGTTCGGCACGGCGCGGTATCGGCGCCTGGAGGCGGCCCTGAAGGAGCGGGCCGCCCTGCTGGAACGGGCGCTTGCGGGGCACCACCAGCGGCGGGATGAGCTGCTGGAGCGCCTGGCGGTATCGACCGAGAGCGAGGTTGCCGACCGGATCGCGGACGAGGCCCGGGAACTGGAGGCGCAGGAGGCGATCGGGCAGGCGCTGGCCGGGCACGTGACCCAGGCGCGGGTTCGACTGGAGGCGGGGCGGGCCGCGCGCCTGACGCTGGACGAAGTGGACGCGGCCCGAGGCCAGGTCGAGGCGCTTCGACAAGCCCAGGCGGACATCGATTCGGCCGCCCTGGTGCTGGCCACGGCGCGGCGTGCCGGCATGCTGGCCGAGGCCGTCGCGAACCGGGACGAACGGGAGCGCGACGCGGTGGCGGCGGACGGGAACGTCGTCGCGGCGCGGGATGCCGAAACCCAACTGCGATCCGAACTGGAGGCGGCGACGCAGGGCGTCCAGGCGCAGGAGGCCCGGGCGCCCGAGCGGGAGGCCGCGGCCGGGGACCTGGCACGCATCGAGGCGATGCGCGAGGACGTTCGGGGGTTTTGCGAGGCTTCGGAACTGGTGGCGGTGGCGACCCGGGTTGCCGCGCAACGGGACAATGCGTTGCGGGAGGCCCGCGAGCGACGCGTTGCGGCCGAGGCGGCGCGGGAGCAGGCGCGACTGGCGCTGGAAGGCGCCACCGGCGCGGCGGCCATGCGCGACGGACTGGCGCAGCGCCTGGTGCTGTCGCGGGGCCGGCTCCAGGAGCGGACGCGTCTGGCCACGCGGACAAGGGAACTGGAGCAGGCCCAGACGGCCCTGGCCCAGGCCGTGGAGCGCGAGGCGGACCTGGCCCTGATGCATCGGGACGCTCTGGCGGCGCTGGTCGATGCCGAGCGCCGCTGGCGTTCGGGCCAGGCGGCCGTCCTGGCCCGGGAGCTGGTGTCCGGGGAACCTTGTCCCGTCTGCGGGGCGGTCGAGCACCCGCGACCCGCCGGGCCTGACAGCACCGGACCGGAGGCGTTGCCGACGCCGGCGGATCTGGAGGACCTGCGTCGGGCGGCGGACGGCGCGGCGGATGCCCGGCGGATTGCCGGCGAGGCGGTGGCCGGGCTGCGTGGCCAGGTCGAAGCCCTGCGGTCCGCGGTGGCCGAGGCGCGGGCCGACCTGGGCGAGGACGCGGCCTTGGACGTGGCGACGCTGGCGGCTCGGGTCGCCGAGGATCAGGTCGCGCTGGAGCGGGCCCAGACGCAGGCCCAGGCCCAGGACGATCTGAAGCATGCCTTGACCCAGGCCCAGGAGGCGTTGGGGCAGGCCGACGCGGCGGTCGAGGTCGCCGATCAGGCGGCGACCGGGGCCCGCGCGGATCTGCTGGCGGCCCAGGCGCGTTTCGCCGACCGCGGGGAACGCGTGCCCGCGGCGCTGCGGTCCGCCGGAGCGCTGGAGGCGGCCCTCGCGTCGCAGCAGGCTCAGGTGCGCGCATTGCAGCAGGCGCTGGACGACTCCCGGGACCGCCGTGACCAGGCCGCTCGCGCGCACGCCGCCGCCGCCGCGGTCCTGGAACAGGCCGTGACCGCGGCACGCACCGCGGCACACAAGGCCGAGGCGGCCCGTTCGGCGCTGCACGACCGGATGATGCAGGCCGGTTTCGCGGACGAGTCGGCGCTGAAGACGGCGCTGCGAACCGGTGCCGAGATGGACGCCATCGAGGGCACCATCGGGCGGCACGCCCAGGCGGTGGCCACGTCGGCCGATCGGCTTCGCCGGGCCGAGGCGTCGGCCGTCGGTCTCCAGCCTCCGGACCTGGCCGCGCTGGCCGCGGCACTTCAGGAGGCCGAGGAGGCCCGTCGGGCACACGACGAGGCGGTGGGGGGGCGCCGTGTGGCACTGGCGACCCGTCGCGGGTTCGCGGCCGAACTGGATCAGGTGCTGGGCGCGGTTCGCCGGCAGGAAGAGGAATATGCCGTCATGGGGCGTCTGGCGCGGGTCGCGGGCGGCACCAACAGCCTGAACCTGACGCTGGAACGCTACGTCCTGGCGGCGCTGCTCGACGACGTGTTGCTGGCGGCCTCCAGGCGTCTGGCGGGCATGTCCCAGGGGCGGTACGAACTGCGCCGCGCGGATCGGTTGGCGGACGGCCGCCGTGCCGGGGGCCTGGACCTGGAGGTTCTGGACGCCCACACCGGATGTCCGCGGTCGGTGGCGACACTGTCCGGCGGCGAGGGATTCCTGGCGTCCCTGGCGCTGGCGCTGGGCCTGGCGGACGTCGTCCAGGCGCAGGCGGGCGGGATCCGATTGGAGGCGATCTTCGTGGACGAGGGATTCGGCAGCCTGGACAGCGAGGTGCTGGACCGCGTCCTGGACACGTTGCAGGAACTGCAGACCAACGGACGGCTGGTGGGCATCATTTCCCACGTGCCCGAACTGAAGGAGGCGATCGACGTTCGCCTCGAGATCACCACCGGACCGGCGGGCAGCAGGGCCCGATTCGTGGTTCCGGACGGTTTGGCTGGAGGCTGATCGGGACCCGGGAGCCCGGTCGAATCCTCCTTGACCGGCCCGTTGGCGCTGCCCTATGCTACGCGGGAATTCGATGGGGTGATCTGCGGATGCGTCTGGGCGTGCGGGTGGCTTTCGGCCCCCTTTTTCGTGGCGTCGTGTCCCTCGCCGTCCTCATAGGGTTGTATGGCTGCGCCGGCAAGCCCATGCTGGTGCGCTACGCGGACCAATCGCGATTCTGGCTGGCGGATCCGGAATTCCTGTCCGCATTCTCATGCAGCGACCAAGGGTTGGAGCAGGCATCGAACGATGCCCGGGTCCAGGTGTCGCAGCAGGTTCAGGCACGCCTGGTATCGCAATGGGAGTCGGTCACCGAAGCGCTGGTCGGCCCGCGCGGGGACGCATCGAGGACGGCGATGCAGGCCCGCATCGCGATTTCGACCGAGTTCGAGGATGCGGATCTGATCCGCGTGCAGCAGGACAGCATTTGGTCAGAGGGTCGCTTCACCTGTGTCGTCGAGGCCTTGCGACGATCGGACGCCCTGGCGCGCAGCGCGGCGCGTTGGGCCGATCTGATGGCACGGTTCGACGCTATCGAAACGATCGTCCGGAAGGCGATTCGGGAAGACTGCGCTGGGTGTCTGGCCGTGGTGTTTCCCGAGGCCATGGGGGTCGTGGCCGATCTGGCCCGTGTGAACACGCGCTGGCGCACCTTCGCCGGCGAGGACCGGTCGGATTTCGACCGCGTGGTGGCCGGACGCAGGCAGTTGCTGGTCGCAGCGGCCGGATTCCGGGAATCGATGCGCGTTTCGGTGGCGGTCACGCCGGGTGGCACTGGCGTGCCCGGGGACATCGAGTCCAGGCTTCAGAGGCTGGTTGCCAAGATGGGGCTTCGGCTCGTCGGGGGGCCCGCTGGGAGTGGGGCCGGTGTCTCGGGTTCGCGCGAGGTTCGATTGCTCGTGGTGCCCCGGACGGACTGCCGCCGCGAGTTCCTGGGTACGTCCTGCCGTGCGGGGCTGGTGTTTCGCATCCAGGAGCCTGCGAAGGATGGGGCCGCGTCGTTCGACGTGACCCTGCCGCAGCCCGGCTCTCATCCGGCGGATGGGGCCAAGGCCGCTGCGGCAGCCTGGGCGGGACTGGAGGATTCGATTCTGGAAGAGGGGCTTCGCGAGACTCTGGGGCGCGTGGTCCCGCCGGCATGGTGATTCGTGCAGCGAACTGCGATGGTCGGGTGCGGGTTCCTGGTGGCTCTGGTCCTGTGGGCACCGGTTGCGGCGCCGGGACGCGAAGTCGGTTCCACCGTGACCATGGATCGACTGGGCTCCGTTCGGGTGGGCGAAGCTTGCCCTGGACTGGCGGGCTGGCCGGTGGACGGCGGCTCCCTCCTCAGTCTTGACGGCCTGATGCGCGTGGCGGATGGATTCCCTTCGCAGGCGCTGGTCGTCTCGTTTTTTGCCACCTGGTGCAAACCGTGCGTCGAGGGGTTGCAGCGGCTCGATCGCCTGGCCCGATCGGGCAGGCTCCCGGCGCGCGTCCTGCTGGTTGCCCTGGGCGAGGAAGGTGGTGGGGTCCAGAAGCATCTGGCGGCCTTGGGGGTGGCACTGCCGGCCGTCGGAGATCCGTTCCAGGCCATCGGAGAGCGTTGGGGCGTTGTCGAAAGGGGGGCGGGGGCCAAGGGAACCGCCGCGATTCCCAGGACCTTCGTGGTGGCGCCAGACCGGCGGGTCGTCGGGATTCTGGGCCAGGAGGGGCTGGACTTCGAGTCCATTCTGGTGCGCATGGTGGGAGCGGATGTCGAGAGGAGGGCCGAGTGATGCACGGAAGTCGTAGGCGTTCTTCCCGGGTGACGTCGATTGTTTCGTGGCTTTCGGTCCTTGTCTTGCTGGTGACGTCCGGGTGCGTGTCGGTCAAGGAAACCGTCCGCAACGAGGACAGGCCCGTGTCCCAACAGCGGCGGGAGGTTCCCATCTCCGGCCCGCCGCAGTACGTCATCCGGACGCACCTGACGGACACGCGCCTGACTTGCGAGGTACGCAGGACGGTTCCATGCGAAGTGCTGGTGGACAGCACGATCGATCGGACCGTCATCACCGAGCGGATATCGAAATCGGGAAAATACGATTCGAAGGATGCGGCCATTTCCGCAATCCTGGGCGGTGCCGTGACGGTGGCGGGCGCGGTGCTCGCGGGAGTGTCGCCCCGGTTCTCCAGCAAGCCCGGGGTTGACGAGGACGGCAAGGAGACGTTGTCGCCTCGAAACAAGGCGTTGGTCACTGGCGGGGTGCTGGGAGGCTTGGGCCTCATCTTCCTGATCACGGGCAGTGTGGATGCCGCCCAACTGAAGGATTCGCGGAAGCACGTCGGTCACGTGACGACCACGCAATCGCAGGGCAGGTCGCAATGTGCGGCACCGAACTCGGGCGAGTCGGTGACGTTCGTGCTGCCGAACGGCCAGAGCGCCTCCCAGTCGGTCGGCCCGCAAGGTTCCGTGTCGTTCGACATCCCGGACGCCAAGACCCTGGTCACCTGGGCATCTGATCCGCGGTTCAAGGTGGTGGTAGGCGGCGTCACAACGGTAGTCCGCTTCGATACGCTACCCGGATTCAAGCAGGAGCGGCTTCGTCAGGAACTGGAGGATCGAAGGCTGCTGGAGGCCCAGCGCGCGGCCGAGAAGAGCCTGTCGGTCATCGCGAAGGGCGACGCGATGTGGGTCAGCCTGGACCCTCGCGAGACGGCGGGTTTTCGTACCATCCAGGGAGTGGCGGGGCCTTCGGCCTTCCTGTATGCCCTGACCGAGCGAGGGGAGCTGTCGCGATCCGCCGACGGCGGGATGAGCTGGTCCCGGATGGCTCACTCGGAACTGGCCGGTCTGGAACTGGTTTCGATCTCGCTGGACCCGAGGGACCCCGAAACGGTGGTTCTGGCCAGTCGCCGGGGCGATGTTCGCATCAGCCGGGACGGGGGCGATTCCTGGGTAGCGCTCGAGGCGCTTGGCGACGCACTGACCCCTCGTGACGGCCAGCCCGCGGTCGATGGGGTCGGTTTCCTGCGGGCCGTGCTGGTGGCGCGGGACGAACCGGTGTCGTCGGAGGGCCGGGAACCGGGCGGCGCGGCTTCGTTCATGCTGGCGGCGACCTCTCGCGGGCTGATGCGCGGGACGACCCAGCCCGATGCCGCCGGCTGGGTTCGGGTCGAAGGGGTGCCCGAGGTGGGGGTTCGATCGGTGGCCACGGCCGCCCAGGCGCCAAACCGGCTGTTCGTCGTGATGGACGACGGCAGTGCCTTCCGGTCCGACGACTCGGGCCGAAACTGGCAGCCCATGTCGATGGCCGGGCTGTTGAACACCGACGTGGCCAGGTCGATCCAGGTGCATCCGGCGGACGCAGACATCCTGTTCGTGCTGGCCGGCGATGCGACGGTGCTGCGGTCGCGCGACGGCGGACAATCGTTCGAGCGGGTCGCGACCCACCTGGACGCCGGGGTCCTGATCACCCAGCTCCAACTGGATCCGAAGAATCTGGCAGTGGTCTATGCCGCATCGAACGCGGGAATCCTTTGGTCCACCGATCTGGGAGCCACGTTCCGCCCCCTGACGGGAGGACTGGCCGATGCGGGGACCCTGCGGGTGACCGATCTGGAACTGACCGATGGCCAGTTGTACGCGCTGGCATCCGGGACGGCGGGCCTGCTGCGCCTGGGAACCGTCGAGGACAAGCAGACGCTGCAGAATGTGTCCTTCGAGGTGAACAGCGCGCGGATCAAGCCCGCCTTCTTCCAGCAGCTGGAGCAGGTCGTGACGCTGCTTCAGGCCAACCCCCGCCTGATGGTTCGGGTCGATGGCCACACCGACAGTACCGGCACTTTCGAGCTGAACCAGGATCTGTCCCGCAGGCGCGCCCAGGCCGTGCTGGAGTTCCTTGGCAAGCGCGGGATCGCGGCGGGCCGTATGGTCTTCGAAGGGTATGCGGATCGGTTCCCCATCGATGACAACGACACAGAAGCGGGGCGCCAGCGCAATCGCCGGGTCGAAATCTATGTCATTGGTTCGCGTGGCGGGACCGAAGTCTGACCTGTCCGTCGGGGGAACGCATGAGAAACTGGATCCTGGCGGCCGTGGTCGTCGCCCCGTGCATGAACCTCATCGTCAGGCCGGCCCTGGCGCAGCACGCGGGCGAGTCGCGTCCGCGCATCGCGGTGCTGAACGTTCTGGCTGGCGGGGATGTCGGGCTGGACGATGCGGCGCTGGATGTTCTGACAGAGGACATCCGCGAGGAAGTGGTCGAGGTGCTGCGGCACTGGTTCGACCTGATCACCCGCGAGAATCTGGATGTGCTGTTGCGCGCAAGCGGCACCGACATCACCCGCTGTCAGGAAGGCCAGTGCGAGATCGACGTGGGGCGCCAGATCCAGGCGGCGGTGGTCAT
>JARKOL010000200.1 GCA_029975745.1 Myxococcota bacterium | reverse complement strand
AACCCCTCGTTTCAATGGCCGAGGCCCGCGATTCGCATGACCCCGCGCCGCAAATTGTCAGGTTCGGGGCCCCCCGGGGACGTCCCCGGAGGGCCCCTCGTCGCACCATCAACCCCGGGCCGCCTAGTTCCGCAGCGGCCGGCCGGTCTTCAGCATGTGCTCGATGCGGGCCTGGGTGCCTTCCGTGCCGCACAGGTACAGGAAGCCTTCCTTCTCCAGGTCCAGCAGGTGCTGCTCGGTCACCGCCGTGTTCGGCCGAACGTTGCCGCCCGTCAGGACCTTGGCGATCTGCTTGCCCGCCACCACGTCGTGCGGCGTCGCGAAGCCGCCCGCGCCGAACTGCTCGAGGCCCGCCAGGAACAGGGCCGCGCCGTCGGGTCCGGGCATGATCAGCCAGTCCGGGGCGACCGGCGGACGGTAGCCCGCGCGGAACAGGCCCAGGGCCGTCTGCTTCGCGTCGTACAGCACGCGATCGCGGTTCAGCGTGATGTTGTCCATCAGTCGCAGGTAGCCCAGGCCGCGGGCCTCCTCGGCCGACCGCGACACCTTGGCCGTCGCGATGTTCTCGAACGCCTTCTGCAGCAGCGGCATCCGGGACACGCCCTTCATGTCTGCGGGGATGCCCGACAGCAGCCGGCAGACCGACTCCTTGCAGCCGCCGCCCGCGGGCAGCACGCCGACGCCGATCTCGACCAGGCCCATGTACAGTTCCGCGTGCGCCTGGATCCGGGCGCCGTGGATCGCGACTTCGCAGCCGCCGCCGATCGCCATGCCGTAGGGGGCCGTGACGACGGGCTTCTTGCAGTACTTCATGCGCTGGCCGGCCTGCTGCAGCTTATCGACGACCTCGGCCAGCATGTCCCAGTTGCCCATCTGCGAGGCCATCAGAACCATCGCGATGTTCGCGCCGGCGCTGAAGTGTTCCGCATGGCCGCCGATGACCAGGCCGTTCCAGTTCGCTTCGACCTCGTCCAGGGACTCGTGCATCATCGAGATGATGTCGTCGTCCAGCGAGTTCATCTTGGTGTGGAATTCCAGGCCGGCGATACCGTCGCCCAGGTCGTACAGCGTCGCGCCGAAGTTCTCCTTGACGATGCCGCCCACCGCCTTGATGTCCGGCAGCAGGATGAACGACTCGGGCTTGTTGATCGCGACGTAGGACGCCGTGCCGAAGTCCCAGTAGTACTTCTGGGGGCCTTCCTGCTTGTAGAACGTGCCTTCCGACTTGGCGATCATGTCCTCGATGATGGCCGGGACCTGCAGCCCCATCTCCTTCATCTTGGCAACGCTGTCCGCCACGCCGATCGCGTCCCA
>JARKOL010000199.1 GCA_029975745.1 Myxococcota bacterium | reverse complement strand
AGGCTCGGCCGCGACCAGTCGGCCCGCTTGAGTGCCTCGGCCGTGGTGCTGAACCAGTTCGGCAGGTAGATGTCGTCATCGTCGGCCACGAGGAACCCCTCGGCGTCGGGCGACGCCAGCGCCGCGCATGCGTTCCGCTTCTCGCCGAGCGAGTGGAACCGCCGCGGGATCGAGACCAGCCGCCAGCCGTCGCCTTCCTGGTTCTCGTACTGTCCGGCGTCGTCGAGGATCACCAGTTCCCGCAGCTCGCGCGGGTAGTCCTGGCGCAGGAAGCTCTCGATCAACTGCCCGAGCGTCTTTGGGCGAAGGTACGTGCAGCACAGCGCGGCCAGCTTCATGGTTCAATCCTCGATGAACTGGCCGACGGCGTGGCGCAGGGGCACGGCCATGCTACGCACGACCTCTGGGCACACCCGCGGGCGCGGCGCAAACCAGGGTGCGTTGGCGATCCGCCAGGCCAGGTGCGTGTAGCCGACGTAACGATGCTCGGACCACGGCGGACGGATGAAGACGACTGGCGTGCCCATCGCGGCGCACGGCAAGAGGGCGTGGAGCCGCGTCGTGACGACCCATTGCGCCCGCGCATACCGGTCCAGCAGGCGGCGGGCCTCGGCCTGGCGGTCGATCCCCGGCGGGACGATGTGTGTAACGCGATCCCCGTAGGCGGCGATCTCGGGCGGCAACCGCTCGATATCCTTTTCGGGGACATCGACCAAGAGGATACTGCCGTCGAACGGAACGTCGGGCCGCACCAGCGACAGCGTCGCGCACCACGATATCCACCCCTCGACGCCGAGGCGTTCGCAAAGCCCCAAGGTCCACGGATCGCGGCAACCGATGGGCAGGGCCGCGCCGGCGGGCACGATCTCCGGCTCGGTCGCGTGGAGGCCGACGTACAGACAGCGCGCCCGACCGGGCGGCGGCCACGCGCGGTGCATCCCCGGCGCGACCCAACCGTTGATGATCAGCCGCACGTCATCGTCCCACTCGCGCGCAGGCGACCTGTCGTCGCGGTCCAGTCGCAGGTCAACCCGCGGCAAGAGCCGCTCCAGGGCCAACGACTGGATGTCGTCGCCGATGTTGTGGGTACGGTACTTGAGGATGGCGATCTTCATGCGGCCTTGCTCCTGACCGCGCCCACGGAATCGAACAGCCGTCGCCAGCCGGCCCAGATCGCTTCGGGATGCGCCAATTCCTCGACCAATCGCCGGTGGGCGCGCTGGGCTATTTCGCTCCGCAGATCCTCGTCGTAGGCCAGCATGGCTGTGAAGTGGGCCAGTTCCTCGTCGCAGTCCCCCAGAAAGCCGGTGACGCCGTGTTCGATCATTTCACGCCAGCCCCATTCGTTCTGGGCCACGATGGGGACGCCGGCCGCCATCGCCTCCAGGCCGGCGCGAGGCCAGTTCTCCCGCGCCCCGCCGTTGACCGGCAACATGCAGTGCAACTGCCGGAAGTAGTCCCGCGCCGGCATGGCCATCGGCCTGAGGCAGTCGGCCCAAACGGGCGGCGTGCCCAGTTTCTGGTGCGTCCGTTCGTCCATGCCCAGCATCAAGGCCCGTTTGTGGGCGTACTGGATGCGCCCGTAGATCGGCCAGGTATTGCTGGACCACTTGTCCTGGTCGGGCCGGGCGACGCGGCCGACGACAAACACTTCGCCCTTGGCGTGCGGGCGCGGGCGGAACTCCCACTCGTCGAGGTCGAATGCACCGCGGATCAGGTGCCCGGTGGCCGGGGCGTAGTTGTAGGGGGACAACTGCGGTTCGAGCTGCGAACGCTGGAACTGCGACTGGAAAACCATCGCATCGGCCGGGCCATGCTCGGCGAAAAACCGCTTCTCGTGGTCGAAGAGGAACGTCATGCAGTTGACCCAGATGATGGGGCAACCCAGCGCGCGGAGCCGCGGGGCCTGGAGCATGAACTCGCTGTTGCACATACCGACCACCGGAGTACCGGCCAACCCGGGGACGCTCTCCAATTCGCCGGCGGTGACCAGATGCGTGGTGCAACCCAGGGCGTCGAGCCGCGTCTGCCAACGTTCGTCGCGGCCCCAGGTGGGGATCAAGTGGACATCGACGCCGAAGCGCCGCCACAGCTTGATCGTGT
>JARKOL010000187.1 GCA_029975745.1 Myxococcota bacterium | reverse complement strand
GTAACCTGGGGGTTCGAGTCCGGGCGCATGCGCGTCGCCTCCTGGGGTCCAAGTGTACACCGCGTGGCTTCTCGTGTCCGGTTTCGCCTGGGGGTCCTGGACAAAGTGGGGCCGCGATCCCATCTTGGGCATCGACCCTTGGCAAACACACGGAGGCAATTCATGGCGCGCATCACCCTGCAGGGAAATCCAATCCACACGGTCGGCGAGTTGCCGGCGGTGGGAACCCAGGCCCCGGCGTTCCGGCTGACGAAGGGCGATCTGTCCGACGTCACGGCGGCGGATTTCGCGGGCCGCAAGCTGGTCTTCAACATCGTGCCCAGCCTGGACACGGGCATCTGCGCGGCGTCCGCCCGGCGCTTCGAGGCCGAGGTCGGGACCCTGGCTGACACACTGGTCCTGACCGTGTCCAACGACCTGCCGTTCGCCCAGCAGCGGTTCTGCCAGGCCGAGGGCATCACGCACGTCATTCCGCTGTCCCAGATGCGCGACCGGTCGTTCGGGCGCGACTGGGGGGTCCAGATCGCCGACGGACCCCTGGCCGGGCTGCTGTCGCGGGCCGTCGTGGTGACCGACCGCAGCGGCAAGGTCGTCCACGCCCAGCAGGTTCCCGAAATCGTCCAGGAGCCCGACTACGCCGCGGTCCTGACCGCCGTTGGCGTCGCGGACTGACGCCGGGCGCCGCAGGCCCTGGAGTGCGCCGGCGGCCCTGGAGTGCGCCGCCCACGGCGGCGCCCTTGTCCTTGCTGCGCGCCGCACCGGCCTCGTGCATGTCGTGCGTCGCGTTGGCTACGCGCAAGGGCTGTGGCGTGGCCACAGCACTCCAGGGACGCTTCGCGTCAGGGGCTGCCGGGCGCCATCCTGTCGATTCAGTACCCTGACCTTCGTCCTAGCGGTCCAGCTTTCCCTTGCCTACGACCCGGGTTCCTGGTACACGATTGCACCAGTAGGGCGTCGCCGTGGGGCGCGCGTTCCACCGACTCGCGACGGAGTTGCCCATGGCCGAGACCCGGGTTTCGACCGATGCCGGCGCGGGTTCCCCGCGCCATCTGCTGCGATGGCAGATCCAGATCTTCAGCCTGCTGTGGACCGGGTACGCCTCGTACTACCTTTGCCGACTGAACTTCGCCGTCGCGCAGCCCCTGATCCTGGAGGAATTCCCCACCTGGACGGCGGCGCAGATCGGCCTGATTCCGTCGGTCTACGCGGCCGTCTACGCGGTCGGTCAGTTCATCAACGGCCAGCTTGGCGAACGTCTGGGCGCGCGCCGCATGATGACGGCGGCAATGGCCATCGCGTTCCTGTCGAATCTGCTGTTCTCGATGACCTCGTCGTACCCGCTGATGCTGCTGCTGTGGGGCATCAACGGCTACGCGCAGTCCGCCGGCTGGTCCCTGGTCGTCAAGACCATGTCGAACTGGACGACGGCCCAGCGACGCGGGCTGATCATCGGCCTGATCTCGACCTGCTACCAGGTCGGCAACGTGCTGGCGTGGCTGCTGGCCGGCTGGCTGGCGGGTCGGTACGGTTGGCGGGCCACCTTCTATGTGCCGGCGTTCGTCATGCTGCCGGTCTCGGTGCTGTTCTGGCTGGGGGTTCGGGACGAACCCGAGGAGGCCGGCTTCCCGCCGGTGCGCGAGGATCTGGCGTCCTCGCAGCCGTCCGCGTCGGGGCCGGTGGCTGCTCCGGCTCGCCTGAGCGCGACCGAGGTGCTGCGTCTGACCCTGACGAATCGGCTGCTGTGGATCCTGGCCATCGGCTTCTTCTGCGCCAACGCGGTGCGGTACTCGTTCATGAACTGGACCGTGACGTACATGCGTGATTTCCACGGCCAGGACATCAAGAAGTCCGCGTTCATGTCGATCGCGCTGCCGCTGATCGGCGCGGTGGGCGCGGTTTCGGCCGGCTGGATCAGCGACAACCTGTTCGGCAAGCGCCGCGCCCCCGTGTGCGCCGTGATGCTGCTTGCCCTGGCGGGCGTGTGCGTGGCGTTCGCGTTCGTCCCCGAGGGCGCGTGGCCGATCGCGACGGCGATGCTGGGGCTGGCCGGCTTCCTGATCTACGGCCCCGACATGCTGATGAGCGGCGCCGCGACCGTCGATTTCAGCCATCCGCGCGCCGCGGCGGCCGCGACCGGATTCACGATGGCCTCGGGGGCCGCCGGGTCGATCCTGTCGGGCGCGGGCATCGGCTGGCTGAAGGACGTGACGCCGTCGTTTGCGAAGTCCATCGAGGGCTCGATGCCCGGCCTGGCCGCGATCGTGAACCAGTGGACGCTGATCTTCTTCGTCCTGGCCGTCATGGCCGCCATCGCCGCGTCGCTGATGGTCAGCATCTGGAACGCGCGCCCGAAGGGCTAGCGTTTCGGCCGGGCGGAACCGGCCCCTTCGCGCAGCCCCGGACCCTGCCGTCAACCCAGCCGGTCCAGCAGCCGCAGCACCCCGTCCAGGAAGGTCAACGGATGCGGGGGGCATCCCGGCACGTACAGGTCCACCGGCAGGTCGGCGGGCACACCGTCACGGCACTGGGGCGAGCCGCAAAAGACGCCGCCGGAAATCGCGCATGCGCCGACCGCGATCAGGATCCGGGGGGCGGGAACGGCCTCCCACGTGTCGCGCAGAGCCTGTTCCATGTTCGCGCTGACGGGGCCGGTAACGACGATGCCGTCGGCGTGGCGCGGCGAGGCGACGAACTGGATGCCGAATCGGCCCATGTCCCAGACCACGTTGCCCGCGGTGGCCAGCTCGGATTCGCAGCCGTTGCAGCCGCCCGCCGAGACCTGGCGTAGCCGCAGGGATCGTCCCAGCAGGCGCCGGGTCCGGGACTCCATGGCCTGGGCCAGACGTGCGGGACCGCCGTCCAGGATCAGGTCGTCACGCCGTGTCGTCGCAAGGCGGTGATCGGACGACATCGTCAGGGCGCCGGTCGGGCAGGCGGCGGCGCATTCCGGGCAGGCCACGCAGCGCCCCAGGTCCAGCCGCAGGGGAGACGTGTTCACGGCATCGGTGGGGCAGGCGTCCCGGCAGGCGTGGCAGTCGGGGAGACAACGTTCGGGCTGCAGCACCGGACGGCCGCGAAACCACTCCGGCAGACGCGATGCGTCCGAGGGCGTCGGGACCGTCCGCCGGCCCTGCGACCACCACGTCGCGATCAGACCTGGCATCCGGACTTCCACGATTCCAGGCTCCTACAGGTCATGTCCCGCGTACGACAGGTCGAACGACTTGTTGCACAGCGGGAAATCCGAAATCTGCTGGCCGCGCAGCGCCATGGCCAGCCCCGGCCAGTTCAGCAGGCTGGGGTCGAACACGTGGTAGGCCGCCAGGCCGCCGTTCGCATCGGTGATGCCGACGTGGGTCACCTGGCCTCGCGAACCTTCGACGAGCCCGACGGCAACGGCGTCGCCGGCCCAGGGGCCCACGGGGGCCCGCACCGGACCGTCGGGCATGGCCGCCAACTGGGCCTGGATCCGTTCCAGCGAGCGGGTCGTCTCGGCGACCCGGACTCGGGCGCGGGCGAGGACGTCGCCCGTGGCCTGGACCGATGGCGCGGACGGCAGCGGCCGACACCCAGGCAGCGGATGGTCCCGACGCGCATCGAGGTCGCATCCCGAGGCCCGGGCGGCCACGCCCAGCAACCCCAGATCCCGTGCAACCGCCTGCGAAACGACGCCCGTGCCCTCGAAACGGGACAGGACCGACGGGGCATCCAGGGCCAGCGAGACGACCTGGGTGAACTCGCGACCAAACGTGGCCAGGACCCGTGCCAGTTCCGCCAGGACGTCGTCGCCGACCGGCGCGATCAGCCCCCCGGGGACCAGGAACCCGCGCCCGAACCGATGCCCGGTCAGCAGTCCCAGGGCGTTCTGGATGTCGCCGCGCAGCCGCGGGCACCACGAGGCCGCCGGCAGGTAGCCCACGTCGTTGCACAGTGCGCCGAAGTCGCCGACGTGGTCCGAGATGCGCTCCAGTTCCAGGGCCACCTGCCGCAACGCAAGCGCCCGCTCGGGGACGGCCACGCCCCCCAGGGCCTCGGCCACGACGCCGTAGGCCAGTCCGTGGCTGATGGCGCCGTCCCCGACCAGGGATTCGGCAATCGCGGTTCGATGGGCGGGCCGCGCGGCGACCAGGCGCGCCAGGGCGCCCCGGTGCTGGTACCCCAGGTGGATTTCCAGGGTGTGGACGGTCTCGCCCGAACACTGGAACCGGAAGTGGCCGGGTTCGATGACGCCGGCGTGGACGGGACCCACGGCGACCTCGTGGACGCCGGCACCCTCGACGCGGAAGAACGGGTGTTCCGGGCGCCGGGCGTCCGCCGGGCCCTGGGGACCGCCCGGTTCCGTACCGGATCCGGCCTGAAGCGCCGGGTGTCGCCGCAGGGGCTTCAGCCAGGGATGGCCCTCGGGAAGAACGCCATGGTCTTCGAACACGGCGCGCTCCATCGCCTGGGTCGAGGGCAGGGCGCTGGCCATCGAGGGGAAGGACCCGCCGGCGCGTGTCCGGGTCGCCAGCATGCTCAACCGTCCGACGTCGTCGTGGGCCAGCAGGACGTGCAGCGTCACCTCGCCACCCGAGGGCAGGGCGTACAGCGCGCACACGCGGGCACCCGAGGCGCAGGCCGCGATCACCAGATCCCGGAACGCGCGGGGAGCCACCGTCGGAATCGCGGCGCCAGGAACGGCCTGGCCGTTGCGGAACGACTTGGGGGGCCCCAGCGTCATGGCCGCACTCCGATGATGGCCGCTGCCTGGTTCAGGACCGACCCCAGCGATTCGGGCATCCACAGCCCCAGGATCGCCAGCACGGCCAGCGGCAGCAGGGTCAGGGGCCAGTGGATGCGGGCGGTTTCGAATCGCGCGGCACCCTGGGGCGCAGGCCGCCACGCCATGCCCAGGAACGGGCGGACCAGGCCCACGAACAGGATGGCCACGCCCAGCAGGAAGGCCGCGACCGCGGCGACGTGCCCGTTGGCGATGCCCGTCCGGGCCATCCACAATTCGGACTGGAACACGGCCGACGGCGGCATG
This sequence comes from Myxococcota bacterium, assembly GCA_029975745.1. Classification (GTDB taxonomy): domain Bacteria; phylum Myxococcota_A; class UBA9042; order DTJE01; family DTJE01; genus DUVQ01. Next base: position 10,149 of record JARKOL010000187.1, on the reverse strand, counting down.
GCGACCAGCGCGAACACCGAGGCCAGCAGACCGAAGGCCGGCAGGGGGAGCGTTCGAAAGATCCCCCCGATCCGGTCGGTGTCCCGGTCGCCCAGGTCGTGGGCCAGCGTGCCGGCCGAGAAGAACGCCACCATCTTGGCCAGAGAGTGGTTCATGGTGTGGAACAGCGCGGCGGCGGGGGCGCCCAGGCCGATCGCCAGCGCGATGATGCCGACGTGCTCGACGCTGCAATAGGCCAGCAGCCGCTTCATGTCGCGCTCGCGGACTACGAAGACCGCCCCGACGGCGACCGACAGCAACCCGAACGGCACCAGCAGCGACCAGCCATCGCCATCGGTCGCCAGGTTGACGATGGGCAGGAACCGGCTGATGGCGTACAGCGCGCAGTTGAGCAGGACGCCGGACAGGACCGCCGAGACGGGCGCGGGGGCCTGGCTGTGGGCGTCGGGCAGCCAGGAGTGCATCGGGGCCAGGCCCGCCTTGGTGCCGTAGCCCACCAGCAGGAACACGAACGCCAATCGCACGGCGCCGGGGCGCATTCGTGGGGCCGCGTCCAGCAGGTCGGTCCACAGGAACGGGCTGGTCCCGGCGCCCATGACCGTGCGGGCCTCGCCGGCCAGCAGGAAGGTGCCCAGCAAAGCCAGTGCGATGCCCACCGAACAGATCATCAGGTACGTCCAGGCCGCGCGAACGGACGGCGCATCGGGCTCCAGGCAGACCAGCAGCGCGGACGCCAGGGTCGTGGTCTCCATGGCGACCCACAACAGCCCGATGTTGTTGGCGACCAGGACCAGATTCATGCTGGCCAGGAACGCGAACCACGCGGCGCCGAACCGTCGGGCCTTGGCCCTTCCGAAGCGGCCCAAGGCGACCTCGCCAAGGAAGTGGGCCCGCGCGTACAGCGAGGCGAACGCGAACACGACGGCGACCAGCGCCAGGTGGAACGACGACAGGGCGTCGATGCGCAGGTTGCCCGACCAGGCCGAGATGGGCTGCCCGGAGGCGTCCGCGATCGCGACGGCCGCCAGCGCGGCGCCCGCCAGCCCGCCCCAGGGGGTGATTGCCAGCACGGCACGCGGGCCGGGGGCCAGGGCGCAGGCGGCGGCCAGCAGCAGCGGGACCGCGAGCAGCAGCCACAGCATCATGCGGCACCTCGCGGAGCATCCAGGGGGGCGTCGCCGCTTCCGTGGTCCTCCCGGACGGTCGCGATGCCCTGGCCGGACGCGACCAGAACCGCCATCAGCATGACGGCGACCAGGACGTCCAGCAGTACCCCCAGTTCGACCACCAGGGGGAATTCGCCCAGCAGCATCTGGCCGATGATGAAGACGCCGTTCTCCAGCACCAGGTAGCCGATGACCTGGGTCAGGGCCGTGCGACCGGACATCGTCAGGTACAGTCCCACCAGCAGCGTGGCCAGCCCGGCGGGGATGCCCAGCGGGCTGACTCCGGGCAGGCGCGGCAGAACCGCGGTGCCGATCCAGAACGCCAGGCCGACCAGGCCCGCGGTCAGCAGCAGCGACAGGTGCAGGCTGACGAAGGGCTCGACCTCGCGACGCACCCCGCTGCGGTGCATCGCCCGAGTCAGTGCCAGGGGAATGGCCCAGGCCTTGAGCAGCAGCGTGGCCGTCACGGCCAGGACGACGTGAACCACCCGGCCGGACGCGGACAGCACGCCCGTGCCTTCGACCGCCAGGGGCAGCGCGGCCAGGGCCAGCCCCTGCAGGGCGCACGCCTGGATCCGGGCGCGCAGGCGACTGGACGAGGCGATGAACAGGTCGATGCCGATCACCGCCAGCAGCAGCAAGTCGGTTCCCGGGGTCATGCGCGACCTCCCAGGTGCAGGACCAGGACGCCGATGGCCGCGACCACCGAGGCGCCAATCAGGAACTGGGCCACGCGGGTCAAGCGCAGGCGTGCGGTGACCGACTCGATCCCGCCGATGAATCCGGCGATTCCGGCCTGGCCTGCCAGCAGGACCGCCAGGGCGGCCAGGGGCGCGTCGGGCGGGACCGGGACCAGCAGGTGGACGCCGATGGCGGACAGCACGAACAGGCGCATCGCGTAGCCGATGTGCAGGAAGGCCAGGTCGGGACCGGAGTGGTCCAGGATCATGACCTCGTGGATCATGGTCAGTTCCAGATGGGTGTTCGGGTCGTCAATCGGGATTCGGGACAGGTCGGTCAACAGGAATGCCCCGAACGCCAGCGCCGCCAGCAGCAGGACGGGGTCCCGAACCAGGCCGCCCGTTCCGGACAACTCGTTGAATGCGGTGGAAAAGGACGGCGTGCCGCCCGGGAGGGTGGCGATCATCAGCACCAGGAAGAGGGCCGGCTCGGCCATGGCGGCGAACGCGGCCTCGCGGCTGGCGCCCATGCCCTCGAAGGCGGAGCCGGTGTCCAGGGCCGACAGCATCGTGGCGAAGCGCGCCAGCGCCAGAAGCCCCGCGAACACGAAGATGTCCCCGGGGAAGGCCAGGGGCGCCTGGACGCCGGCCAAGGGCACCATCAGGGCGGCGAGGGCGGTGCAGGCCAGGGCGACGATGGGGCCGGCCACGAAGAGGGGGGTGGTCGTGGTGCTGTAGACCGCGCCTTTTCGCAGCAGTTTCCAGACGTCGTGCCAGGGCTGCAACAGGGGCGCGCCGACGCGGCGGGCGGCCACCGCCTTGACCCGGCCGACCAGGCCCAGCAGCGTCAGCGGTCCAAGAACCAGCAGCGCCAGGTGCAGGAACACGTCGCGCATCGTCGCCTCAGGGGATTCCTCCCTGCCACAACAGCAGGGCCACAAGGGTCAGCAGCACATAGACCAGGTACGAAGGCACGTCGCCGCGCTCCAGGCGGGCGATCCGCTCGAACAGGCGTATCGTGGCCCGCACCAGCGGCCGCCAGAAGCGGTCCGCGGCGCGGTCTCCCAGGTGGTGTCGGTGGACGGCCCGCACGGGGAAGGGGCCCTGGGCCGCCACGTCGTCATGATGGGCGTCCAGCAGGAAGTGGGCGGGCGTCAGCACCGGGTCGGCGAACGACGGCGCGGTGTACTGCATCCGGGGGGTCGGGGCCTCGTAGCCGCATCCCCAGGTGGCGGTGCGTCGAACGTCCCGGCCCGCAAGCAGTGCTCGGCGGATCAGCGCCAGCGCCAGGATGGACCCAATCAGGGCCGCCGCGATCCAGGGGACAAGCGCCAGCGCCGCCAGCGCCTGGGGCGGCAGGGTGCCGGAAACACCCAGGACGTCCGTCGCCCGGGTCGCCAGATGCACGATCGGCAGGGGCCAGAGCCCGATGCCCAGGCATGCCAGGGCGCCGACCGCCATCGCGACGGGCATCGCGCGCCCGGACTCGCGGGCCTGGGCGGCGCGCGTTGACCGGGGTTCGCCCAGGAACGTGATTCCGAACGCCTTGACGAAGCAGGCCGCGGCCAGGCCGCCAATCAGGGCCAGGATGGGCAGCACCGCCAGGGCCCAAAGGCGCAGGGACGGGGGCAGGGTGGTGGCCCCGGCGAAGGCGCCCAGGAAGATCAGGAATTCGCTGACGAAACCGTTGAACGGCGGCAGGCCCGTGATGGCCGCGGATCCCGCCAGGAACGAGGTCCCCGTCACGGGCATGCGGCGCGCCAGCCCGCCCAGCTCGTCGAAGTCCCGGGTCCCCGTCGCGGCGAACACCGCGCCGGCCCCCTGGAACAGCAGTCCCTTGAACAGTCCGTGGTTCAGCACGTGCAGCAGCGCACCCGCGAAGCCCAAAGCGGCGACGGGGCCGTTGCCCTGGGACATGCCCAGCAGGCCCAGCCCCAGGCCCAGCGCGATGATGCCCAGGTTCTCGACGCTGTGGTACGCCAGCAGGCGCTTCAGGTCGTGCTGGGCCAGCGCGTGCAGGACGCCGCCCACGCCCGAAACCGCCCCGATCCCCAGCAGGAACAGACCCCACCACGCGGGCGGCGTGCCCAGGAAGGTCAGGACGCGCAACAGGCCATAGATGCCCATCTTGATCATCACGCCCGACATGATGGCCGACACGTGGGACGGGGCCGCGGGGTGTGCCTCGGGCAGCCAGACGTGCAAGGGCCAGAATCCGGCCTTGGTGCCGAAGCCGATCACGGCCAGGACGAAGCAGGCGGCGGCCGTCGCGGCTCCGGGGGCCGAGGCCGCGCGGATCGCATCGAACCCGGTACCGTCGCCATGGGCCGCAAGGATCAGGAACAGTACGAACAGGGCCGCCACCCCCAGTTGGGAGGCCAGCAGATAGACCAGACCGGGACGTCCGGACGCCTGTCCCTCGGCGGTGACCAGGAAGAAGGAGGCCAGGGTCATCAACTCCCAGGCCAGCAGGAAGGTAAGGACGTCCCCGGCCAGCACGACGACGGCCATCGTCGCGATCAGCAAGGGGACCCATGCGGCAACGGCCGGCGAACCCAGGTGTCCCCGCAGTCGGGCGACGTATCCGAACCCGAACAGCGCGCCCAGGCCGCCCACCAGATGGACGCACATCAGGAAGAAGGCGGACAGTCCGTCCAGAGCAAGCGTCAGGGGACCCAGGGGCGTGCGCCACAGCGACGTGATCGTGCCGCCCTGGCCCAGAACCAACGCGGTCACGGACGCCGCCACGCCCACCGCGCAGCCCGCGAGGGTCAGCAGGGCCCCGGCGAGCCTGGCCGCACCCGGTCGTCGCCACAGGGCCAGGGGCGCCAGGAACGCCGTCAGCAGCAGGACAAGCGCGGCCAGGTTGGCCCACATCACGGCAGTCACGGCGTGCTCCTGGAAGGGCCGGGACACAGTTTCGCGCTGGCGTGGAACGTCGAGATTCGCGGAACAAGAATTTTGCGTCGGTCCGGCACCTTGCAGACCCCGCCTCTCGCGGGGCGGGAGTCTAGTCCTCGCCGGCCGATTGTCAACCTTCTGGACGGAGTCACGGAACTGTTCCTTTCCCTGGCGCCAAAGCTGTTGTAGGAAGTGTCCTTCAGCGACTCGTCGCATTTCGCGGCGGTCCCTGGGCGGTCGGTCGGCCGGAAGAGGGGGGAAGGATGACGCGTTCGGGTCGTTGGGCAGTCGTTCAGGGCTTGCTGGTGATGGTGCCGGCGCTTGCGATGGCCGGGGAAGGCGGCACGGTCGGCAGGCCGGCGCCCTCATCCACCGCCACCCCAGCGCACGAGCCGGCCGAGGACCCGGCTTTTCGAACCGTCGTCGTGTCGTCGGCGCGCCCCGAGGACGCCTTCGAGGTGCCGCGCAGCGTGTCGTCGATCGATGCGACCGGGCTGGCCGAGGCGGGGGATCGCAACGCGCCCGAGGCCATGGCGGATCTGCCCGGCGTCTTCGTCCAGGCCACGAACCGAGGTGGGGGCTCGCCCATCGTGCGCGGCATGGTGGGGCCCCAGGTGCTGCTGACGCTGGACGGTGTGCGCCTGAACAACCCCGTCTATCGCACGGGGCCGGTCCAGTACCTGAACCTGATCGACCCGGCCCTGCTGGGGCGCCTCGAGGTGCTGCGCGGCCCCGGTTCGGTGCCCTACGGGTCCGACGCGATGGGCGGCGTCATTGCGCTGATGCCGCTTCAGGTTCCGGACTGTCGGGCCGAGGGCGGCGACTGCCTGGTGGGCGGCCTCAGGGCACGCTACGCCTCGGCGGACCATGGGCGATCGTTCTCGGGCAACATGGGGGGCGGCCATCGGGGCTTTTCGGCCCGCGCCGGGGGAACGTTGACCACCTTCGGCAACGTCCAGGGCGGCGGGGACCTGGGCGTCCAGCCCCACAGCGGCTACCGGCAGTACGCGGCGCTGGCGCGCGCGACCCAGAGGGTCCTGACCGGCAGGATGTGCGGCTGGCGATTCGACGCGAACTACATGTTTTCGCGGATCGAGGGGGCGGGGCGCACCGACAAGGTCGCGGACGGCTCGTTGCGGTTCACGGACAACGACATGCATCTGGTGTGGGGGCGCATGCACATGATGCTGCCCCGGACGCGCGGGACGCTGACCCTGTCCTATCAGGATTTCCTGGAGGAGGCTCGGGACCACGCGCTGGCCAGGGATCGGACCACCGTGACCGGGTCTTCTCGCGACATCGTTCGGGACCGCACCCTGGGCGTCGATCTGTCGTTCCACACGCGGCTGTTGCACGACCGCCTTCAGTTGCAGTACGGCGGCCTGTTCTATCGGGACTGGGTGGATGCCGAACACGGGGTCCAGGACGATGCGGCGCGCTGGGTCGAGCGGGGGCTGGCCCTGTATCCCAAGGGGTCCGGATACAACAACTACGGCGTGTTCCTGATGCTTCAGGGGGATGTGTTGCGGACTTCCAGCGGCCACGTCGTGCGCGTGACCGGGGGGTACCGCCTGTCCGGCATGGGGGCCCAGGCCGCGGCGCGCCCGGGGATCCCGGCCGTGGACCATCATGCCCTGGGGCACACGGGCACCGCGGGTCTTCAGTACCTGTACCGGGACCTGGCGACGGTCGCGCTGACGTGGTCCGAAGGGTTCCGCGCCCCGAACCTTCAGGAGACCGTCATGTACGGCGACTCGGGGCGCTATTTCAACATCCCGAACACGGGGTTGGGGCCCGAGCGTTCCGACACGCTGGAACTGGTCGGGCGCGTCGCGTGGTCGCGACTGCGGTTCGCCGCTTCGGGGTACGTGTCGTTCCTGACTTCCCGCATCGAACGGACGTTCGCGACCCTGGACGGGGCGCCGGTGTTTCGCGGCAAGGACGTCGTCACCCAGATCAACCGGGGCAAGGGCCTGCTGTGGGGGGTCGAGGCCGAGGCGGCCGTGCTGCTGGGAGCCGGGTTCACGGCGTCGGGCAACCTGGCGTACACCTGGGGCGAGGACTGGCTCGAGGGCAAGCCGGACCAGCCGCTGTCCAGGATCCCGCCGCTGTTCGGGACGGTGGCGCTGCGCTGGGACACGCCCCGCTGGGGGCCGTTCCTGGGATTCGCCGAGTTCTACGTGAGGGCCGCGGGCAAGCAGGATCGCCTGTCGGCAACCGACAAGAAGGACTCGCGAATTCCCAAGGGGGGCACGCCCGGCTGGTGGACCGCCAACCTGCGCCTGGGCGGAACGTTGTGGGACCGGCTGCGGCTGGGGCTGTCCTTCGAGAACATCGGCGACGTGAAGTACAAGTACCACGTGTCGGGCGTGTACATGCCGGGCATCCAGGCGGTGCTGACGGCGGGACTGGACTGGTAGCGGTTCGTCCGATCGCTTCGGCCACCCGTGACCGCGCGACGCTCCCCGGGCCAAGAACCCGGATGGTCACGGGACCTCGAACTCCCTCCCGGCTTGGCAGCGTGTCCGCTGGCGTGCTACACGATCCGCAACGCGAGGTGTCGAATGGGGAACGGTCTTCGGCCGCGGATCGTCGTCGGGTTCGCGACCCTGCTCGTGGCCTGCGATTCGGGGGCGCCCGATCCGGCTTCCTGGTGCGCGCCGACCGATTTCGTGGCGCTGGCTTCGCCCTTGCTGCCGCGCCCGTGGCGGGTTCTGGGACCCCCGGGCGGGGACACCCTGCGGATCCTGACCCGACCCCAGGTGACGCTGGTGGACGGGGATGCCGACGATGCCGCCTGGCTGGACCGGATTCTTGTCGAGGGGGCCGCGGCGCTGCCCGCCGCGGACGGCACGCCGGTGACCGTCGTGGTGCATCCGTCGGCCGAGTGGACCGAAATCGCGGCGACGTGCATTCCGGACCTGCCCGAGTCGGACGAGGCCCACTACCTGCGGCTGCGCCGGACCGTCGATGCGGGGCTGGAAATCCACCTGTTCGCCCCGGCCGCGTCCGGTCGCCGCATGGCCTGGCAGACGATTCGCCAGATCCTTCTGGGGGCGCCGGTGCCGGCGGACGGGGCGGCCATTGCCGACGGGCCGTCCTCCCCGTTGCGGGGCGTGATCGAGACGTTCTATGGGCCGCCGTGGACTCCCGAGGCCCGCATCGCGCTGATGCCGACGTTCGCGGCCCTGAAGTTCAACACCTTCATCTATGCGTCCAAGATGGACCTGTTCACCAACTGGCTGTTCGACTACTGGAAGGAGGGCTGGGAGCCGGTTCACCTGGCCGAGCTTGGGGCGATGGCGGATGCGGCCAGGCAGCACGGCCTGGTTGTCGGGATCCAGGTGCGCCCCCTGGATTCCGTCACGTTTTCCAGCCAGGACGACCGCGCCGCGTTCGTCGAGCGCGTCGGCGACCTGCTGGATGTCGGCTTCGACCTGTTCAGCCTGAGTTTAGACGACACCGACCGCGTCCTGGGGCCCGAGGACACAGCCGCCTTCGCGTCCTACGACCACGCCGTCATCGCGTTCGCCGCCGACGTGCTGGAACGACTGCACCAGGCCCGGCCCGACCTGGTGCTGGGCTTCGTGCCCAACGACTACTGGAGCGAGGCGCCGACCGCCCAGGCGACGTTGACCCTGGCCGGGCAGCAACTGCCGCCCTACGTCACCATCGGCTGGACCGGCCTTCAGATCATCCCCGCGACGATCACCGCGCAGGATGCCGACCAGGTCGCCGCGTGGATGCAGCGCAAGCCGCTGCTGGGCGACAACTACCCGGTGCTGGATCATGCGGGCGCCGACCTTTTCCTGGGGCCGCTGGAGGGCCGCGCCGCGGACCTGCCCTCGCACGTCGCGGGCCTGCTGTTCAACCCGATGCCGTACCCGTTCGCCTCGCTGCCGGGGCTGGCGACCTGCGCCGACTATGCATGGAACGCCGCCGACTACGACCCCGGCCGCTCGGTCGCGTCGATGGCCCGGTTCCTGGCCGGTCCGGGGGACGCTGCCCAGGCGTTGGCCGTGCTGGCGGATGTCGATCGGTCGCCGACCATCGGCGGCAGCCCGGCGCCGGGGCTCCAGGACGCCATCGCCGCCTTCTGGGGGGCCCACGACGCCGGATCCGGGGTGGCGGACGCGGCGTCGGCGTTGGACACGAACTACTTCCAGCCCTTCGTGGCGGTGGGCACGCACTGGGCGTCGGTCTGGCACCCGGGGCTTCGGGTCGAACTGGCCCCCTGGGCGACCCAGTTGGCGGGGTACGGTCAGGCGGGGCGTTGGGCGCTGGACCTGCTGGCCCGGAAGGCGGCCGGGAACGACCCGGGCGCCGCCGAACTTGCGGGCTGGCGGCAGGACGTCGAGACCCTGCGGGCCCGGACGCCGCGTCCCACCGCCCATGTCATGCAGGACTTCCTGGACCGTGCCGAACAGGCACTGGTGCCGGGAGGTTGAACCGAATGGACAAGGCGTCCGGTTCCTGCCAGGACGCGGCAAAGGTTTTGAATCGCGAGGTCGCCATGCTGGAACGCTTCTTTCAACTGGCCGCGAACGGGACGTCGCCCGGTCGCGAGGTGCGTGGCGGCGTCACGACCTTCCTGGCGATGGCCTACATCCTGTTCGTTCAGCCGGCGGTGCTGTCCCAGGCCGGCATGTCCGCCGACAGCGTGTTCCTGTCCACCTGCCTGGCGTCGGCGGTGGCGACGCTGCTGATGGGCCTGCTGGCGAACTACCCGATCGCGTTGGCGCCCGGGATGGGCAACAACTTCTTCTTCGTGTTCAGCGTGGCCATGGCCACCGTCGGAGGCGTCCAACTGGGCTGGCGCGCCGCCCTGGGGGTCGTCCTGGTTTCCGGCGTGCTGTTCCTGCTGGTCACGGTGCTGGGGATCCGTCGCATCGTGCTGGACGCCGTGCCGCCCTCGCTGCGTCACGCCATGGGGGCCGGCATCGGGGTGTTCATCGCGTTGATCGGCCTGCAGCACGCGGGTCTGGTGACCGCCTCGCCCGGCACCATGATCGGTCTGGGCGACGTGGCATCCGCCCCGGTGGGCGTGGCGATGGCCGGCCTGGCACTCACCGGGGCGCTGGTGGCGCGAGGCGTGCGCGGCGGCATCCTGCTGGGCATGCTGGCCACCGCGGGCATCGGACTGCTCGTCGGGGTCGTCCAGTTCCACGGCATTGCCGGCCTGCCGAAGTGGGACTTTTCGGCCTTCGCCGCGTTCGACCTGTCGGGCATGTTCACGTCGGCCGACTTCTGGCTGCTGGTGTTCCTGGCGCTATTCCTGGACCTGTTCGACACGAGGGGGACCCTGGTTGCGGTCGGCTCCACCGCGGGCCTGGCCGACGCCGACGGCAACCTGCCGCGTTCGAACCGCGCGTTCCTGGCGGACGCGATCGGGACGATCGTGG
>JARKOL010000183.1 GCA_029975745.1 Myxococcota bacterium | reverse complement strand
ATCAGCGCCTGCATCGCATCATGATCGACATCCACGACGCCTGCGTCGAGCACGGCCGCGGCCCCGACGGATTCGTGAACTACGTCAAGGGCGCCAACATCGCCGGCTTCCTGAAGGTCGCCAACGCGATGGTGGACCAGGGCGTGATCTGACCCACCCCCGAACCTTCCTGACGCATCCAACCATGATGCACTATCTGGATCTGTCGTAATTCCCACATATTACAACCTCGCCCTCACTCCAACACTAGCGCACTGCGTCAATATGACTATCATGGCGTCACGAGTGCTCGCGATCAGGCGGGCCTGGAGGACGAACATGCCGACTTCGAGTGGGATCCGCCGGAGCAAGCCGCGCTGCATCGGCCTGGCGTTGGGGGGAGGGGCCGCGCGGGGATGGGCGCACGTCGGGGTTCTGGAGGCGCTGGACGCGGCGGGCATCGTGCCGCAGTGCATCGCCGGCACCAGCATTGGCGCCCTGGTTGGTGCAGTCCATGCCTCCGGAGGTATCGATGGAGTCCGCTCCCTGGTGGAGAGCATCGACTGGAGGCGGATGCTGAGCCTGGTCGATCCCGTCCTGCCCCGGACCGGCCTCATCGACGGCCGCCGCCTGGAGGAACTGGTTCGCGCCCATGTGCGCGAGTCCCGGATCGAGGATCTGCCGATTCCCTTCCGGGCGGTCGCGACCGACCTGACCCACGCCAGCGAGGTCGTCTTCGACCAGGGGGACGTGGCCGAGGCCGTCCGGGCCAGCGTCTCCGTGCCCGGCCTGTTCACGCCGGTTCGACTGGAAGACCGCACGCTGGTGGACGGCGGCCTGCTGAACCCGGTTCCCGTGTCGGTAGCCCGCAAGATGGGCGCGGACTTCGTCATCGCGGTGGACATCAACCCCTCGGTCGAGGGCGAGCGCCCCTACAGCCCCGAGAACCTGCTGGGCGTCCTGATCTCGACCGTCGCGCTGACCGAGGTCGCCACCACCCGCATGCGCCTGGCCGAGGAACCGCCGGATGTCCTGATCCGGCCCGCGGTCGGTCACATCAAGTTCCTGGACTTCACCCGTGCGAAGGAGGCCGTCCAGGCGGGTCACGACGCGGCTCGCGCGGTTCTGGCACCCCTGACGGCACGAGGCGGCCCCCTGCACACTGCGGTGTCGCACCGCGCACCAGACGCCGCCTGAAGCCCCGCCGACCGGAGGCCCAAATCCACCGTCGCGCCGATGACCCCGGTCGGCTGAACAGGGTCAACTGCAAGGCGAAAGGAGATTTGGGCGCAGGTGTACTTGCGGTACGTCGAGCACCAGCTCGGTGAAGGCAACGCAGCAGATGGCCCTGGATCGCCGACCGAATCGCGGCGAGGGCGGTGGTTCTGGGGGAGGGTCATCTTCTTTCCCCTGGAACGCAACCCGTGGCACGATCCCCGCCCAGGGAGGACTGCGAATGAAGGATCTGGTCACCGACCGCGACTGCGACGAACTGATCTATCACCTGGGGAACCTGCTTCGCCTGGACTCCTCGGCCGGCACCGGAGGCCAGGCGTCCGTCGCCCGGTATGTTGCCGGCGTGCTCGCCGCCGAGGGAGTCCCCTCGGAGCAGGTGCCCGGACCGGGTGGCGCCCTGAACCTTGTCGCCCGGCTTTCGGCGCAGCGCCCCGATCAGGCGCTGATCGTCGCCGCGGCAACCGATGTGGCCCCGGCGACCCCCGAGGGCTGGACGCAGCCCCCCTTCGGAGGCGTCGTGGCCGACGGCTCGATCTGGGGCCGGGGCGCCCTGGAACCCAAACGCGCCCTGGCCATGGGCCTGATGCTGCCCATCATCGCCCGGCGTCGCAGACTGGCCCTGGCGCGTGACCTGGTCCTCGTGGCGACCGCCGACGGCGAGGGCGATGGCGAGGCGGGCATCCGCGACCTGGCCCGCCGCCGCCCGGACCTCCTGCGGGGCTCGGCCTGCCTGGCCGGCCCGGGCGGCCATGACGTGCATGTCCACGGTCGCACGGTGGTCCCGATCCGCGTCGCCTCGATGGGATTCGTCCTGCTGCGTGTGCGAACGCAACGGGCCGATCGCGAGGCCGTCTTCGCGCTGGCCGAGATGCTGCTACGGCTGGAGTCCGGCCGACTGGAGCCTCGGATGTGCGACGCCGGCATGGCGTTTCTGTCCGGGATCAACCAGGCCCTCCCCCGGGGTCGCGCCGTCGCGATGCGGGGTCTGCGCCTGGGCGGACTGACCTCGACGCTGCTGAAGTCCTTTGACGACCCGGAAGTCCGGGACATGGCTTCGGACATGACGCACGACACGATCTCGGTCGCCCGGGTATCGGCGGGCGACGGGTCGCGGCGCGCCCCGGACCTGGCCGAGGCCCTGCTTGCCCTGCGCGTCCTGCCGGGACGGCCCCTGGACGATGCCGTGCGCCAGTTGACCCGCCAGCTCGGGGACGGGGCCTTGATCGAGGTCGTCGGGCAGGTGCCGCCGACCGAGGCTCCGGCGGATCACCCCCTGCTGGCCCACCTGATGCGCGCGGTGCGAGAGGCGCGGCCGAATGTCATCCCCGTCCCGTATGCCGCGTTCGCCGGGCCGGAACCGGCCGCGATGGCCGACCTCGGCCTTCCAACGTTCGGCTTCGCCCCGCTGGGCCTGCCCCAGGGCTTCCAGTACGGCCAACGCCAGCGAGGATGCGACGAAGGGGCTCCGATCGAGGGCATCCTTCAGGGATTCCGGATGTTTGCCCAGGCCACACTCGGCTGGTGTGGGACCGAGGTGGGCTCGATGGCTGGAAAGTGACCGCAAACGATTGACATCCTGTCCGCCGACCCAATAGATTCGGGGACAGGCTCTTGCCGAAAGGAACGATGGGAATGGCTGCTCCGGACGAAACCCAAGAGGAAACCTTCGACGAGTTCGGCGTAGTGGTCGAGGTTTCAAGGGAGCCCTCCGAGCAGGACGGTGCCCCTGCCCCCAACGTCCAGCCGAACGGCATCGGCGGCAGCGTCGATCTGGTGGATGAGGCAGGGCCTGGATCTGGCGACGGGGACGCCGAAATCAGCACGGAACGCGAACTGCGCGAGACGAAGGAGCGGCTGTTGCGACTTGCCGCCGATTTCGAGAACTTCCGCAAGCGGCAGGAACGGGAGCGCCAGGATCACACCCGGTTCGCCAACGAGCGCCTGCTGCGCGATCTGCTGCCGGTGGTGGACAACCTGGAGCGGGCGTGGGAATCGGCACGACGTTCCGGGGATGCGCCGGCCATTACCGCCGGTCTTGAACTGATCCTCCAGGAGTTCCAGCGGGTCCTTCAGCGGGCCGGGGCCGAGGCCATCGAGGCGCTGGGCAAGCCGTTCGACCCGGCGCTCCACGAGGCGCTGCAACAGGTCGAGTCGGAAACGGTCGAACCCGGCAGCGTCGCCACCGAGATCCTGCGCGGGTACACCCTGAACGGCCGGGTGCTGCGGCCGGCGCTCGTCGCCGTTGCCACCGCCCCCGAGATCACGTCCCCGGGCATCAAGGCGCTGGACGGCGAGCCGAACTAGGAGCCTGTCGGGCAATGGAGTTCGTCGCGAGGCGGAGCGAATCCGGAGCGGATGCCAGGAGCGGGGGTGCATAAACGCCTGAGCGTATCCGGAGATACGTGACTGGCGTTTGGGGGTCCCCGCGACGCCGCAGCCGCCCGGAGGCGCCCGCCGTAGTAGAACGGAATTGCCCGACAGGCTCCTGAACCGTCACAACCCCATCCCGGCCAGAACCTCGCGAGCCTGTTCCTCGTCGCTGACCTTCAGGAACAGAACGCCCGACGCGTCCCCAACCCCCATCCCGCCGTACGCGTACTCGATGTTGACCCCGGCCTGACCCAGCCGATTGCCCAGCTCGGACATCTCGCCTGGCCGATTCGTCAGGTGCAGCGCGATGATGTCGCTTTCCAGGACCAGCAGGCCGGCCTCGCTCAACACCACCATCGCACGCGCCGGCAGATCGACGATGAATCGCACGACGGCATGATCGACGGCGTCCGCCACGCTGAGGCCCTGGATGTTGATTCCCTGGCCGGCCAGCAGCGCCGAGATGCGCGCCAATGATCCCGGACGGTTCGCCACGAACACGGACAGTTGCTTCAGAATCTCCATGACGACTCCCCTCGAACGGACCGGACGCTCCGGCCGTCCTCGAACCGGGTGCCAGGACACCCTGTCTCCATCAGGCTGCCCGAGCCCTGGCGCAACGCAGACCCCAGGGATTCCCGGACGACATCATGCTAGAATCCCCTTCATCCTAGACGCGGATCGTCATCCGATCAAGGAGCCTGCGTGAGCCCATACGACGCCCGGACCGAGGAACTCCTGGACGTGCTCCGCCGCTACCGGGGCAAGCGCCTGTTCGTCGCGGTACTCGGCTCCCCCGACCCGGACGGCCTGGCCTCTGCCTGGGCGCTCAAGCTGCTGGCCCGCGAGGCGGGCGCCACGATGGACATCCTGACGTTCGAGGTGGTCAGCCGCCCGGACAACGTCGCCTTCGTCCAGCAGCTGGCGATCCCGTTCCGCCAGGTCACCCAGCAGCTCCCGCGCATGGGGTACGCGGCGTACGCCGTGGGGGACCGCCAGAACGCGCGACTGCCGGTTCCGGTTCGACGAACCCTCCCGATGATCATCCACATCGACCATCATGTGCCCGTACCCACCGGCGCGATCTTCAGCCAGCAGGAGCCCGCCTTTGGAAGCACCTGCTCCGTGATGGCGTTCCACTTCGCCCACCTCGTGCGCACCGCCCGCCTGGACCCCAACGAGGCCTGTCGCGTCGCCACGGCCTTGATGCACGGCATTCGTACGGATACCGGGGACTTCGTGACGTGCGGCACCGTCGATTTCCAGGCCGCGTCGTTGCTGGCGCCGCTGGTTTCCTCGGAACTGTCACGCACCATCGTCAACATGCCTTTGGGCCGAGCGTTTTTGGACACCCTGACCACCACGCTGCCGACCGTGACCCTGCGCGACGGCTTCCTGATCGCCTTCGCGGGCAAGGTGGGACGCCGCGCCCGGGACACCATCGGCCAGACGGCGGACTTCCTGAGCCGTACCGAAGGCACGCGGACGGTCGTGGTGTTCGGCCTGGTCAACGGCTCGTACGTCGGCTCCCTGCGTTCTTCCAGCCCCACGTTCGATCCTTACGACTTCCTGGACGAGGCGCTGTCGGATCGTCTGGGCTTCCCGGTGGACTGCGGCGGCCGCGCGTTCGCCGGCGGATTCCAGGTGCCGCTGTCCGCCATGCCTGGGCCCGACGAGGAATCCAGCCGACGCATCCTGATCGACGCCATTCTGGACACCTGGTCGCGCCGGGAAACGACGCTTCGCCGACGGTTGCGCCACGCCGCCCGTGCGCCCGCAAAGGATTCGCCCCGCTAGCCCTCGCGCCGAAGGGAAGCGGCCGATGCATGTTTTCGATTGCATCCTGCCCGCAGTCCGGATACACTACGCACGTTTTTGGACCAACGGGCCTATAGCTCAGTTGGTAGAGCCACCGGCTCATAACCGGTTGGTCCCTGGTTCGAGCCCAGGTGGGCCCACAGGACCCGGATGGTGGCATGGGGCGGTTGATCCAACCTCTTCTGAAAGACGACTTCCGGAGGCATGACGGCACACCAAGCCGAATGGCCTCCGGACCGGGACCGGCAGAATGGCGCCTCCTCGCAGGCGCCATTTTTGTATCCGCAGCAGCCCCTCGAACGGTCGTCTCGCTCTCTCGTTTCATTCCCGCAGGAGGACGCCTTTGAAAGACTTGATCGCATCGCTTCGCGCACTTCAGGAAGTGGACCGTCAGCGCATCGACGCCGAGAAGGAGCGCCGCGCCATCACCGAGCGCGTCGAGCAGCTCTCGATGATGCTGGCGGAACTGGAGCATGATCTGGCCGACAAGCGCGAGAAGCTGAAGGAGGCCGAGCGCTGGTACAAGGAGCGCGAGAAGGAACTGAAGGAAGACAACGAGAAGATCCGCCGCGCGCAGACCCGCCTCAACGGACTGAGCAAGCCCAAGGAGTTCGCTGCCGTCCAGCGTGAAATCGAGGCATTGAGGCGCTCGAACACGCAGAAGGAAGAGGAGATCCAGAAGCTGCGTGCCGTGATGGAGGAGTTCCAGGGCGCGGTCACGGAAGAGGACACGAAGCTCGAAACGATGCGCGCGGAGCTTGCCCAGGAGGAGTCCTCGACGGGCGTTCGGGTCCGGGAACTGGATGACCGACTCGGCGGGCTGGCTCGCGACCACCAGGGCTACGAGCGGGACATTCCCCCGGACACCCTCCGCCGCTACCACCGGATCCAGAAGTCCTGGCAGGGCATGGCGGTCGTCGAGGTCAACGCCAAGGGCTCCTGCGGCGGCTGCCATCGCCAGATCCCGCCGCAGCTCTACAACATCCTGCTTCGGAACAACTCGCTGGAGTCCTGCCCGTTCTGCAACCGCTTCCTGTACGTGCAGGTCGAAAACGGCGAAAACGGCCACGGTGACTGACCCGAAAGCCGCCAGCCCCACGGTCCCCATCCGCTACCCGGACCTGCACCCCAGCGGCGCTCTCGGCCGTCGTGCGGCAGCCCTTGCCACGGCCTGCCGGGCGTGCCCGCACCAGTGCAACGTCGATCGTCTTGGCGGCGCGCTCGGCCAATGCGGTGCCGCCACCCGACCCGGCATCTCGGCCGCCTATCCCCACTTCGGCGAGGAACCCTGTCTGGTCGGGCGTACCGGATCGGGCACGATCTTCTTCGCCGGATGCAACCTGCGTTGCGTCTTCTGCCAGAACGCCTCGCTGCGATTTCCCGAAGGCGGCGCCCTGACCACGGTGGAGGCACTGTCCCGGATCATGCTGGACCTGCAGTCGTCCGGCTGCGCCAACCTGAACCTGGTGACCCCGACGCCCCATGCCGCGGCGATTCTTCAGGCCCTCGATCTGGCGGCGGGCCAGGGGCTGGTCCTGCCCCTGGTCTGGAACTCGTCCGCGTTCGAAAGCCCCCAACTGCTCGACGCCCTGGACGGCGTGGTCGATATCTACCTTCCCGACTTCAAGACCGCGGACCCGGAACGGGCGAAGCGATGGCTGGGCACCCCCGACTACCCGGAGGCGGCTCTCGACGCGCTGCGACGCATGGCCGCCCAGGTCGGCCCGCTTGCCCTTGCCGCGGACGGCTCGGCACGACGAGGCCTGCTGGTCCGGCATCTGGTGCTTCCCCAGGGCCAGGACGACTCGTGTCACGTACTGGAACGACTCGCCCAGGCCATCCCTGGAACGGCCGTCCACGTCATGGGCCAGTATCGCCCGATGGCCGAGGCGACACGACACCCACCCCTGGACACGCGCCCCGATCCGGACGCGGTCGCCCACGTGCGGCGCCATGCCTCGGAACTCGGACTGCGACTGGTCTGAAGCCCAGGCTCCGTGCAGGATGGACAGAGCCTAGAGCGGCGTGCAGGCGACCGTGTTGCGCAGGATGGTCAGGGTCTTGCCCCCCTGGTCCGCGGTCACGACATCGGGGCAGCCATCCCCGTTGAGGTCCGCGACCGCCATCTCGGAGGATCCGACGCCGACCGGGAAGTCGAACGGTGCCGAAAAGCGGCGATTGGCCAGGTTCACGTAGATCGACACCGTGGCATCCGCCTGGTTCAGCACCAGGACGTCCAGGTAGTCGTCCCCGTTCATGTCGGCCAGCGCCACGGCCACCGCGGCACGCCCCTGATGTCCCAGGCTGACGGGCGGCTCGTAGTCCAGCAGACTCCAGTTCCGAGACACCGCGTCCGCGTTGTCGAACGCGTACGAGATCACGACGTCGTTGGCCAGCAGCGTGACGATGTCCGGCAGGATCTCGGTCGCGTTCTCGTCCATCCCCTGGCCGGCCGCGGGCTTGCGGATCCGGTTCTCCAGGAAGCCGACGGCGACGGCCTTCGGCGACGACCCGACCGCGAAATCCTTGGACTGGACCGACGTGAATGCCGCAAGCCGCCCGTTGATGAAGACGGTGAAGTCGCCGGTGCCCGCGTTGACGGTGATCAGATCGTAGTCCTTGGCCACCCCGTTCAGCGAGTCCGCCAGCGACCGTCGCACCAGGGCGGGCACGACCTGCTGAACGTTCCGCAAGGAGTCGATCGTGGGCCCCTGGCGGAAGGACTCGATGAACTGCCCATTGCCCTGCCCGATGTACGGCTGGAGCCGGGTGAACCGCTCGGTACCCCCCTGCTGCTCCTCCAGGACGGCCAGATCGACCACCGAGTAGAACGGATTGATGGAACTTTCGCCCGGCTTCGCGCGGTCCAGATCCGCGACCGCCATCAGGCGGGGCCGATCGCCGACGAACAGGTCGATGAAGTTCGCGACGACGATCGTGTGGTTGGAGTTGTCCCGACCGAACAGCATGACCTGGGCGGTGGGCGGCCGCGACTCGTTGAACGGTGCCGTCAGGGTCGAGGTGACCAGAAGGTCGTCCGGTCCTCCGTCGCTGGTCGTCGTCCGGTTGACATTGGCCGCGATCAGGCCGGCCGGAGCTGCCAGGGGAATCGTGTAGGGCGGCGTGGTGTCCAGCAACGGGACGCCGCTGACCGGGTCCGCCGCGCGAACGATGACGTTGAACTTGCCGTCCGGCGCCTGCCCCATCACGGCGGCGTCCAGCAGCGACTCCCGACCGGGAATCGGACGCGTGAAGCGCCCCAGGGCCAGCGACCGAGGCACGAAGCCCAGAAGGGCCATCGGCGCCGCATCGAACCCCCCCACGTCGGGGTCGTAGCGAACCCAGGTCACCCGCATGCCGTCGGCATCCAGCAGGACGATGTCCCGCGACCCGTCCCCATCCAGGTCGGCGGACGTCATGTCCTGGGCCATGCCGACCGCGAAGGAGGGCCCCGGGGTCAGGCCGCCGACGACCCCGATGAACGTCTGGACCAGATTCCCGCCCTTGCACAGGACCGCCAGGTCCAATCGACCGTTCCCGTCAAAGTCGGCGGGCGCCAGTGCGGACGGAAGAATGCCCGTGTTCCGGTTCGAATCCAGGATCAGGCGCGCCGGGTCGCCCGTGCGCTCGTCCCGCTTGATCACCAGCAGCTGGTCGCTGGTGGAGTCCGACGCCACGATCCGGTCCGCCAGCAGCCACGCATCCCCGTCGAACCGGATCGACTTCATCGCGGACAGGCCGGGCACCGGCTCCTCGCCCCGGTACAACGTCGTGTTGCGTCCCCCCGAGGGAATCCCGGCCCCCTCGATCGGAAAGACCGTGGCAATCCCGGAGTCCGCACGCGTCAGCACGATGGCCGGACGCCCGTTGCCGCCGAAGTCCCCGACCGCGACGTTCGCGGGCCGTACGGCCCCGCCGTAGGTGACCGCGGCCGCCCAGGACGGGTCCGCCCCGCCGACCGCCCTCGACAGGACGACACCCAGCGTCTGGCTGGCGTGGTCCAGCGCCAGTGCGAAGTCGTCCACGCCGTCGTCGTTGAGGTCTCCGAAGGCCAGATCGACGGCCGCGTACGGCAGCGCCACCTCGACCGGCGGCGAGAACATGCCCCCGTCCGCCTGGAGGAACACGTACAGCGCCCCGGCCTGGCCCTCGGCAACCTTGGGCCCCCAGAGCACGATGTCGTCCAGGCCATCCCCGTCGATGTCTCGAACGCGCACGCCCGTCACCCCGACCTGGAGCAGATCGGCCCGCCGGACCAGCCGGCCCGTCTGCAGGTTGCGCGTCACGATCCGCACCCCGGAACCGCCCGCGACCACCAATCCCCACGCATCGTCCTGGATCGGGCCAAGCCGCACGCCCGCCAGCGCCTTGGCCAGGAAGCCGTCCGGCAGTGTCCGGACATCTCCCGCCAGGAACTGCGGGCCGCGAACGAACCCCAGGTCAATCCGCAACGTCGTGACGTGGTTCTGCATCCCGTCGGTCGCCTCGACGGTCAGGCTCTTGGGACCGCTGTCCCATCCCCGGGTGGGGATCAGAATCTCGCCGGTATCGACCTTCGCCTGGCCCGCCGTCGTTCCGGTCGGCGGCCACAGGTACTGGAAGTCCTCGCACCGAACGATCACCTGGGTCACGCCCGTACCCGGGTCCTGGACCAGGAATCGAACGACCAGGTCTCCCATGAAATTGCCGCCCGACAACGGTGTCGGGTCCTGGGCGGCGATCGTCGGGGCGTCATTGTCCACGGTCATCGTCAGGTTCGCCGACACGGTCCGGCCGTCGTCGGACTCGGCCGTGACGACCAGCCGTCGCGACTTGCCGTCCGCCGTCATCTCGCGGGAATCGAGGGTCACCGTGACTTCACCCGGTCCCTCCATCGCCCGAACGACCGGACTCCCAATCCCCTTCGAGAACGCGAACGACAGCGTGGCCGGCAGATCCTGCGGATCCTCCAGGCGAACCCGAACCTCCAATGCCCCCGAAACGATTCGCTCGACCCCGGGGGCGGGACTGACGATCGTCAGACGCAAGGCGTCGGGGGCCACTTCCTCCCAGGTCTCTTCACCCAGGACGTCGTCCTCTTCCCCCCAACCGTAGTCGATCCCCTGCTTGCCCCCGCCGCAGCCCGTCGCCAGCAGCACGCTGGACGCGACCAGCAGAAGCACGCGCAGAGACTTGCGCACGGCCATCATCCGCCTCCCGGACAGTCGGCCTCCATTGTCCCGGATGGATCCCGGATCGTCAAGAAACCATCGGGGCATGCGCCCCGAACCCTGGCGGGGAATCAAACGGTACTGCCATCGATGACCTGGACGACGGCGGCATCGACCAGCACGTCCCGACTCCCGGGGCGCACGGCGTTGCGCGCGCCGCTGCCGAAGGCCACCAGGACGGAGTCTCCGGCGCCGGCGTCCAGGTCATCGACCGCGACCACCACGCGGCCCGTGTCGCGCAGACCCGAATCCCCAACGACCTGCTCGGCGACCAGCAGCAGTTTCCGCCCCGCCATGCGCGGCGCCCGCTTGGTG
The DNA here is from genome assembly GCA_029975745.1 of Myxococcota bacterium. GTDB lineage: Bacteria > Myxococcota_A > UBA9042 > DTJE01 > DTJE01 > DUVQ01. The sequence continues at coordinate 12,164 of JARKOL010000183.1, read as the reverse complement.
GCCCAGACCTGGCCGATCACGCGGCCCCGAATCATGTCAGGACTCCTGCAGCCCGGACGGGGCAAGCCCCTTCCGGAAGGCGAACCCGGCACATCTGGCGACCTCGACCGACACCTCGACGGCATCGACAATCGCGGCAATCGACGCCTCGACCGGGTGGCGCGTGTCCCCCAGGGCCCACCGGGCCGGCAGGCCCAGGCACACGACGACATCCTGGCCGACCTCGGCCCCGATCGGATCGACCGCGATCAGATGGTCCGATTCATGATCCGGCCGCGACCACGCCAGCGGACGCACCAGCAGCAATTTCTGGCCGGACAACCGAGGGTTCCGCTTCGTCGCCCAGACCTGGCCGATCACGCGCCCCAGGATCATGGCGTCCTCCGAACGGACTGCCCGGCAGCCCACCCACCCGGGGGCTCGACCACGGCCTCATCGACAATCGCAATCACGCAGTGCTTGGTCGTGACCTCGGGTCCCAGCACCAGGTCGCGGACCCGACTGCCAATCGCCACCAGCACCAGCTGACCCACGTCGGCCCCCAGGGGATCGACCGCCAGCATCGAGCCTTCCGCCAGCAGGTCGTCCCCCTCGTCCTGGCGCACGCGCGTCCCCGGCACCGCCCGACCGACAGCCAGGGGACGCACCTCGACGACGCGACGCCCCGACAGCCCGGCCGACTGCCGCGCCCCCCACACGGTGCCCACGACGCGAGCCAGCGTCATGCCGTCCTCTTTCGGTCAGCCAGCAGACGAGCCAGTGCGCCCGCCTCCTCGTCGAGAATCTCCTTGGCGTACGCGTGGATCACCCGCTCGGCGATCGCGCCCAGCATGAAGACCTCGACCCGCAACTCGCCGGTCATCACGCGACGGGTCCGGCCCCCCGGCAGCCCGACGAACTCGAACTCGCCATGGTTCTTCAGGAGCTCGGCCACCCGCGGCGTCGTGGGCACGTTCCGGTAGCGCCCGCGGGCCCGCGAATAATCGACCTCGGACTCCTCGACCCACTCCATCCAGCGGGGATCGACCTTCTTGGGTCCCACGGACCGGATCTTCGGGACGGGCAGGTACCGGACCCGACGCTTCACCCCGGACGACGTCCCCTCCCAGGCCAGGGACTCCCCCTCCAGCAACCGCGTCAGCGACGGTTTGAGCCCCTCGATCAGCCCCTCCTCGAACATCGTCCGCATCAGGGTGTCGGGGTCGCAGGCAAACTCGTGCTCGAACCGATACTTCATCCCGACCTCGTCCAGTGCGCCTTGCCGGCGCGGGTGCCGCATGATACCTTGGCGCAGCGGTTCGACGCAACGTCGTGGACCCGCCGTTCACCTTGTCCCGTTGCCGGGGAATCCCAGATGATTCGACTCCAGAAGTACCTGTCCGACGCGGGCATTGCCTCACGACGCGAGGCCGAGGCCCGGATTGCCGAGGGCCGCGTCACCGTCAACGGACGCCCCGCCTTCCTGGGCCAGAGCATCGATCCGGAGCGGGACCGGGTCGCCCTGGATGGCGAGACGGTGCGCCCCCCGCGCAAGCGGGTGTACCTGCTGCTGCACAAGCCCCGCGGCACGATGTCCACCACGTCGGACCCGAAGGGGCGGCCGACGGTCTATGCCCTGCTGCCCCCGCTGGATGTCAAGGTCCACTCCGCCGGCCGACTGGACTTCCAGACCGAGGGACTGCTGATCTTCTCGAACGACGGCGACTTCACCCGACGCTTGACGCACCCGTCCGCCGGGGTCGAACGCGTTTACGAGGTCAAGGTCCAGGGCCGTCTGCCCGACTGGGTCCCCGCCCGGTTGCTGAACGGGGTGACGCTGGACGACGGCCGCGCCCGAGTCGCGCGCATCGAACGCCTGCGAATGGCCCAGACAAACGAGTGGCTCGAGGTCGTGCTGACCGAGGGACGCTACCGCGAGGTGCGCCGGATCTTCCAGGCCGTCGGTTGCAATGTCCTGAAGTTGAAGCGGGTCCGTTTCGGCACGGTGTCCCTGGGGCGGCTTCCCATCGGGGCCACGCGGGAACTGACCGAGGCCGAGGTCGAAGCCCTGCGGGAGGGACGCAACCCGGCACCCAAGCGCCGACCGACCGAGACGCCCCGCCCCCGGGCGGACGCGGCACCCAAGCGCCGACCGACTCGGGAAGACAAGCCGCGGGACGACGCGCCGCCCGCTCGCCGATCGACCCGGACGACGGGCACCCGTCCGGAACGGCCCAAGACGTCCCCTAGAACGTATACAGAATCCCGAAGTGGACGTTCCCGACCTCCTCCTTCCGAACGCAAGCCCCGGTCTTCCGGTCCACGTCGCGGCAGCGGCGGTCGAGGATGAATCCGTAGTCCAGCCGGATGGGCACCATGCCTCCCAACAGGTAGCGCACGCCCAGCCCCACCGCGTGGCGCACGCTGCGGGAGTTGAAGTCGGTCAAGCGCTCTGCCAGGGCGCCGAAGTCGTAGAAGAGGCTGCCGAACAGGTCCAGGCTCCGCAGGATCGGAAACCGCGCCTCGACGCCCCCGCTGAACATCACGTCGCCCCCATAGGGCTTCACGTACTCGACCTGCACCTCGCCGGTGTCCCCGGACACGACCTCGCGCGCCTGCAGTCGCAGGGACCCGTCCGGCCGGTACTGCCCGATGCCGTCCGTCGTGAAGCCCCGAACCCCCCGGTTGCCCCCCAGGGAGAAGCGCTCCTCCTGCGGCAGGCTGCGAGACGTCCCGAAGGACCGGCTGCCCCCGAAGCGCGCGTTGGCGCCGAACGTCACCAGGTTCCGCACCGTCACGAAGCCCTTGCCGTGGATCTCGTACTTCAGGAAGTTCCCCTCCCGCAGGCTGTTGATGTACGCCAGCGACCCCTGCAGGAAGCCGCCGTTTCGTGGGTTGATGGGATGGTCCAGACGGTCGTAGGTCAGCGTCGGCACGATCTTGTTCTCGAAGCGCCAGCCGGTGTAGTCGCTGGACACCTCGGGATCCCGGGAGTTGATCACCCCGGTCTCGAAGGACAACGCCCCGAAAAGCCTTGGGAACAGCTCCTTGGACAGGGCGAACTCGGCACCGAACTGCACCTGGTCCAGCCGAGTCGTGGCCCGGTCATAGACGGCGAACGGCGTCACCCGAAAGGCCAGGCCTCGCGCGAAGAACCGCGGATCGACGTAGGTCGGCGTGAACGCGGCGTACCGATCCCAGGCCGTCGTGGACAGGCCGTACTTCAGCGGAATGTACAGCCGCTTCGCCTTGCCCAGGAAGTTCAGATCGGTGTACCGCGTCTCGATCGTCAACAGGATGTCCGGGAGCTGCAGCCCCACCGTCTTGCCGTACCCCGTCGTGGACAGGTCCGTCAGGGACAGGTACGTCGAAAGCGCCGAGGTCACGTAGCCCGGCAGATCGCTGGCCCGGGTGTCGTCCAGCTTCTCGAATCCCGCCACGAAGTCCACGAATCGCGACTTGCTCTCCCGACACTCGACGACCAGCGCGACCTCGTCCCGAGGCGGCGTCTCGTCCCCCCCGACAGGCAGGACGCGCACCGATTCGAAGATGCCCAAGTCATTCAGCGATCGAACTGATTTCGCAACCTTTTCAGAGTCGTAGGGGTCCCCGGGCTTCGGCAGATCCTTGCGGATCACGTCCAGGCGCGTCCGCCGCTGCCCATGGATCAGCACCGGCCCCACGCGCGTCGGCAGCCCCTCCCGGACGGCAACCTGGACATCGACGCGCGCCGAATCGACCGTCATCGGGTTGCACGCCTCCAGAGGAACGTCCGGCGCGTAACCGACGCACGTCACCTCGACCTGGGCGTGGGGATGACCGGCGGACCGATACCGGCGAAGCAACCGCTCACGCGCCGCCAGAACGTTCGGCGCCGAGTACGGACGACCGGGATGCAACCCCAGCGTCCTCGAAACCGATGCCGGGTCCAGCACGGTCCCGCCCTCGATGGTCACGACGCCAACGGACGACCGCGGCCCCTCGTCCAGGGAGATCTCCAGGTAGACCCCGGAGGTATCGGGCGGTTGCACGACCCGAAACGCCCTGTGTCCGGCGACATAGGTCCGGATCGAGACGGTGCCGACCTGCTCGGTCAGGCGCATCCGGGTCTCGGGGTCGGCGTCGCCCCAGGCGAACGTGACGTGATAGAACCCCTCGTCTCGATAAAGGCGCTCGATGCGCTCCAGGTCGAAGAACACCTGATCCGGCAGGACCGCACCGGTGTCCCCGAAGAAGTCGTAGGTCTTCGTGGCCATGGCCGAAAGAATCCGGTCCGTCGATATCTCGCGGTTGCCGGTCACGCGAATCCCCCGGATCTCCGACCGGGCGTTGCGCGTCACCAGGTACGCAATGCGCCCCGCCACGTGCGGACCGAACGCGCGGTCCGATTCCCCCGCGACCTCGGCCTCGTCGTCCGCCAGGCCCGGCCGCCCCGTCGAGGATCTCCGGGCGCGATAGTCCAGCACGACGTCGGCCAGCAGGTAGCCACGATTCTCGAACCAGTTCCGGACCTCCTCCCGCCCCAGGCTCGCCTCCGTCACGTCGAAGACGCCCGAGTCGGCGAAGGGCAGCGACCGCAACAACGAGTCCTCCGCGATGGGCTTGAATCCCAGGCGCCCCGGCTCCGCCCGATCCCGGGCGAAGAAGCGGATCAGGTAGCAGGACTCATAGGTGGCATCGACCAGCAGCCGCTTCTCGCCCTGGTCAAAGGCCACCGACACGCGAACCCCGGAAAAGCCGATCGTCCGCAACGCCCGGGTCAGCGACCGGACGACCTCCGAGCCGGTCCGCTCGGTCATCGGGGTGCCAAGCGACAGGCCCGACCACTGCTTCAGATCGCGCTCCGCAACCCGGGGACACTGCTCTGCCCGCGGATCCGGAGACGCGCCTCCCTCGGCCCGCGCCGGACGCAGTGCGAACGAGAACCGCTCGACCCGCACCCGCAGGCCCTCGACCACGCGGAAGGTGACGTCCACCTCGGCAACCCCGACCTCCTTGCGCTCGATGCGCACCTCCGTCCCGGTGAACCCGTCTTCCTGGTACGCGCGCCGGATCGTGTCGGCCGCCTGTTCCAGGGCATTCTGGGCCACCCGGTCGTCGGGCTCCATCCGATCGCCGGGAAACACCGACAGTCGGTCCAGGATCTGGCTGTCGTAGAAATGGCGGTTTCCCACCACCCGGACCTTCCGAATCCGCGTGCCCGGCACGACATCCAGCCGAACATCGATGCCGCCGGGAACGGCCTCGCAAGCGAACGCGACGGATCGGAACAGATCCAGCTGGCCCAGGCGTCGTTGCGCGGCGGCCAGGGATTCGTCGTTGAACGTCATGCCGGGACGAAGGTCCGCCACTCCCAGCACGGCATCCGCGAACCCCTTGGGCCGACAGAACGATGCCGAGCACCCGTGCAGCGACGCCGACACGACCTTCGCTCCCAGGCATCCCGCACCGTCGGAAGCCGGCGACACCGCGTCCGTCTGGGGCGGCACCTCGACCAGCGGCACCTCGGGCAACTCCTCCGCCGTCACAGGCGCAGAGACCGCCAGAATTCCCAGGCATACCCCGAGCACCCCGGCCCCCCGGGCGCGACGAACGCAAGCTGGCAGCCTTCTACTCAATCGGAATCCGATACCTCAGTTTCGTCTCGTAGGTCTGGCCGATCTCGTCGGGATCCATCGACTGCTCGACCCCGCGAACCCGTCCCTGCAGCGACAACCGCTCGGTCAGTCGAATATGGAAGCCGGCGCTGTAGCGACTGGACCCCTGGCCCTGCAGCACCCGCGTGTCGAACTTCAGACGTGACCCCATGTGGGCCATGACATCCACGTTGACGCCTCCCGACGGGCTGATGCCGAAGTTGATCGCATCGACGAACGACCCCAGCAGCACCTTCGTGACCAGGTTGGTCACGTCCTCGGTCAGCAGACCCAGGTTGAACGTGCTGGACATCTGGCCCCCGCTGTCCGCCTGCGTGGAGCCGGTCAGCAGCAGGTACTGCAAGTCGGTCTGCGTCAGCGACTTGGAGTTCGATGACAGTTCGATGTCCAGGTCCGGGTAGCGTCCAGAAACCGCCAGTGTCACCAGGACCGCGCTGTCATCAAACATGCCCCCCCCGGAGTCGTCCGGCGAGAACCGGCTGGCGGAGACCAGTGCGTCCCCAGAGCCGCCCGTGTACTCGATGCGCGTGCGGGCCGTCAGATCGACGATGGGCTCGGCCGGTGGCCCGGTGAAGTCCAGGGTCCCACGAACGACCTCGAACTGGCGTCGCACCACGTCATAGGTCATCCGACCGCCCGGCTGGATCTCGACCCGGTTCCACAGTTCCGGCCGACCGACGGTTCCGCGAACCCGCAGGTTCATGCCCAGTTCCAGGTCCGTCGAGCCGACGACGACCTTGCTGCGCACGCCGAAGCGACTCCCGGCGACGCCGACGTCCAGTCGCGCGGCATCCAGCCAGGGAAACGCCGCGGCCAGCGACCGGCCGGAGCGATCCGCGACCCTGCGCCCGGTGAAGCCCGAGAAGGCCTTCTTCACCACGTCGAAGTTCTTGTGGTACGACCCCTCGATGACGGCCACCTGGCCCGAGATCAGGATGTCGGACGCCCCGGATTCGGCCATTCCCTGGAACCGGGCCCGAAGCGCCGGATTCGCGACGACATAGAACTCGCCGGGCGACACGACGCGGATGCCGGCCCCGGTCAACCCGATCTCCCCGCTGTCGGGAACGAAGTCCCGCAGCACCAGATTGCCGAAGATCGATAGCGCGCCGTCCCCGAAGGCGCCCCGAACCCAGTGGTCCGCGTCGATCTCGGCGACCTGACGGTTCCCCGCCTGAGGTGCCAATCGAATCCGTCCGCCGGGCTGGACCCGGATGGTGTCGGCGACGCGCCGCAGTCCGACCTCGATTGCCCCGGTTCGCAGCACGCCCGTCAGGGCCGGCGCCGACGGCAGCGGCCCGGTCACCATCAAGGACCCGTCCCCTTCCCCCATGTCCGGAGCGCACCCGCGAGGCAGGGCCCCCACGTTCGGTCCCGTACCCTGCAGGTACAGGTAGCCGTCGGCCATCGACACCGTGTCCTTCAGCGCGCGCAGGCCGTACGCCCCAAGGCCTCCCCGGACCAGCAGCCGGGCATTGCCGTCCACCCCCAACAGCCGGCCGCAGACCCGCAGGCGCTCGCGCCCGTCCCACAGGGACAGGCCCGTAACGTCGATGGCCCCATCCGGTCCGACGTCCACCTGGAGCCGCTCCTGGTTGGTCAGCAACACCTCTCGATTGAACAGCCCCACGCGCAGGCCGTCGGGAGGCGACACCAGTTCCAGGTCGAACGCCCCCCCGGCCGCCAGGTCCATCCGGAACTGGACGTGCCCCGTCATGCGGGCCCACAGGTCGCGCACCTTCAATGTCGGCAGCAGATCCTGCGGCGTCAGGCGATTGATGTCGATCATCACGACCAGATCCCGGAATCTCCCCTGGTGCCAGGACAGGCCTGATTGCGGATTCAGGCGCATCCGGGGCAGGAAGGTCGGTGCCTGCAGTCGCAGATCCTCCCCGGGCTCCCGCTCGGCCTCCAGCACGATCCGATCGGCGCGCAGCGACTCGAATCGCAAGCCGGTCAGACTGGCGGTCGCCGAAAGCGTCGGGTCCGCCAGCCTGCCGGAACCGGAGGCATCCAGGTCCACGCGCCCCTGAAGCGCCCCATCGTCCCCGGTGCCGGCCAGCGCCGCCAGGGACACCCCGGAGGCCGAGACGCGGGCATCGAAGGTCGCGAACTGGGGATGCAGCTTCCCGGACACCTCGAGGGTTCCGCCGCCGCGCAGGTCCGCGCTCGCCCGGGACACCTGGACCTCTCCCTGGGCCAGCCGCGCGCTCGCTCGAACCGCCTCGAACACGCGGTCGGCGGCCCCCATCTGGTCGAAGGCGGCCGACACGTCGCCGGACAGGGTGCGCAATGGAGCCGCCAGGTCCAGCGACAGGCGGGACGCCTCCAGCCGCCCCGTCCCCTGGATCCCGATGTCGCCAAGCATGGGTACCCGTTCCACGACCACCCGAGGCACCCGAATCCCCGTCAGGGACAGGACCCGCGCTCTTCGGGCCTGGAAGGTGCCCGGATCCAGCAGGCCCAGGGTCATTCGTTCGACCGCGACATCCGCGAAGGGCGCCGAAACCCGCAGGCCGACCGCCGACACCTCGCCGCGACCGTAGGCCACGGCTCCCTGGACCGTATCGACCGCCCAACGGTCGATGGCCACCTTCTCGGCACGGAGTGCCGCCCGCACGGAAGGGTTGCGCGCCGCGCCCGACGCCACCAGATCCGACAGCGTCACCACGCCCTGGCCGCGAATGCCGAAGGCGGACAGCAGGGACGCCAGATCCTTGCGAACACTCCCCGTCATCGACAGGCGATCCCGAGGCAGGTCCAGTTCGCCCCGCAGCCGCAGGAGATCGCTGCCCGAGCGCACGTCCAGATCGTGAATGCGGACACGGGACTGGTCCAGGCCCCCTTCCAGTTCCCAGAGGGCATCGATCCGGGCCGAGACCTCGCGCCCCGCCAGGACCGTCCGGGCCGGGATGGGGCCCCCCAGCACTCCGGACACGGCCAGGAATCCGGCCGGCGACGCCCCGACCTCGCGCAGTTCCAGCCTGACCTGCAACGTGGCGTCCAGCAGGGTCGGAATCGGCAGCGGCGCCCCGGGAGGCGACTGCCCCAACACGTCCATCACCTGCGACGGCGAGACGCGCGCCAGGTCGAGGACTCCCATGGCGGCCATCTGGGTGCCGTCACCATCCCCGAAGGGTTGGAAACTGCCGTCCGAAAGGCGAACGCTCCCGTTGAAGAGGTCCAGCGCCGCCGAGATGCCCGCCAGTTCGTAGATCCCGGCGGGATTGCGCCCCCCGGACACCGACAGCGCCGCGCTGCCCAGCAGCCGCCCGCCGGCAGTCAGGGCCGGGGATGCCAGTTCCAGGGTGAACCGCGGGTCCCGGAAGTCTCCGCGCCCTTGCGCCCGCAACTGGATCGCCCCATGGACCCGGTCGGCCGACACCGCCCGCATCACGGGACTGCCGTCCGGCATGAAGACGAAGGCCTCGCCCCGATAGGCCAGGTCCGCACCCCAGTCCAGGCCGCCGTCCTGGGCCTCCAGATCGATGCCGTCCGCCTCCAGCCGCACCGAGTCGAATGCCAGGCGATCCCCGTCCAACAGGAACCCCTCGACCCGAATTCGATTCACCTCGACCTGGCGGGGAATGACGTCCAACTCGGGCAGTGCGCGTATCCGGGCCTGCCCCGGCCCGATGTCCACGAAGGTGGACTCGACGCGCACCTTGCCGTCCGTCAGGAACAGCCGCGTCGCGGTCCGGATGTCCCGGACGGTCAGGTCCCACTCCGGAAAGCGCAAGAAGCACGTCCCGTCCCGCGCATCGATGTCGTCGAACGACAACCGCACCTGCAGACCGGGGGGGTCATCCGGGCCACGAACCTTGCCGGGCCCCGGGGCATCGAAGGCATCGACGAACTCGAAGTGCATGTCGTCGTTGAACACGATGCGCGCGTCGAAGTCCCGCAGGCGGACGCGGGCGAAGTGCAGGTGCAGCAGGTTGGGGGTACGCCCGACCAGCAGGTCCAGCAGCGGCAGCAGGTTCACGTGAACGCGGACGGAGGACGCGCGCACGACGCGCTCGCCGTCGGGCCGGTCGATGTGGACGTCCAGCACGTCCACCCGCCAGGGCACGGGGCTGATCTGGATGGTGCCGAATGCCAGGGTCCCCGGGAGCACCTGCCGCAGCAGGTTGGAAAGCGCATCCGGAAAGGGCCGGCTGTTGAGCACGAAGAACAGGCAGGCGAACACGAACGCAGCAAGCAGCGCAAGGCGGGTCACCGCCAGGTACAACCCGACGGCCAGCAGACGAATCCCCTTGCGCAACCCCATCCCGGACCCCGGACGCAATCCTCAGAAATGTAGCAGAGGCCCGCCAAAACGGCGAGAACGCGACCTGGAGGGGCAGGGCATCCCCCCGGCCCGTACCCGGAGGAGCGAAGCGCCGCGCGCCGGCTTGACACCGGGAAACCCCTTCTGAATACTCAGTTCGCACGGGGGGTCCCTTGCCTAGCTTCGTTCAGATCCAGTTCGGGCTGCTTGGAACGCTGCTCGCCGTTCTGGTCGGTGTCGGTCTGGTCCAGTGGGCGCGCAGCCGCCCATGGGGCCGAGAGTCGCGCTCCGACCTCTGGCAGATGGCGGTCTGTTTCCTGATCGCGCTGGCGGCGCGACTGGCGGCCACCCCGTTTCCGGCGGACATGAAACTCGCATCGTCCCAGGGCGTATTCTTACACACCCATTGGTGGTCGGCAGCGTATAGTGCCCTGCTGCACGGCCTGTTCCTGGTCTTCCCCTCGAACGTGGCCTCTGTGGCCGGCATGAACGTCGTCCTGGGCGCCCTGACGGCCAGTGTCCTTTTCGCCCTGGTCGTCGCGCTATTCCAGGACCGCCTTGCCGCGTTCGCCGCCGGCATTGCGTTCGCACTGCAACCCCTGTCCGTCCGCTACGCCGCCTCGGACTCGGCCCACATCCTCGTGACATTCAGCCTTCTTCTCTCGCTGTTGCTGGCCGTTCGTTGGAACCAACGTGATCGGCGGTCCCTGCTGTTTCAGGCCGTCGGGTGGGCCGCTGTGGCGGCGAACACCCGCCCCGAGGCGCTCGTAGTCCCGGCGGCCCTGGTGATCGTCCTCATCGGCGTCATCGACCGACTGGACGGCCGCCGACTGATCTCACTGGGCATCTCGGGCCTTGGGGGCGCGCTGCTGTTGGTGCAACCCGCTGCCAGTTCCCTCGGGTGGAGCCCCGACCCCTCCCTTGTCAGTCCCCTTGGAATCGTAGAGGCCCTGTTCCACAGCCAGCACTCGCCCCTGGCCATCACTGGGTTCTGCTTGGCAGGGGTTGTTGTCGCACTGGTCCGACACCCCAGGGCCGCCGGGGGCTACCTGCTGGCGCTCTGGCTGGTCGCCCTGCCGACGGGCAACGTGCGCGTCGAGGACGCCGAGTTCAACCATCGCCACGTGGTGCCGAATCTTGGCATGTGGTGCGCGTTCGCCGGAATTGGAATCGGCGCGACCTTCGAGGCGATCCGCCGCGTTGCAGCGAAGCGCCTCCCCTCCCTGCCGACCGGCCCGGTTCTGGTCCGTGTGGCCATCGTCCTGCTGGTCGCGGCAACCGCGTTCCCCCATAGAGGCTTCCTGACCAAGATGTGGACCTACGCGCTCGAGTACCGCTTCATTGTGGAGCACCTGGGCGACATCCCTGACGATTGTCTGATGATCGTTCCCGTCACTGGCGAACAGCATGACGGCCTGGGCATCTCATGGGAGATCTCCGCCGAGGTTGGTCGGCGCCACCGCTGGATCCGGATCCCCGAACTACACGAGGCGCCGGATGCCGACTGCACGGTCTACTACCGCGCCGCAGCCTGCGTCACGTGGGAGGAGGGCGAGAAATTCTGGTCGGGTCCCGAACGCCCTGACTGCGCCAAGATGTGGGAACACTTCGATCTGCTGCCGATCGCCGGGGCCGAAATTCCCGCCATTCCCTACTCGGCCGAACTGTACGGAACCGACCCCATCTGGATCGGCTTCTACCGGGCCACGCCCAGGGCCAGGTCGCCGTAGTAGCCGTGGGCGTCCCACGCGCGCACATCGACACGCACCGGCGCTCCGGGACGCACCGGCCGCCAGCCGACCGTCACCGGCCCGGAAGCCTCGGCGTCGGGAATCGACGCTCGCGACTCGCCCAGCAAGACGCCCTCGGCCGAACGCACGCGAACCTCGACGCGCGCCAGCGGACGACTCGCCGTCACCGTCACCGTGTTCGCACCGGAATTCAACGCATCGCCCCCGGCCATCACCCGCAACGGCGGAAACAGGAAGGTCTCGAGTTCGACGGGCAGTTCCTTCCAGACCCCGCGCACCAGGAATGACAGGCGGCCCGACCAGCGGAAGGCCCCCTGCGGCTGTTCCAGGACCAGCGGAACCCGGTAGGCCTCGTAGGCGACCAGACGTCCCGTTTCCAGCCGTACCTCGTGCCCGTCGGACCGCCGGGCCTCCAGGCGCACCGAATCCACCGTTTCGCGCGGGGTAACGTGAATCCTCGGAAACTCGTCGCAGCAGGTCGCCCGTTCCACCACATCGACCATCAGT
>JARKOL010000179.1 GCA_029975745.1 Myxococcota bacterium | reverse complement strand
TCCTCGATCCACGGCACGCCCCGGCGCTTGTCGAACTTCGTCGCCCGGGCGCCGGTCGAGAACACCACCTCGATGGAGCGGGTGTCCTCGTCCCACGTCTCGGGCAGCGTCGTCGCCGTCCGGAAGTCCCTGTCGGTCGGTGCGGAACGGGTCGCCATGAGCGCCACCTCCTGGCCCGAGAGTCAGGCATGGGAGGGGGCACGTTCCCGGCGTGTTCGGTTTCACGGGATAATGCGGGTCCTTGTTGACAACCCAGCTTCGAACGTCAGATGCTCGTTCGGCGAACCTCGGCAGCACCCATCCGGACGGAGGCCAGTCAAGTGGTAAGTAGGGGCGAACTCAGCGAAGAGGCGTTTCTGGAAGGAGATACCCTCGTCGTTCCATCTGGAGACTACAGAATCGCGTTCAGCCCGTTCACGGGTGCCATCGCCCGACTTCCTCCGAACATGGACTTCTCAGCCCAAGCCATTGCTCTTAGGGGCCGGGGACTGTTCAACCCTCCTCCAAGTCCAAGCCCCTGGAGTGGTCCGTTCACGTCGCTCGCACTCTTCTTGACGCGAGCCTGCAACCTCCGATGCGAGTACTGTTATGCGTCTGCCGGCGATGCACTGGGCTCGATGACCTGGGATACGGCCAAGCTTGCTCTGGATTGTTTTTCCCAGCAAGCGCCAACTCGAGATAGCTTGCGGCTGTGTTTTCATGGCGGAGGCGAACAGACTCTTGAGTGGCAACTTATGAGGAAGATCCTGGACTACTGCGAGAAGCTTGGCTTCGAACGCATCCAACCCCTGCTTACTACGAACGGCGTTGTTTCCGAGCGAGTAGTGGAATTCCTGGTCAGAAAGGCATTCCACGTCACGGTTTCCCTAGATGGCCCGCCCGAGATTCAGGATGCACAACGCCCCCTTAAAGGGGGGCGGCCATCGTCGCCGCTGGTTGAGCAGACCGTGCGTCGTCTTGTTGACGCCAACGCGAACCTGTCCGTTCGGCCAACGATCACCCCAGAAACTGCCCCGAAGATCCTTAGCGTGATGGAGTACTTCAAGCGACTTGGGGTTTCACGAGTTCTTCTCCAGCCAGTATTCCCCAGCGGACGCGCCGGGGGAACGGTTTTCGACGAGCCGGGAATTCGCCCGAATGTGAAGACTTTGGTGGACGCATTCCTCCAGGCACTGGACTTCGCGAAGGCAAACGGAATGAGAATCTCGAACAGTTCCTACGATTCTCTCCTGACAGGAAAGGCCGGTTCGTACTGTGGCGCGGCTGGTGGCAGAACCATGACGGTGACCCACGAAGGAGACATCAGTGCTTGCTACGAGGTCGTCGACAGGACATCCACTGCGGCTTCGGTCTTCATCATTGGCAGACTCGATCCGACCACCCGGACCCCGCTGATGGACCCAACCAAATCGATGGCCATCCGAGAGCGAGCCACGGGCCGGATTGAGAAGTGCCGCAGTTGCTTCGCCAGGTACGTTTGTGCAGGAGGCTGCCCGGAGAAGGCGTACCTTGCTACGAACGATCTACTCGGAATCGATGAGTATTCTTGTCAGTTTGCGCGAACCATTGTTCCCGAAATCGTGCGGAGGGTGGCGGAAGCGACTTTTGTCTAGCCACCACCGCTCGGGGTGGTGTACGATTATTTCGCAAGGAGGTTTCTATGAATGCTGACGTCGAACAGATTTCGGGAACTGTCGAACTTCGTGCATCGATTGATGAGCCCGATGTCCGTCAGGCAGTGCTACCACCTGGGGTCGGCGTCCGCAATCAAGAGAACTCGGATGACTGCGGTGTTGATTGCGGCTGCGGGGGGGAGCACGGAACGCCTTGTGACTACTGAGAGCCTACTCCCCCGAGTTTGCCGCTTGCACTTTCTGCCTGCACCGCCCCCGACAACGACACCTCCCCCGGATCCCCATCGCTGACGATCCCGAGCCGGCGACGGTTCTCCTGGTCCAGGGCGATCTCGGCGTCCACGGCGTCGGGGTCCTGGCCGTAGGACGCGATCACGTCACGGCGCGATCGGGTCTGGTTCCGCATCTCGCGAAGGTCCGCCTCGGCGTCGGTCTTCCGGTCCACGCTCTCCACCCGGGGGCTGGACCACCGGCACGGAAATGCATCGGCCTCCAGGGGCAGGAGCCCTGCGAACTGCCCCGCCTCGCAGAACCACTCCCAGATGGGCTGCATGGCCAGGGGCACGAACACCTGCTCGCGCAGGCCCCGGATCATCCGATTCTGCTCGTTCAGGCCCAGGCGGATGGACGAGAAGTTCACCTGGGACAGGTCCCCGGTCAGCACCTCGTAGGCCAGGCCGATGCCCGCCGCGATCTCGTGCAGACCGACGCGTTGGTAGGCGTCGTACCCGGACGGAAGCGTCGGGCTGTTGATCGTGATCTTCTTGCCGGGGGGCAGGTAGCCGATCAGGCCGGGGTGGAGCTGCTCGACGGGGTCGCCCTGCATGTCCACGACCAGGTTCCCGAACTCGTCTTCCGCGCCGGTGATGCCGTCCGGACGGGGCGGCGTGCCCTCGTCGGAATCGACGCTCTCCACGAACGCGGTCAGGCAGTGGGCGATCTTGGCCCGGGCCCGCTCGGCGTCGGACATGCCACCGAGGTCCCACAGGGCCATGATGACGGGTGCGAGCCAGGGCACCCCGCGCACCTGGCCGGGGCGTGCCTCCTGAAGCAGGTGGAGCACGTTCACCGCGTCCACCCGTTGCGGCCCGTACGTCCCCGCCCCGCCGGTCAGGCTCCACGAATCCCCGGGATGAACGGGCAGGAGCCAATATCCGACGCGCCGGTCGAGGGGGTCCAGTTCGACGCCCTGCACGATGCGGTTGCCGCCCTGGCGCAGGTCGTAGGTGGTCGAGGTCCAGCACGGCATCTGGTCGGGTTCGAGGATTTGGAGTTGGAGCGGGGGCAGATCGGGTCCGAGGTCGTCGATGCGGCGCAGGCGCCGGCGGACCAGCACCTCGCCGGACTCGAAGAAGGACCGGGCGATCAGGCTCTGGACGCCATAGATCCCCAGGCGGGACAGCGGGTAGCACGCCCGACCCCAGGTATCCCACAGATCGATCAGCCGCCGGTCCAGGTCCTTGTCGCCGGTCATCGGGATCGGACGCAGGCCCGTGCCCACCAGGTTCGAGACCAGCGCCTCGATGGCCTTGCGTGCCCAGGCGTTGTTGCGGACCAGGTCCCGGGCGCGGTTGCGCAGGGATTCGAGGGATTGCGCCGTCTCGGTGTTCGCGGAGCCGCCGATCGTCTGCCAGCCGTCCGTCCGGGCACCTGCCGAGGCCCCGTCGTAGGCCCGGCGACCCCGGAACGATCGGTGGATGGGCGCCGGGGCGGTCCTCGTCAGCACGCGCCATGCCTCCCGGACCCGTCCCATCACGGAAACCTCCGGTAGCCCGCCGTGCCCGACCGGAACCGCTTGCGCCCGAGCAGCTCGCGGCGGATGCGCTGGATCGCGGCCCACAGGGCTTCGAGGCTGTCGTAGCTGTAGGAGCGGTCGCCGTACCGGACGGTCGTCACGCCCGCGGCGTAGGCATCCTCGAGGGCGGCGAGCTGTTCCTGGGTGAAGGCCACCGACATCTCCTGGGGGAGCCGGCGTCACCAGCGGTCGCGGTCCCGGCCTCGCCGGGGTCCCCGCTGGGTCCAGAAGTCCACGCCCTTGCCGCGGACCACTCCCCGGGTACGAGGGTGGCGCAGGGGACGGGGCATGTTCCCGGCGTGTTCGGGTTGCTCGACGGTGGCGGGTGAGGAGCTCGGTGCGATGGTCGGGGCCTCGTCGGGCGCCGCCCTGGAATCGAAGAACCCGGGCCGCCCCATCTGGACCGAGTAGGCGGCGGCCAGGGCGTAGACCATCGTGTCCAGTACCTCGTTGCGGCGCCCTTCCGTGATCGGCCGCCAGCCCCGGACCTCCTTGCCCTTCTCGCGGTAGTTGACGCGGCGCTCGGCGGTGAGCTGCTCGAACCAGTCCGGGAAGGCCCGGGGGATTCGCGCGGGCACGTGCAGGAACTTCGGCCCGGGCAACGACACCTTCAGGCACTCGTGCAGCTTGTCCTTCGTGGTGTCGGTCCCGACCGCGTAGAACTGGCCCTGATGCTTCAGCTTGCCCGCCTTCCGGATCGCCTTGTCCCAGATGGGCTTCGCGGGCCCGCCCACTCCCTTGATGGCCCGGACGCCCCACCGCTTCCGGGTCCGGGCGTAGTCGTAGACGGCCTGGGTCCGGTGCCCCGAGTCCACGCACGTCGCGGCGGCCCGCAGGGTGCGCCCGTCCTCGGTCTGCCAGCGCCGCAGGACCAGGTCGTCCAGCGCGGTCCACGTCTGCCGGTCCAGGGGGTCGGACAGGATCACGTTGTAGGACAGGACCCACATCTCCCACCCGGCCCCGATCCCCAGCGTGACCGCCTCCAACCGGTCATCCTGAACGTCCACACCGATGACGATGCAGAGCACCCCCGCGGGCACCGCGTCCCAGTCCGGGTCCAGGCGGTTCGCCAGGGCGTTCGGATCGATCTGCTCGCCGGGTTCCGCGAAGGACTCGGCCAGGCGGGTGTTCACGAAGGCGCGCAATTCCTCGATGTCGCCGGCCTTGACCCGCTCGTTGGCCTTCTCCCACTGGCGGGCCATGTCCGCCCACGAGTACATCCCGACCGGGGAGTACAGGGCGTTCAGGGCGAACGACGCAATGGTGCCTCCCTCCCCCAGGTCCGGACGGTCGGGCCGCCATTCGCCGGCGGGCAGGAAGGCGTTCTTGTCGCGGTTCTCCCAGGCGGCCCCGCAGTGCGTGCAGATGTACCGGGCCTCTTCCGGGCGCCCCTTGGGCCACACCAGCCGGAACGCTCCCGTCTCGGGATCGCGCCACTGCAGGACCTGGAACTCCCCGCACCGGGGGCACGGCACCCAGAACCGCCGCTGGTCGCCCCGCTCGAACCACGCCTCGATCTCGGAGTCCCCCTTCACCTTCGGGGACGACACGATCAGCGTCTTGCGCATGTCGCCGTAGGTGGTCTGCCGGCCCAGGGCCAGGGACACCGACGAGCCCGCGTAGGAGACGTTCGCCTTGTGGTCGTCCGCCTCGTCCAGCAGGACGTAGCGGCACGTCATGGACGTCAGGCCCGACGCCGACTGCGCGCCCACCAGTTTGAGGTAGCCGCCGGGGAAGGTCTTGAGCTTGATGGTGTTGTCGCGGCTTCTGGACTTGGCCTCCGCGACCCGGGACCGCAGGTGGGGCGAGTCCCGGATCATCATGTCCAGCCGGTACTTCGAGAACTCCTCGGCCTTGGTGTCGGTGTCGGTGACGACGAGCATGGGGCCCGGGTAGTACCCCACGACCGCCGCGATGAAGGCCTGGCCGATGATGGTCTTGCCGATCTGGACCGGCCCCATGAACACGATGGTCTGCGCCCGGTCCTCGGGGGACAGGCGGTCCATCGGCTCGCGCAGGAACGGCGTGCGTGCCAGCCGGATCGCCCCGGGTTCCTTGGAATACTCGCGGGACAGGACCAGGTCGCGCTCCGCGATCTCGCTTACCCGAAGGCGTGGAGCGGGTTCGAAGCCTGCCAGGAGGACGCGACGCAGCGCGCGGGCCGACCGGGCAGCATCAGGTCTGCCCGCCGGTGCCGGCGTCATGGTCGCCTCCGCGCTCGGCCGCGACCTCGTCGAACGTGCCGCCGCCCGACAGGACGGCCTTCTCGCCCGTGAAGTCCTGCCACCGCTTCACGATCACGTCCGCGTAGAGGGGGTCGATCTCCATGAGGAAAGCCCGGCGCCCCGTCTGGTGGGCCCCGATCAGGGTGGACCCCGACCCGCCGAACAGGTCCAGGACGTTCTCGCCGGCGCGGGACGAGTACTCGATGGCGCGGCGGGCCAGCTCGCCGGGCTTCTCGGTCAGGTGGATCATGGACTGCGGGTTGACCTTCTTGACGTGCCACAGGTCCGTGGCGTTCGCCGGCCCGAAGAACTGGTGCGCCGCCCCCTCCTTCCAGCCGTAGAAGCACCACTCGTGGGCGCCCATGAAGTCCTTCCGGGTCAGGACCGGGTGCTCCTTGTCCCAGATGATGGCCTGCGAGAAGTACAGGCCCGACTCGCGCAGGGCCGGCGGGTAGTTCGAGCAGTTCGCGTACCCGCCCCAGATGTAGAAACCCCTGCCCGCTTCCAGCACCCGGGCGGCGTTCCCGAACCACGCCCGCAGCATCGTGTCGAAGGCGTTCTCGGTCACGAAGTCGTTCTTTAGGGGTCGGTCCTTCGGACGAAGGCGCTTGTGGGTCGCCTTGGACTTCTCGGGGTGCCGCGCCAGGTCCAGGGCCTGGTGGTGGGTCTGCGCGACCGGCGCGAACGACGACAGGCCCGCCGCGATGGCGTTGTTGGACCGGGGCTCGACCTTGACGTTGTAGGGCGGGTCCATGTTCACGAGGTGGATCACCTGGCCGTCCAGCAGCAGATCCACGTCCTCGGCACTGCTGGAATCGCCGCACAGGAGCCGGTGGTCGCCCAGGATCCACAGATCGCCCGGGCGGGTCGTGGCATCCTCGGGCGGCTCGGGCACCGCGTCCTCGTCCGTCAGGCCGGGCGGGACGCCGGTGGAATCCAGATCCGCGAGCAGGCGGTCGATCTCCCCCTCGTCGAAGCCGGTCAATGTCAGGTCGAAGTCCAGGTTCTGGAGCGCGGACAGTTCGACCCGCAAGATCTCCTCGTCCCAGGCGGCGTCGAGCGCGAGCTGGTTGTCCGCGATGACGTAGGCCCGGGCCTGCGCCGGCGTCAGGTGGTCCAGGCAGATCGTGGGGACCTCGCCCAGGCCCAGGGACTTCGCCGCCTCCAGCCGAGCGTGCCCGGCGACGATGGTGCCGTCGCGATCCACCAGGATGGGGTTTGTCCAGCCGTACTCCTGGATGCTCCGGACCACCTTCGCGATCTGCTCGGGGGTGTGGGTCCGGGGGTTCTTGTCGTAGGGCCGCAGGTCCGCAGTCGCACGCATCACGATCCGGGGGTCCGCGTTCACGCCGCACCTCCATCCTGGGCTCCGATGTCCGGAAGCTCCGAAATGCTCCGAAGCGCCGTCTCGATCTCGTCGCGCAGGATCTCCTGGATGGTCCGGGCGTCCGGGCAGTTGACCAGGCGCGAGGCGATCCGGGCCGGGAGGGCCTCCATCCGGGTCCGCGCCTCGGTGATCACGTCCAGGACCACCCGCTCCGCGACCTCTCGCTCGACCAGGCGGCCCTCCTGCTTGTCGATCTCGATCTGCAGGAGCTTCGCGGACAGCGTCTCACGCATGGCCCGGGCCTTGAGCAGCCTGGCGCCGTCACCCGACACCGGGGCGGCCCCACCAGCACCGCGGTCGGCGCGACCCCCGAGGGTCGGGTCCCGCTGCTGGTTGACCCGCTGGCGCGTGCCGGCCACGTCCAGGCTTCCGTCCGGGCGGTTCACAAGCCACCCCCGGGTCCGCCACCGCTTCACCGTGGCAGGGTCCACGCCAAGCACCCGCGCCGCGTCGGCGTTGGTGTAGCTGCGTCCGTCTCTGGGCTTTCCACTCATCGGGGGTCCTCCATGGTGTTGCCGCACGGGTCCACGAACCGAACCGGGAGTCCCATGTCCTCGGCGGCGGCGATTTCGGCCTGGACGCCCTCGGACTCCTGCCAGCCGGCGATGCAGGCCACCGTCAACGAGTCGCAGGCGCGCAGCATCCGCAGGTCCAGGCGCTTCCAGTGCTCCCACGAGACGGGGAGCGACCCGGACACCGCGATCCCGTGACCGTGGGCGACGGGCGAGTAGACCAGTTCGCCCTGGGCGGTCAGGACGGCGGCGATGGCGCACGCTGCCCGGTACCGCTGCTCCCGAACCGAGGCAGCAGGGTGCGAGTAGGGCGTGGCCAGGTAGGTCAGGTGGTCGAATGCGCCGGTCCGGACGAAGGTGCCGAGGGCCGGGCGATAGCCATGGGAGCCGTCGATCACGTCGTCCTCCTGGGCCTGGACATGCGGCGCATCCGGCGCGCAATCTTCCGGGCCCCGTATCTGGCGGGCGCGGGCCGCGCGCGGTACCCCCGGCCGGCGTCGGGCCCGGGAAGGAACCACCGGTGGGGGTATGCGCCGGCGCATCAGCATGCCTCCCGGTAGGTGCGGCCCAGCACGATGTCTTGAACGGCGCGGCGGGACACCCCGAACTCGCGGGCCAGGACCTTGTAGCCCCGCTCGCCGGGTCGGTACTCGGAACGGATGGCCGCCACGACCTCGGGTGCGATGGGACGGCGGTGGAGCCCTTCGCGACGGTTGCGGGCGCCTTGCGCCAAGCGTGCGCACCGGGGATTCGGGCAGCCCCGACGCTTCGTGCCGTGGATGGTGACGCCCGGGTAGGTCCGCCCGCAGTGGGGGCACCAGTACGGGTGGGCGTCGATGGCCTGCTCGGTCGCACGACGCAGGCGGCGGTGCGATGCCTTGAAGGACTCGGTGTTGGCGTCGTCCGTGTACGTGGGCTCGGACCAGGGGAGCGTGCCCGTATCGTCAGTCGCAGGATCGTCCGCCCCATCGGGTAGGCCCGTGTCGTCGGTGGCATCGGTGTCCTCGGCGCAGGCGTCAGGGACATCGGGATCGGGCATCGCGGAGAGGTCGTCCTCCTCCCAGGGCTCGCCGTCCGACTGGATCTCGCTGACCGCGTCTAGCAGTTCCCGAAGCACCCCGGGGTCCGCGTCTCGCAGTCGGGCCAGCGCCTCGGCCTCGATCTGTCGAACCCGCTCGCGCGAGACGTCCAGCAACGAGCCGATGGCCTCCAGGGTCTTCGCGCCCCGGGCGATC
The DNA here is from genome assembly GCA_029975745.1 of Myxococcota bacterium. Lineage (GTDB taxonomy): Bacteria > Myxococcota_A > UBA9042 > DTJE01 > DTJE01 > DUVQ01. Next base: position 19,698 of record JARKOL010000179.1, on the reverse strand, counting down.
TCCCGAAGGACGCAGGTGTGCTGCCGGTTCCCGAACACCGCCGTCTCGCGCAGGTCCACCACCGCTCCGTCCCGGTCCAGCACCCGGTCGGTCCAAAGGTGGAAGCGGCATGCCACGTGATGGCAGGGGCCCTGGGGGCACTCCCGCCTCGTGCGCGGCATGTCCGGGCTGACGGCGTGGACGTTCACCCGAGGTCCCCTTCCTTCGAGTCCAAGTGCGACCACGTGGTCGCGTAGTTCGCCAGCGGGTCGTCGTGCAGCACGCGCCCCGGCGGGGGCACGGACGCGCAGTAGAACGGTCCCGAGATGAGGAGCAGGAGCATCGCGACGGCGAGCGCGCCCAGCACCCGCGTCCAGTCACGCCTCGGCGGCGGTACCGAAGTCCCGCAGCCCGTGTCCAGCAACGACAGCGTCATGGGTTGCCTCCTGCTCTTCCACCCCATCAAGAGCCGAGGACCCCTGTTTTGGGGACAGGTGCAGGGGTGTGAACACGATTCGGGCGGCGTGAACATGCCGTGAACGTCGGTCATGTTCACGGTTTCGCCCTACAGCCAAGCGGGGATGGCCAGGGTGTGAACATGGTGAACGTCTTTGATACGGGGTTCTTCGTGACGCGAGGATTTTCTTCCGTTTCAGCCAGCTGGATCGACGCGCGTTTTTTCTTCCACGCGTAGAGGCATCTCCGCACGAAACGTGTTCACCATGTTCACACCAGCGCAACCTATGGCAATGACTGCCTTTTCTGTGAACATTTGGCAGGTTCACGGGACGTTCACGGCGGCCGATTCATGTTCACACCCCGCGGGCCCGCAGCCGATCCCGGGGAGGCCGGGACTCGATGGATCCAAATCCCCGCATCGTCTTCCCCTCCGAACGCGCTGGATCCCTTGACGGAACAGTGGCTTGTGCCCATGTTCCTTGACAACCAGCGGGCCGCCGCAGCGTGGGGCTGCTGCCTGCAACACGAGGAGGTGGCCCGATGGCCCGCGAGTACACGCTCAGCACGTTCCTGCGTCAGACCCCAAATGACCTGCTCGCCAGGTACTTCGCCGGCCGCGGTCTGCTGCCGGGGTTCAAGTTCGACGAGCTCACGAAGCGCGGCTACCAGCCGTTGCTGACCGAGATCGAGGCCCTGGCGGAGTCGGAGCGCACCACCATCGACCGCGACTTTCAGGACATCTTCCTGCTGTCCGATCGCGAGGGTACCCAGGTGATCATCGAGGAGACCCAGCTCGCTGGGCTCGCGGTCACGGACGACATCGCCAACATGGAGAACGGTTTCGCCCGCGCGATGTGGTTGTTCCTGGAGCACAGCGCGGACGAACTCTTCGAGACATGCGCGACGCTCGCGTTCATCAAGCAGATGTCCTTCACGCGATCGAAACGGCGGCATGGGTTGCCGAACGACACCCCGAAATTCGACGACGCCACCCTCAGCGCCATCGCCGACGACCTCAAGGTCCTCTACAGGAAAGAGGGGCGTGGGTACGAATGCACCGTCGAGCACTACGAGCGAAAGGACCCGACCCGGCACTGCTACTTTGCGTGGCCCGAGGACTACGCCACCTCGGACGTCCACTACGAAAGCGGGGAACTCAAACGCAGCAGCCGGCGGTCCGCCTTCCAGGTCGCCTTCGTCTTCCGTCCGGATGAGGGGGTGCTGGAGATCGCCGCCCCGGGGGACAGGAGGAAGGCCGAAAAGCTGCAGGCCCTCTTCTGCAAGCACGCGCTCGGACTGGCCACGCTTCCTCCTCCCAGCGGCGAGACTTACGAAATCGACCCGTTGAAGGCCCGGGGATTCGCCTTCCCCACCGATCCCGCGGACATGATCGAGACGGTCCGAGTCGTCGGGTTGAAGTTGGAGGCGAGCGGCGGCGGCGGCAGGAAGGTCACTGTCGAGCGGTCGAGCGGCAACCAAGCATCCTTCTACGACTGGCTGGAGAGGGTGATCAACGTGGCCGCGTTGCCGCTGGCCTCCTTCACCGTGACGCATGCCACGCTGAAAGTGACCTGGTTCCCGCCACTCGGGCAGCGCCGGGCTCCAACGTTGACCGTCTCCATCAGCCCCGAGTCCACGAACCTCAAGGAGCAGCCGCGCCATCTCGTCTTGAAGCGGTACCTGAAAACCTGGAACATCGCCCAATGACGGCTGCGACCACGATCCTTCGGCGCCTTCTTGACCGCGTGGACGCCACGGGGGACGGGGAGGTTCGAAGCGACGAGGCCGCCACATGGCCAGAGGGCGTCCGGGACAATTTTGTGGGCTGCGGGGTCCTGGAACGCTCCGACAATGCCACCGGAATCGTCTGCACGGGGTGCCACGAACGGTGCTTCGTGACGCCAGAGCCGCGAACGAAGCCCGGGTTCCAGCACCCGGTGTTCCTGCACCTCTGTGAAATGGACCCGGACATCGGCTACGTCGAGTTCGCGCCCGATGACCTCTTGCAGTGGCGCCTCAGCGCGGCCGGGGTCGCGCGGGCCATCGCAGCCGACCTTGGCGCGGGACCGGTAGAAGAACTGCTCCACGGGCGCCTGTGGGATTTGGGCGAGACGAGGATCGACAAGAAGCGACGCCGGGTGCTTCTCGCATGGGGATTGAGGCACCAGGACGCGGAATCGGTCTTGAATGAAATCGAGAAGCATTTCGTGGCCGGTTCCACGGTCGTGCTTGCCCTTTCATCCCCTGCGGACCGGACTGCTCTCGAGCCGGGGTGGGTATCGGATCTCGGCCACCGGCTGTCGGTTCAGAACGGACGCATTCAGTTCGCACGGGACGACATGGGGCCTCGCGTTGGCCGGGCCAAGGCGGCGCCCTCGGTGCGACCGTTCCCGTTGGCCCCGGGCACCGACTGGGAAGGCATCACGATCCGGTTCTACGAGCCGGATGACGATGGTCTTCCGGAACGCGCGCAAATCGTTGTCGGCCAGCAACTGGAGTGGCGCACCTTTGCCGAGATGGGCATGGCGGACAACCGCAGGGTTCCCGCGGGCCCAGCGCAGTCTTGGAGTCACCTCGTGCTGCTGGCGAAAAACGGGGGCGAACTCGGCTGGGGAGATTCCAACGCATCCGACAAGGCCCGGACCATGATGCACACCGTCAGCGCGGCACTGAAGGAAGTCTTCCGCCTCGAGTCGTCACCCTTCCACGACTACAAGAAGCTGCGCTGCTGGAAGGCGCGACCCAATCTGGTCTACGTCCGCACGGGAACCTGACCAACTGCCCGCTCCGTTGTTTTTCACGGACCAGCCTACGCGTTTCATCCCAATCCCCTGAGTCCCGTAGTTCCCTTGTCTTTCGCCACAAACGCCCCGTTCGCGTGCGCGTTTTCGGCGTAATCCAAGTCTCTCTGTTGATTCTGTGAAGGGCGGCTGCGGACCCCGAGACGCCGGCCACTGGCGGTCGGCGCTCTCGTGGTGAACAGCAGCCCGGGCAGCCCACGGGTCCGCCTCTCGGGCATGGGAGACTACCCATGCCACGTTCCACTCGTTCCGACGTTTCCTGGCCCACCACGTTCGCCACCATCAAGGCCCACTTGCGGCGGGAGGTGTTCGCGGCGCGCAACGTGCCGCTGTTCGCCGCCGCCCAGGACCGCCAGCCGGCACTGGCGCCCTACCCGGGCATCGAGGCCGTCCTGGGTGTCCTGACCGACGATTCGGGTGCCTCCGCGACCACGCGTGAAGGGGTCGTGCGGGCGCTGGTGGAGGAGTACCAGCAGGGGTCGGCCACCTTCTGGTCCGGTGTTCTGGTGCTGTCGTTCCTGCCCCTCCTCGGCGCGATTCGGATGCGGCTGTCGGACACTGGAATCCCCGACGACGAACTGACCTCGATGCTGCTCACGACCTTCCTGGACACAGCGTCGCAGCTTGACGTCGGCCACGGCGCCCGCCTGACCGCCCTGCGCCTGCGCCAGCAGACCGCCCGGCGCATCTTCGAGGCCATCAACTCCGAGCGGAACCAGCGGGACTTCGACCAGGCCTTCGGAGCCGCCCTGCACGTCAGCCTGGATGACGAGGACTGCGAATGGATGGGCTGCCCGCGCGCCTTCGAAGATCCCGAGGTGACCGAGCTGGCAGTCGGGCTCCTGCACCGCTGGGTCGGTACCCGGCTGGATCCGGCGTACCTGGACCTCGTGGCCGAGACCGTCGTGCGTGGCGTGCGCCTGTGGGACTACCTGGACAGCGTCTACCCGGACCTGCCCCTCGCCGCCCGCATCCGGACCTACCAGCGCCTGAAGCGGCAGCGGACCCGCGCCCTGGAGCGGTTGCGCGTCCTGCTGGCGGGTCGGCGTGTCCCCAAATGAGGGGGGCCTGCCTCTTGATGGGGTGGAAACACGGAAGGAGGCACCGATGGCCTGTGAGACGAAGCGAGTCCTGGCGAACGCATTCCGCGACGTGTCCTTGGGTCTGGTGGGCGTTCTGGACGCCTACGACGCGCGCCCCGAACTGGGGCACGCGGTCGCGGACGTTCTGAGGAAGGCGTACCGGGCGCGCACGCCCAGCCCGGCACCGGCCCCGGCGACGTCCGCCAGCGGCCCCATGAAGGTGTTCCTCGAGGAGATCGCCCGCGACGCCGGCCCCTCGGTGTGCTCCTGCCGCAAGTAGGCCCTTTCAGCCGCACGGGGTGAGTGGATGGACAGTTCCGCTTTCCGCAGCCTGGTCGATGAGGTTCGGGCCCGTACCGACCTCGCAGACCTCATCGGAAGCGACCTGAAGCTTGCCCCGTGCGGCTCCTGCCTGAAAGGCAAGTCCCCGTTCAGCACCGACAAGGACCCGTCGTTCGTCGTATGGCCGCACTCGCAGACCTGGCGCGACTTCTCGGGCGGCGGCTCCGAGGGCGGCGACTGTTACAGCTACGTCCAGCGCCGGGACCGATGCGACTTCATGACGGCGCTTCGGACACTGGCCAGCCGGGCAGGCGTTCCGATCCCCGACGCGGACCCGGTCGATCCCGCTGCCGCCTCCCAGGCGGACGAGCGCCGCCGCCTCGAGGCCCTGCTGACCATGGCCGCCGCGTACTACCACGACGGCCTGCCCCCCGAGGTCCGCGAGGCGTGGTTCCACGACCACTACGGGTTCAACGACGACACCATCGATCGGTTCCAGCTCGGGTGGGCGGACGGCGGGCTCTTCCGGCACATGACCGGCCCGGGGGGCGTCACCGCCGACGAGGCCCTGTCCACCGGCTTGTTCGTGCGCCTGAACGACGGTTCGGTGGTGGACTTCTTCCAGGGCCGACTGGTGTTCCCCTACTGGAAGCGGGGCCGCGCCGTCTACTTCATCGGCCGCAAGACCGACCGGACCCCGGACAAGCCCTGGGAGGACCCGAAGTACCGCAAGCTGCCAGCCCGGTCGGACCGGCACCCGTACATCTCCAGCCTGCTGGCCAACGACCACTTCTACAACGAGGACGGGATCCGGGGCGCGGACACCGTCCTCATCACCGAGGGCGTCACGGACTGCCTCTCAGCGGTCCAGTCCGGTATCGCCTGCGTCTCGCCGGCCACCACCCGGTTCCGTCGGCAGGACCACGACAAGCTCCTGGCGCTGACCGGCAAGGCGGACCGAGTCGTCATCTGCAACGACTCCGAGGCCAACGGCGCCGGCGAGGCCGGGGCCATCGAGACCGCGTCCGTCCTGTTCCGGGGTGGGCGGGATGTCCGGATCGCCACGCTGCCCAGGCCCACCGGCATCGACAAGGTGGACGTCAACGAGTTCATGGCCAGGGAGGGGGCCGATGCCCTGCACCGGGTCCTGGCCGACGCCGCCCGGTTGCCTCGGTTCCTGGTCGAGCGCATCCCGACCGACACCCCCAAGGAGGACTTGGCCGGCGCCCTGGCGCCTGCCGTCGATCTGGTGCGGGGCGCATCCCGGTTGGAGATCGAGGCGTTCACCGACCTGCTGCGCACCCGCTTCAAGCTCGCCAAGGCCACCGTTAAGGACCTGCTGCGTGGCCCGGGAGGAAAGGACCATGCGAATGACAACGGGCCCGCCAGCGGCGACCCGCCCATGTCCCGGAAGGGCGAGGTGTTCGTCGCGAAGGGGCACTACTGGACCCCGGGCCGGGAAGGCGACCCGGTCATCATCTCGTCGTTCACCGTGAAGCCCACGCGGCGCATCAGCGTCGAGGGCGGCGAGGTGGTCGATGCCACCGTCACCACCGAGGGCGGACGGGTCTTCGAGAACATCCGGTTCGCCCGGGACGCCTGGCAGTCCAAGGCGGCGTTCATGCGAACGCTGCCCAGCGTGGACCTGCAGTGGACCGGGACCGACGAAAACGTCCAGGGCGTGCTACGGCTGGTGGCCGACCAGGACGTGCCGACTTTCAAGGGCACCCTGAACCTGGGCTACCTCGACACCCCCGCCGGCCCCCGGTGGGTAGCCCCGGACGTCGTCCTGGCCCCGGACGGGACGCCCGCGGATCGGGAACCGATCATCTACGTCCCTTCGGGCGCGCACCTCCATTCCCGGGTCCGCCTGACCGCGGGCATCGACCCGGCCACCGAGGCGTCCGTCGCGGCCATCGTGCTGCCGAACCTCCTGGCCCTGAATCACCCCGGCGTCGTTCTACCGATCCTGGGCTGGTTCTTCGCCGCGCCCCTGCGGCCCCGGCTGATGAAGCTCCTGGGGCACTTCCCCTTCCTGATGATCTGGGGCACCCAGGGGTCCGGGAAGTCGTCGATCGTCACCGAGGTCTTCTGGCCCCTGCTGGGCGTGGCCTCCACGGAGCCGTTCAGCGCCACGGAGACCGAGTTCGCGCTGCTCAAGCTGCTGTCGTCCACCGACTCCACGCCCGTGTTCATCGACGAGTACAAGCCGTTCGACATGCCGTTGCACCGCCGGAACCTCCTGCACCGGTACCTGCGGCGCCTGTACGACGGGGAGGTGGAGGAGCGGGGCCGGCAGGACCAGAAGCTGAACAGCTACCGCCTGTCGGCGCCTGTCTGCCTGGCCGGCGAGACCCGGCCCATCGAGCCCGCCCTGGTCGAGCGCATGCTGTCGGCCAATCCCGACAAGAACGCGCTCCAGGCCAACCCCGGGTTCGCGGAGGCGATGCAGGTCCTGAAGGAAGTGGACCTGGGGTCGCTCGCCCCCGGCATCCTGCGGTTCCTGCTGGCCAACGACACCGCCGCCAGCGTGGCCTTCGCGCGGGGCATCACGGACGACCTGCTGGAAGGCCGCCCGGTCCCGATCCGGGTGCGCGATGCCCTGATCGTGATGGTCTTCGGGCTGCGGATGTTCATCGAGTACGCCGCCAGCCGGGGTGTTCCCATTCCCAGCATGGGGGTTGTGGAGGCCACCCACGCGGTCCTCGCGGATCTGCTCGAAACGGGCGGGCGCACCGTGAAGACCGGCCTGGATCGCTTCATCGAGGAGCTGCACGTCCTGGCCGTCCAGGGCAAGGTGCAGCATGGCCGTGAGTACGTTCTGGAAGGGGGGCGCCTCGCCCTGCACTTCCCGTCCTGCCACGCCACCTACACCGAGCATTGCCGCCGGATCGGCTTCGAGGGCGAGGTCCCGGATCGCAAGGCCCTGCGTCGCCAGATTGACGAGGCGTTCCGCCAGGGCGGGTACATCAAGGCCCTGGACGATCTGGTCTGCTTCAACGGGCGCTCCGACCGCCGCCGGGCCGTGATCGTGGACCTGGACGAGGCCCGCGGGATCCTTGACGTGGACGATTTCCCGGGCTCCTCCAGCCCCTCGACTCCGAGGTGGACGCCGTGAAGGGAACGCCCGGCGAAACCACCCTCCGGATCCCCCTGCACCTCGATCTCGGAGTCGTGCAGTTTCCCAATCAATCCAGTTGCTTTCGTGTGGTTATCGAGGGAACTGTGACCCTCGACGGGAGCGCGCTGGCCCTCGCGGGCGCGCCCGGATCCGTGAACGGGAGGTTGGCATGGGACGTCGGCCAGCAGGCAAGACCCAGATCCTCGGACCCTACCTGGACCGAGAGCGCGGACGATGGATGTACGCCGTTGTTGTCGATGGCAGCAGAACGTGGTGCCGCTGCCGTAAGGGCTGCACGGAAGACGAGGCCCGGGCGGAAGTCGAAGGCGCGCGGCGCGAACTGAACGTCCCCGCCGAAACCACCGTCGAGAAGGCCATCGAGGCGTTCCTGGAGTACACGGAGACCTCGGCCAGTGCGATCACGGCGTCCGCCAACCGGGGGGCTCTGCTGCCCCTGAACAAGATCGCCGGCCACCTCCTGGTCACGCGCCTGACCACGGCGCACATCGACCGCTACGTGAACCTCCTGGCCGAGCCCCAGGTGTCCGGGAACCGCAAGACCCCCAAGCACTTGAGCATGGCGACCCGGAGGTCGTACTTCCTGGCCCTGGGCCGCGCCTCGAAGTGGTGGATGCGCCACCACTACACATCCAAGGACATCGTCGCGGAGTACATCGCCAAGCGACCCGATCCCCTGCCCTGGGCGACCAAGGCCGGGGCGAAGCAGATCAACCGGGGCAAGGCCCAGCTCCGGAACCTCGGGGAGGCCCGCAGCTACCTCGCCGCCGCCCTGGAACGCACGACACCCGAGGAGCGGGTCGCCGCCGCCCTGCCGATCCTGACCGGGATCGCGAGCGGCGAGCTGCTGCACATCCAGGCCGGCGCGGTGGACTTCGACGCCGGCGTCATCCACATCCGGAGCGAGGAGGCCGAGGTTGGGGACGTGGGCTGGTCGGTCAAGACGTCGCACCGGGTCCGGGCGATCACGATCCCGGATGCGTGCCGCGACGACCTTGCCGTGCTGGTGGACGGCCTGAACCCGACCACGTTTGTCTTCCGGGGGATCGACGAGCGGACCCAGACCGGGAGGCGGGCCGACTGGAAGCGGTCGGACAGGCCCAGGACCGGGGGGTGGCTCCTGGACCTGGTCCACAGGGTCTGCCGGGACGCCGAGGTCCGCGTCGTCTGCCCCCACGGGCTCCGAGCCACCCACGCTTCCCTGCGCCGGATCGTCGTGGACGAGGCGGTCGCCAAGATCGGGGACGCCCTGGGCCACGCCGACCACGGCAAGACCGCGAAGAACCACTACGTCGGAGCGCCTTCGCAGGTACCGGTGTTGCGGGTGCTGTCGGGGGGAGTCGGCGCCTAGAACCAGTCTGAACTTCTTGACAGCCTGCCACCTTGGCGAGATTCTCCCCGCTGTTCATGTCGACAAATCGTCTACGACGGCAGGGTGTCGGATGCCTTCCTCCCCGAGACAGAACCTCGATGCGCAGCTGGCGGACTTCGACGAACTGATCACCGCCAGAAACGCGATCTGCCCCAACGGCGCCGGAAGACCTGCTAAACGACGCGGGGCTGCCGTGATTCGAGGCGCGGTGATGCTATTGGCAGCGGCCTTCGAGGCCTACGTCGAGGACGTCTACGATCTGGCTGTGGATCGCATCTTCGTCGCAGCGACACCAGAGCAGCGGAAGGCCCTCAAGAAGCAGACCAGCGGTCGGTTGAATAATGCCGACGTCGACAAGGTGAACTTCCTCTTCTTCCACGTGGGTATCCCTTGGATCATGGGACACCGCAAGATGCACTGGCAGAAGTTCGGGAACGATGCGGTTCAGAAGACCCTCAAGCGCCTTGTCGAAACCAGGAACAGCAACGCCCATGGCAAGCCGAAGGCGGTAAGGAAACCCACTGCCGTGGCATGGCGTGGATTCGTTGCCCGGCTCGCCGACCGCATTGATGAAGTCGTTGCCGACCGCGTTGAAGAGAAGACCAGCGTCCGACCATGGTGAAGACAGCGCGGTCCGGCTCCTCGCTCTCACCGTTCGGGCTTGGCGGGGTGTTGCCGCACATCGCTCCCTGACCACTTGAACCACCTTCAAGCGGTCAACGAGACCATCCTTTCACCAACCTGCCGATTCTGACAGCGGAATCCACCGCCAGGACCCCGCCGGGAGACGGAATCGTCCCCGGAATTTCGTCTCCCATTTCGTCTCCCAAGGCGGATTTCGAGGGGGGTACGGTGAAGATCAGGGCCGAAAAACCGAAAGATTTCTAGGAGTCCCGGGTGGAGGTGAGGGGAATCGAACCCCTGACCTCTTGAATGCCATTCAAGCGCTCTCCCAACTGAGCTACACCCCCGGGCAAGGGGCCTCAAAGCGGACGGATGCTACCCGCGAGGGCCGGGAGTTGTCAACCGGAAATTGGGCGTCCCCAGGCCACGCCCCATCTTCTTCGTTGAACCGGCAGCCCGGAAGCGGTAGATTCCCGCCCGACTTCCGTGGATTCGGAGGACCATCGTGTCGCTCGGAACCCGATCGCTGCTTGGCCTGATCATCCTGGCCACCATTCCCCTGCTGACCGCATGCGAGGCAACCGAATCGCCCTGCACCGGCCAGCCGAACTTCTGCGACGATTCCAACACCTGGCACTTCTGCCCGGAAGGGGCCGACAAGTGGGCCACGCAGGCCTGCGGCGACGACGCCCTGTGCCGCGAGGACGGCTGCAAGCCCATCGTCTGCACGATCGGCCAGACCGCCTGCAGCGAGGACGCGACCGCCCTGCGGACCTGCGCGGAATCCGGCGCCGCCTGGCGCGAAACCCCCTGCACCAACAGCGGCATCTGCGTTGACGGTAAGTGCCGCAGCCGCGCCTGCGACCCGGACACGCAGCGATGCAGCGAAGACCACCGCCGTGTCCTGGGCTGCCCGTCCCCCGGCCTGGCCTGGCAGACGCTTCAGACCTGCCCGACCGACCATGCGTGCCACCTGGCGTCCTGCGAGCCCGTCGTCTGCCATGGCGGCGCCTCGCGCTGCCCGACCGACCGGCGCGTCGAACACTGCCGCGCGTCCGGCACCGGCTGGGACGCGACCGACTGCCCGGAAACGCAGATCTGCGCCCACGACCAGTGCCGCTCGGTGATCTGCACTCCCGGAACGCTGCGCTGCACCACGAACTTCCGCACCGTCGAGGCCTGCGACGAAACGGGCACCTTGTGGCAGGCGGTCGAAACCTGCGCCGACGGGGACGCGTGCGCCCCGGAAGGCTGCCGGCCGCGCGTCTGCACCCCGGGCCAGTGGGACTGCTCGCAGGACCACGCCATCCGCCAGCGTTGCACCGCCTCGGGCACGGGCTGGGAACTGCCGTCGCCCTGCGGGGACACCCAGGCATGTCGAGACGGCACCTGCCACCCGCGACTGTGCCCGCCCGGCCTGCCGTTCTGCAGCGCCGACGCGATGACCCTCCAGGACTGCGACGCCACGGGAACCCTGGTCCTGTCCTCGACTCGATGCCCCGAAACCGACGCCTGCCAGGGCGGTCGGTGCGTCCCGGCAACGTCCCCGGTAGGTGAGGTCGTCCTGTTGGACGCCGCCCAGGGGACCGTCACGCTGACGCCCGGCTACTACGCGGCGGCCGTGTTCGACCTGTCGCAGGCCGAGGGCAGCATCACGTTCCCGCTGGTGTTGTCCGGCGACGTCCAGAGCCCGAAGTCCGTCCCCCTGGCGGCGATGCAGGCGGACGGACCGCCGGTGCGCCCGTTGCCCCACACGCCGCCGCTTCCCATCCCGCCGTTCGACAACCCGATGGCGGGCCGCGACGCGACACCCCCGATCCGGCAGGCGCCGATCGCCCTGGCCGTGGGCGACCGCCGCTATTTCCACATCGACAACGGCGGCTGGCGGCTGCTGGAGCTGGAGGCCGAACTGCGCCACCAGGGCAGCCATTGCAACATCTGGGAGGATCTGAAGGCCGCCACCTACGGCACCCGGATGTCCGACGCCACCGTGGCAAGGATGGCCGAGCTGCTGGACGCGGGCGTCGCGGGTCGGGTCATCGACCTGTTCGGTCAGCCGACCGACGTGGACGGCAATGGGCGCATCGACCTGTTCTTCACGCCCTACCTGCCCAACGATTCGGCCGCGGCCTTCGTCTGGCCGGTGACCTTCTTCCCGCCCGGCACGTGGACCCAGCCCTACGACCACGGCGAAATCGTGTATACGATGGCGCCGTCGGCCTACTACCCGGTCGAACAGGTCGTGTCGATCCTGGCCCACGAGATGACCCACCTGGTCGCCATCGGTCGTCGCCTGGCCCCCTGGCTGGACCGGCCGGATCAGATGCCCTACTGTCGCATGGACTCCGAGGCGTACGTCGAGGAGGGCCTGGCCGAAACGGGTGCGGCCCACAGCGGTCTGGTCCTGCTGGAATCCGCCCAGACGGCCCTGCGGAATCCGGCGAGGTGGCGCCTGGGAGCGTTCACCCGCACCAACTACTACGACGACTGGGACGCGAACTCGGCCCACTACGGGCTGGGCGCGGTGCTGATGGGCTTCCTGATGCAGCAGGCCGGCGGAGTCCAGGTGACGGCCGCCGACGACATCGTGAACCTGGGCGGCGCCGACTTCCTGGACTCGGTCATCACCGGACCGTGCGGCCTGGAACGACTGAGCCTGCCGGGTCCCGCGGCCACGACCTTCCCCGACTGGTTCCGCGACTTCATGGGGGCGATGCTGCTGACGACCCTGGCGACTCCCGGCACGCTGGGCCAGGCGACGGTGCCCGACCGGTACGCCTACGCTCCAGCCCAGGCCGACGCCTGGTTCGGCGGATGGCACGGCATCCCCCTGTACCGTTCGTCCCAGCAGGGCATCCTGCGGCGGACGACCTGGGCGAATCGACCGAACTACCTGGCCCGTGGCGGCGCCAGCTTCGTGTCGGTCATCGTCGGGGACGGCGGCGCCACCGTGCGCATGGACACGCCAACCTCCGAGGCGCTGCTGGTCCGCTACCTGCCGTAGCCGCCGGGGCCGCGGCCTGCTTCCGCGCCGGCTCCTGCTTCCCCGCCGGCCCCCGTTTCCGACCCTGGCATTTTCCGGCGGATCGGCGACAATCCGCCGCGGCTTGCGGGGCGACGGTCATGGAAGGCCTGCACTTCTCCGGCGAGACCTACTCGATCCTGTGCGCGGCCCTGTGGGCCGTCGCAGTCATCCTGTTCCGCAAGAGCGGCGACAGCGTCCCCCCGGTCGCCCTGAATCTGTTCAAGGGCGTCGTGGGCCTGACGTTGTCCCTGGTCACGATGGCGGTCCTGGGCGTGCCGTTCTTCCCGGCGTCGGCGTCGGCCTCGGACTGGGCAATCCTGGCGGCCAGCGGCATCGTGGGCATCGGGATCGCCGACACGATCTTCTTCGTCAGCCTGAACCGCCTGGGGGCCGGCCGCATCGCGATCGTCGATTGCCTTTACAGCCCGTTCGTCATCCTGTGCTCGTTCCTGTACCTGCACGAACCCCTGGGCGTTCCCCTGCTGGCCGCGGTCGTCCTGATGGGCCTGGCGATCTTCATCGGCACCTGGAGCCCGGATCCCGCCCAGCGCACCCTGCCCCGCGACCTGCACGTCGGCGTGCTGCTGGGCATCCTGGCCACCTTCCTGATGGCGGCCGGCATCGTCGCGGTCAAGCCGATCCTGAACCGCAGCGATGTCTGGTGGGCCCTGTCGGTCCGCCTGGCGGCCGGCGTCGCGTTCCTGGCGATCCAGGGCAGCCTGCCGCGTCACCGAGCCTCGGTCCTGGCGGCACTCCGCCCCTCGCGACAGTGGCGCATCACGGTGCCCGCGGCGTTCGTCGGTACGTACCTGTCGATCTTCTTCTGGACGATGGGCATGAAGTACACGATGACCACCATCGCCAGCGTACTGAACCAGTTGTCCAACCTGTTCATCCTGGTCCTGGCCTGGCTGTTCCTGCGCGAACGACTGGGGCCGCGCCAGTGGATCGCGATCGCCATGGGCGTCGGGGCCGGCGTTCTGGCCGTGCTGTAGCCCCAAACATCCCCCGCCTGGGCCGGAATTCGCCGTGGCGTTCCAGGGACCATCGCCGCGTCACCGACACCGCTTGGGGACACCCCGTCCTGAGTGATCCCCTCATACCCACGCAGGGTTCGAGGAAGTCTCGGAGAAGGCTGGGCCGGGCTGGAATCGGCACAGGAGGCTGTGTACGGCTGTCCTTCATGTTGCGATCTCGCGGGCGGAAGTCGTGGCGAGGTCGAAGGGGAGTTCCTGGAAGCGTCCGAGCCAGACAGCGGGCAGCCATCGTACGAGTCGGTGGGCCTTCCATCGCATCTGGAAGGCGCTGTGGGTGCGGGTGTGGACGGACCCGCGCGGACGACGCCGGTCCCTGAACGAGCCCGGCGCCGCGGCCCCACGAATCGTGCGGCCCCTGGGCTGGCACGGTGTAGCTGCGCCCCACACCAGGCGGGCCGCCGGGTCGAGCGCAGCGGCCGGGCGCGCTCAGGTCCGTCTGCTGCCGGATTCCCGGGACACCTCTGGACATCCGCGTGATGCCCAGGTCGCTTTGAAGTCTCGAGGGCGCCCAGCGAGCACGACTCCCGGCGGACGCCGTGGGGCGCAGCGGGCGAGTCGCCGCCGTCAAGCCGGCGGCGGGAGAGCTGTCTCAAGCGGCGGGAGTCCAGGCCGGCATGCCCGGTACCCCAGCCTTACGCGACCAGGCCCCGATTTTGAGGGGATGGATCAGGTATTCGACCGGGGCTTCCGAGCCTGGCAGCGACCGCCGGAAGATGGGGTCCGCAGGCCGGGCAGGGCTCTAGCGAGCCCGTCCGGCGGAAGTCGAGGCAGACGGTTAGACCTGCCCGCAAGCCCGCGCAGCAAGCCGTGGACGACGAAGCCGGCCCGAGCCAAAGCAGAGCCCGGTTCCGTCACGGCAGCAGGGGTTCGCGCTCCGGCACCCAGGCGGCACCTTCGCGGGTGATCTGCGCGATGCGCGAACGGTACTCCGCCGCCAGCAGACGCTCGCCCTGGTACAAGGACGTGGCCTCGGCCCGATCCAGAAGACGCTCGGCCTGCGCGAAGCGGCCGGCCCAGAACGACGCCCGCGCGCCAATCTGGGCCACCTGGCCCCGCAGCGAGTTTCCGCAGCCGTCGGGCGGCGCGTCCTCCGCGACCGGCCAGTCACGGTCGGACAGGTCCGCCAGCAGGTCGGCCGCCGCGACGTAGCGCCCCCGCCCCAGGTCCAGGCGCGCCAGCAGGTAGCGCGCCAGGTCCGCCTCGGGGTGCGCGGCCAGCGCCTCCAGCAGCAGGCCCTCCGGGTCGGGTCCAATCCCCCGCGCCAGCGCCTGAACCACCGCGTCCCGAACCGGCTCGGGCGCATCCAGCGCCATCAGGCGGACGCAGACCCCCCGGGCCTCGGGTCCGCTGCCGAATGCCCACAACGCCTCGACCAGTTCGGCACGTGCGCGGCCAATGCCGAGGGGCCCCGGGTCCACGCCCAGCAGCCAGGCGTCGGCCGCGGCCACACGATCGGCCGGCGTGGGCGGCAACTCGGGATCGGCGGGCGTCAGCAGCGCGTCGGCCTCGAGTGCCGCGGCGGGATCGCCCCGTCGTGCGGCCACCCGCAGGGACTCCCGCGCCAGCGCCCGGAAGCCGGGGTCCAGGGCGCGCGCCGTCCGCAGCGATGCGTACGCCGCGTCCAGGTCCCCGTCCTGGTAGGCCCGATCCACCGCGTCCAGCGCCCGTGCAACGTCGGTCGGACACCGCCGCCGCAGCACCCCCGGGTCGTTGAACCGGCCTCCGGCGCGGTCAATCAGGGCCCGATCCAGCGTGGCCCCGACCGTATCCTCCAGGAAGGCCTGCCAGGCCGGCACCAGATCCGCCAGTTCGTGCCCCGTGGCCCCCGGAAAGCCGTCCCCTCGGGCCAGCGCCTGGACCGCGGACGTGCCCCGGGTCTGGGCCACCCAGGCGACGACCGACCCGGCCACGGTGTAGGCGGTGCCGGCGCCCGCCCCCAGGAACTCGTCCGGCTCGAACAGCGCCACGGGATCGACCGGCAGCCCGGCGTGGCGCATCGCCAGCGCCCACTCGTGGCGCGAGGGCCCGTCGTCGGCGAACGATGCCGCGACGGCCAGCCCCTCGACGATGGCCATGTCGGGCACGATGAGAACCCGGGCCGGGACCCCCAGAAACCCGGGGGCCAGCCGGCCCGCGACCGCATGGGCCAGTTCGTGCCCCAGCACCGGATCCCCCAGGGCCGGTTCGGTGATGTGGACCTCGCGCAGCCAGGGCTTGCTGACCTCGACGTGGCGGGCTCCCATCAACCGGGCCTTGGTCTGGGCGTCCGGGTACAGGTACACGCGGATCGGGCCGTCCGGCTCCAGACCGAAGAACGCCGCGACCCGCCGGTGCTGGAACCCGCAGTCCCACAGCATCCGGTCGAACCGTGACGAGTCCATCGCTCCGACATGGCGGATGTCGCACAACGCGCTGACGCCGCGGACCGGCAGGGCTCGCTCGACGTCGGCGCGCGTCACGCGAAAGCCGAGATCCCCGGCCCGGCTCCCCAGCCACGCCGCAACCCCAGCCGACACCAGGGCCAGGAACAGGAACGGAACGTGCCATCGACGGCGCACCGACAGGTCCGGCCCGGTCCGCGCCAGGGCCAGCCCGACCCCCGCGATCGCCAGCGCCCCGCAGAATGCGCGGAACGTCATGTAGGCCGACGTGACCTCGATCCGGTCGTCGTAGATCGGCCCCGGGTAGTACCCCAGGAACGGATTGAAGAAGAACACGGCCGGCGACCGGTACAAGTCCATCAGGTTCGGCACGAACGACGCGACGAACAGCAGGGGCACCAGCACCCCGGGCAGTCGATGTCCGGGCACCAGGACTCCGACCGCGAATCCCAGCGAAGCGCCGAAGAGGGCGGACGCGACCGGCCCGACAAGATAGAACGCCAGCCCGTACGCGTAGTCGCAGGGTCCCACGCGCAGGGCGCTGACGGTCGCCACGACCAGGGGGACCAGGGTCAGCAGCAACGCGGCCAGGAACGCGCGATTCAGCGCCCAGCGACGGGAGGCCCCGCGACTCCGGGCCTCGATGACGGCCGTGGCCGACACGCCGCCGCACGCCATCCCCAGCAGCGCCGCCACCGGCATCGAGAAGTAGAACGACAGGACATCGAACCCTGGGAGGAAGGTCAACGCGACCGAGGCAACGGCCAGGATCGCGGCCCAGGTGCCGACGCGCCGGCTCATCACACCTCCGCGCCGCCGTCCGGACCGACCACGCCCGCGTCCCGGTTCAGGCGTCCGCTACGAAACGGCTCCAGGTCCAGCACGACCTGGGCGAATCCGGCCGCCCGCGCCGCGGCGACCACGGACGCCCGGCCGGCGCCCGCCAGGATCGGCATGGCATCGGCGGGGGCCTCCAGCCGCACGGTGTCGCCCAGGAACCGGGCGCGAACCTCGGGCACGCCCAGCGCGTGGACCGCCACCTCCACGGCCTCGACCCGGGCCAGATCGGCCGCGGTGATGGGCGTGCCGTAGGGGAACCGGGACGACAGACAGGGCGACGCGGGCTTGTCGGCCAGAGCCAGTCCGAAGACGTCCCGGAGCAGCGCACGGATGTCCGCTTTCGTCAGCCCGGCGTCGGCAAGCGGACTGATGACGCCCGCCTCGGCCGCCGCCCGCCGGCCCGGTCGGAAGTCGTCGCGATCGTCCGCGTTGCTGCCGTCGGCCACCCAGCGAATGCCCAGGGCGTCCGCGACCTGGCGACACACGGCAAAGACGTGTCCCTTGCACGCGTAGCAACGGTCCAGCGGATTCGTCGCGTACGCGGGGTCGTCCAGTTCGTGCGACGGGCGCTCGAGGTGCCGGATGCCGATCCGGGCGGCCAGTTCGCGGGCATCGGCCAGTTCGCGCGCCGGGTGCGAAGGCGACAGGGCCGTCAGCGCCACCGCCCGTTCGCCCAGGACCTGTTGAGCCACGACGGCCAGGAACCCCGAATCGACCCCCCCAGAGAACGCCACCACCACGGCGTCCAGCTTCGCAAGTCCCGCCTTCAGCGCCTCGAATCGTGCTTGCAGGTCGTTCATCACCACCCTCTGACGGCCCCCAAGACGTTCTACCATCGGGAATCGAAAATGTGGACAGGTCGCCGCTCGGAGGGCCACCCCAAGGCGTGAACCCCCGCGAGGCTCCCGCCTCGGCTATACTCCCGACGACCCGAGCGACGAGGCCCGACGTGCCGATGGACCGGGACCACGCAATCCGGCTGCTGGGCAGCCATGTTCGCGACGACTACACCCGACGCCACTGCCTGGCGACCGAGGCCGTCACCCGTGCGCTGGCGCGCAGGCTGGGACACGACGAGGCGCTGTGGGGCCTGGCCGGGCTGCTGCACGACCTGGACTACGAGGAAGTGGGAGACGACGGGGACCGGCATGCCCGGCGAACGGTCGAGATCCTGGCGCCCCTGGGATTTCCGGCGGCGGGGCTGGACGCGATTCTGGCCCACAACGGCGATCACCTGGGCATCCCGTGTCGTACCCCCCTGGACTTCGCCGTGACGGCCGGCGAATCGATCACCGGCATGGTGTTCGCGATGGCGCTGGTGCTGCCCTCGCGGTCCCTGGCCGACGTCAAGGCGTCGTCGATCCGCAAGCGCCTGAAGGAGCCCCGCTTCGCGGCCAGCGTCAGCCGCGAACGCATCAGCCAGTACGCGGGACTGGGGCTGTCCGAGGAGGAGTTCGTGTCCCTGGCCGTCGCGGCCATGCAGCAGGCGGACCTGGAATGGCCCGAACCCGGTCCGACCTGACACGGCCCGCACCGGCCTCCGTCATCGCTCGCGGCCCATCAGTTCCGACAGCACCTCGTCCAGCGATACGTCACGCTTCACCAGATAGGCCAGAAGGAAGTACAGGACATCCGCGGCCTCCCAGGTGATGTCCTCGCGAGTCCGCGCCGTCAGGAGCTCGTAGATCTCCTCGGTAAGCTTCCGGGGGATGCGATCGTCCTTTTCGAACAGGAACGACGTGTAGGAACCGGGACGGGGGTCCTCCCGGCGCGCCCGGATCACCTCGAACAGACCCGCCAGCCCGAACTCCCTGGCCCCCTTGCCGAACCGCGAATACCGCGCCCGGTCGAACGGAGACCCCCCCGGGCGCACCGTGAACAACAGGGATCGCCGCGACCGATCCGCGGCGGCGCGCAACAGGCGATGGGCGGGGACCTCGCCGGGCGCATTCCCTCCGTCGGAGTGCGGCCGGTAGCACGCATCCCCGGACTGCAACGACTGACGCAGCGTGTCCGCGTCGGACCAGCCCAGCATCAGCACCTGCCCCTGGGGATCCTGGACGACCGTCGGCAGCGGCCCCGCATCGACCTCCATGCAGGCCACGAAGGTCCGGGTCGGGTCGGGGACCCCGCGCGTCTGGCCCAGGTCCACGGCCACATCGACGCCCATCCGATCCAGCATCCGCACCGCGTCGATCCCCAGTCCGGCCGCCCGAACCGCCAGGTACAGGGTCGTCGCGGCCGCAAGGTCCCGGACCTGATCCGCGGGCAGCTCGGCCCAGGTCCCGTCCGCCCTGGCGAACGAACACAGGAAACCCGAGCAGTAGGGCGCCAGGACCTGCATGGCCTCGACCGGCGTGCGGCTGGTGGTCCGCGTTCGACCGTCCGTGACGACCATGCCGTCGATGGCGTCCAGCGCCACCAGGACCCGGTAGCGCGGCAGACGCGACAGGAAGTCGGGGGTCACCGCGGTGCCCAGAACCACGCGCCGCGCACCGGCGCGCAGCAGGCGCCGCACCTTGTCCTCGTCCCGGATCCCGCCACCGACGAAGCACGGTGCCCGCCGAATCGCCCGGCGGATCAGGGCCTCGTTGTCCCCCTGGCCGGTCGCCGCATCGACATCGATCAGCAGAACCTCGCCGGTGCGGCCCAACTGCTCGACGCGCGCCAGCAGGTC
>JARKOL010000147.1 GCA_029975745.1 Myxococcota bacterium | reverse complement strand
TCGTGGACAACACGTTCCAGACGTTCTGGGGCCAGCGGCCGCTGGCGCTGGGGGCGGATCTGGTGGTGGCAAGCCTGACCAAGGGCGTTGGCGGGTTCGGGGTCGATATGGGCGGCATGGTCGTGGGCCCCGCGTCCCTGGATCTGGAATTGCGCGGGCTTCGCAAGGACTTCGGCGGGGTGCTGCCGCCCTCCAGCGCCTGGAACTTCCAGGTCTATGGCATTCCGACGCTTCCGGTGCGCGTGGCCCGACAGGTCGAGTCCGCCACGCGGATCGCCCGCTTCCTGGAGGCCCATCCCAAGGTGGGTCGGGTCCACTATCCGGGGCTGGAATCGTTTCCGTGGCGCGGGCTGGCCGAGCGCCAGATGACCACGCCCGACGGCAGGTTCTGCCCGGGGTTCATGATCTATTTCGAGATGGCGGGGGATGCCGAGCAGGCGCGGCTTCGCTGCGACGACCTGATCAACCACCTGGCGGCCCACGCCTACGGCATCACGCTTGCCGTCAGCCTGGGCATGACCAAGACGCTGGTCGAGGCGCCCGGCCTGATGACGCACGCCGCCCTGGATCCGTGCGCCCAGTCCAAGGCGGGCATTCACCCCGGTTCGGTGCGACTGTCGATCGGGCTCGAGGATGCCGATGACCTGATCGCGGATCTGACCGCCGCCCTCGATATCGTGTGAACCGTCCGGCGGGTGGCTACGCCGGCTGGAACGCCCACACCGTGAACAGGTTGACGTCCCGGTCCTGCTTGACCGGCGTGATCACGATTCGCAGCACCGGTTCCGTCACCATGTCGGCAGGGATGACGTACGGCCAGTTGCGCCAGCGGAACTTCATGTCGTTGCCCGGGACCGCCAGGTTCGGTGCCTTGCGGCCGTTGACATGCACCTCGGCCTCGTAGTCGCCCCGGACGTAGTCGATCCGGCTGATCAGGACGACATCGCGATTCGGCTCGACGTTGCCCACCTCGAATTGCGCGTGGCCCCCTTCGAAATGCACCCCGACGTCCTCGACCACCACCCCGTCCGGATACTTCAGGCGCTGGCGGCTGCGATAGCGGTCCCGTTCCTCGGCGATCAGGAAGTGGTGTCGCTTTTCGGATGTTTCGTCAAAGATGTCCAGGGTGTCCACCAGTCGCAGATTCCGCTCGCCAATCGCCAGAGTGTCGCCGAACGGTTCGCTGCGGACCTTGATGGCGTCCCAGACGGCGTCGGCGGGGGCCTCGGCCGCCTTGGCCGTGCGGGGCCTCAGATCCTGGGCGAACATCGTCCGCAATGCCTCGGTGGCGTTGCGCTGGGTGGTCATCAGGTCGGCCAGCAGATCCTGGTCGTGGCGGCGATCCGTGCGCACGCTTTCGACGTTCCATTTGTAGGTGCCGAAGTCCTTGATGGCCGACAAGTCCGGGTGGTTCCGCTCGACGTCGGCGATCATCGCCTTCTGCAACCCGATCAGCGTTCCGGCCAGGTGGAACAGGTTGCGGAAGTCGATGGCCTGGGACACCAGCAGCATCTCGAACGTGATCAGGGCGTGGAGCACGTCGCCGGCCGTCGGGACCTTCAGGACATGGGCCATGTGGGCATAGACCCCCTGTGCGCCCAGCAGCAGTTCGTGCAGCGACGCGCGATGTTCGGGGCGCAGGAAGGACCCCGCCGCGCCACCGATCGGCTCGAAGC
>JARKOL010000138.1 GCA_029975745.1 Myxococcota bacterium | reverse complement strand
TCGGACGCCCTCGGTGATGCGCTTGTGGCCCTTGAACTGGAGGTTTTCCTTGTACGCGACGAAGTCCGTCGGCTCCTCGACGAACGAGGCCAGCACGTAGAGGGTCTGGGGCAGGCGGAAATCGGACGGATTGATCGACTTGATCACGGGTTCGGGCAGATACAGGTCGCGTCCCTGGCCGTCGATCGCGAACCCGGCGGCCACCTCGACGTTCAGTTCGCCCCGTCCGCGCTGCGTCACGCGAAAGCCGCCCAGAAGGTGGGGCACCACGCCGGGCGCATGCAGGGCCAGGTTGTGCAACTGGCGCTTCAGGACGTGGTAGCGCTCGCCGTCGTTCCAGTCGTCCTCGGTCGTCAGGAAGCCCCGGAAGAAGTTGAGCCGCTTGAACACCTTGAAATCAGCCATCGACGGCCTCCTGAACCGGGTCCTGTCCCGGATTCTCGCCGATCACCGAGGACACGCCGACGCGCATGCCGACGAACTCGGTGACGCCCTCTCTGTCAGTGAACTGAAGGAAGTAGTTGGTCCCGGCCGGCTTTTCGGCCTCGAGCACTCGATGCAGCCGGACCAGACGCTCTTCGCCAACCTCGTCGAAGGGGACGGGGACACGGACCACGAAGGTGTGCGCCATCGACACCTCGGGCAGGATCATGGTGTCGATGCCCACGGTGGACGCGACGCCGATCCGCAGGCCGCGATAGGGCCAGCGGTTCTCCTCGATGCCGACGTCCAGTCCGGTGAACAGTCGGACCATCTGCTGGATGGCCGTCTTCGTGCCGCGAATCCGGTACAGCCGGGCCGCCTCGCGCAGCAGTCGTCGCCGGGCGGGCTCGGCCATGTCCTCGTCGAAGGCGATGGCGAACCACGATGCCAGCCATGGCAGGAACTCGGGCGGTGTCGTGTCCGGCTGGAACAGCGTGTGCATCCGGTCGATCGTCCCGGTCACGCTGTCCTGCATGTGTTGGATGATCCACAGGAAGTCCCGAAGGAAGTTCGGCTCCTCGGGGGTGCCCGGTCGGAACGCCGTCGGCAGGAAGCGGACCAGACTCTGGCGGGACACCGACAGGATCACGGGGGCATCCGCGTCGTGCAGGTGTCCGCGAGGCGGCTCCTGGGCCACCACCTGGTGGGTGGGCGCGTAGTCCTCCACCAGCCGGTAGCGCACGTCGCGCAGGCCCGCGGCCTCCATCACGCCGCGCGCGGCGGGCAGGGCCAGCCCCGTCACGTCGGGGACCGGCAGTTTCCGGGCGCGCCTGGCGGGCGTGCCCCGGGGCGCCTCGTCGGCCATCAGAGAATCCTCTCGTGGGCGCGCTCGATCACGTCCACCTGCACCACGAACGGCAGTTCGTCCTCGGCCAGTCGCAGCGAATCCAGTTCGACCCCGGCATCCTGGTCGGTCATGACGACCCGATCGACGAAATCGACCCCGCCGACCTGCTCGCACACGTGGTACAGGTCGATCTTCGACACCATGCGTCCGAACGGCCATCCGCGCCGGTTCTTGCCGCCGTGAAGCGGGTGCAGGAACTCGATGACGCGGCGGGTGATCTCGGCCTTGACGGCCTCGGCGCTGCCGGAGGGCTGCCGGATCACGGTCACCTGGACGCCCAGGCTGCGATAGCGTGGCCGCACGACGTGGACGATGGTCGAGACCAGTTTGCAGCGATCCAGTTCCTCCTTGACCCGCCGCATCAGTTCGGTCGAGGGCAGGGGCATCGTGGGCAACTCGCCCGGGCCGGCATCGGCGGCCTTCGGCACCAGCACGATCGTGACCTCGCCCTCGCGGTCCTTGCAGGGCAGGCATCTGGCGCGGGCGACGGACGTCGATGCCTCGCGGGCGATCCACTCGAAGTCCTCGGCGGTCACCGCGCGGAAGCGACTCCGGAACAGGTGGGGGGCTCGCAGCTTGATTTCCTGGACCGTTTCCAGGTCCGCGCCGCCGCCCGCGGGCATCGGATTGGTGACGCCCTCGATGAACGTCAGCGACTGCTTCAGGACTATCAGGCTGCCGGCGGCGACGTTGCCGGCCATGCCCCCGCCGACCTGGAAGCGGGCCAGTCGGACGTTGCGGTCGCCCTTGGGCGGAATCATGCCGTGGACGCCGTCGCCGAAGCGCACCTCGCCGGTCACGATGTCCTTGACGTAGTGGCGCTCCCCGGGACCCGACTCGTACAGATCCGTGACCGCATGCCACCGGACACGCCAGCCGCCGCCGGGATCGGCCGTCACCGCATCCTCGCCCTCGGACTCGACCAGACCCAGAACGTCCGCGTCCGCGGGGCGTTCACGCTCGACCACGATCAGTTGCTGGCCGTCCAAGACCGGTCCCTGGGGCAGCTTGAACGCCTGGGAGGGGGTGCCCTGGGAGGACCCCAGCGCGGTCTCGCCGAAGGTCGTCACGTGGGCCGCACCGACGGCGTTCAACAGGACCCGGACGATGCGCGGCGGCTCGACGTAGCCGCCCATTTCCAGTCGCGCCCGCAGGAAGAACAGGTTCTCGCCGAATCGCTTGGACTTGCGGAAGTCGGCGGGCCCGATGAATCGCACGAACCCCGAGGCCAGGAATCCGCCGGTTTCGTCCTGGGGGAACAGGTTCTGCCACGTCTTGCCGTTGAAATACTCCCAGGCAACGACAACCGGAGCCCGGCCAGCAGCCAGCGGATCCCGGATGCCCGACTCCTCGCGCACCTGGACGTACAGCGCGATCTCGTCGTTGGGGAAGGCGTCCTCGAA
Organism: Myxococcota bacterium; assembly: GCA_029975745.1. Lineage (GTDB taxonomy): Bacteria > Myxococcota_A > UBA9042 > DTJE01 > DTJE01 > DUVQ01. The sequence goes on along the minus strand of JARKOL010000138.1, from coordinate 7,847 downwards.
GCCCAGGTACAGGGTCGGACTGGCCTCGGCCACCGGCGACAGCGCCAGGAAGGGCTTGTACTCGACGCGCGCGACGTCCGAGTGGTCCTGGAACACGCCGTCGTTCTCGGACATCACCCGGGCGAAGGGGCGCTCGGGCTGCTCGAAGCGCACGACGAGGTCGCGAAGCACCGGCGGTCGCAGGGGGCGCTTCTCGCGGAACACCCAGCGCTCGCCTTCCAGTTCGTACTCTCCGGGGCGCCCGTAATCTCCGGACACGATCCGGACGCGAACGAAACGACCTTCAACGCCGTTGACCTGGGTCGGGGACAGCGACTCGGGCACCTGGAACGACACGACGCCCGGCCGGGTCAGGCAGGCGGTCGTGTCCAGGAAGGACGTTCCCTCGGCCGCCTCGACGCGGCCGCCGTCCATCATGCACCGGGCCAAGGTGCGCCATTTCTTGCCCTGGGCCGTCCAGTATTCCCAGACCAGCTCCAGATCATCGGACGCGTTGGGCCGGTCTGCCTCGGTGCCCTCGAGTCCCAGGTCCAGTCGGACCAACCCGCCGTGCTGGGCCAGCGCCCGGTCGCAGCGCAGGTGGAATTCGGTCTCGGGCAGCGGGGTCTTGCCGAACGGGAGGCAGCGGCGCCCCGGATCGTGCAGCAGGTATTGATCGTCCGGCGTGCGCGTCATCAGGGTGTCCGGCAGGATGCCATCGCCCGTGACCTTGATGGCGCCGACCACCGTGTCGATGCGCGTCGTGTCGGGCGATGCCGGCACGTCCACCAGGCGGGCGCGCACGAAATGTCCATGCACCTCGTCGATCGTCGTGGGCGCAATGGCTCGGGGCGCCGGCAGCACGACGCTTTCGGCGTCGCTTTCGACGTCCAGAGGCAGCACGACGTTCCAGCGGTCGCCGTCCCACGTCTCCCAGTCCAGGTGGTCCAGAAGGTCCGTCACGTGGGCGTGGGGACACCGGAAGCGGATGCGCAGGGATGCGCCGTCCACCAGGTTCGCCAGGGCCTCGTCGCCCAGGTACAGGTAGCGTTCGGCCACCAGCGAGCCGGCGAACGGGTCGAAGCCCTCGGCCGTCCCGGCAGCCAGCGTCGCGCGATGATCGTCGAATCGGCGGCCGTATTGCGAGAAGCAGGCCGCCAGCCGGTTGCGGACGATCAGGGCGTCCCGCTCGGTCTCGAACGAGATCACCCGACCGTCCTGCGCGGGACGCGTGGCGACCGTGGTTCCCCTGGGCACCGTGACGTGGTCGCCCTTGTCGGACATGCGGAAGGCCAGCACCGCTCGGGCAGGTTGCGGCGGCTTCGGCTCGATGCCCAGCAGGTTCAGGAAGGCCAGGTAGTTTCGGTCGGGTACCTGGTTCAGCCGGTACAGGGTCATTTCGGTGAGCCAGGCGAACAGTTCGATCAGCGTGATGCCGGGGTCGGTCGGGTTGAAGTTCGTCCACTCCGGACAGTACTGGGGGATCAGCCGGATGGCCTCGTCCACCAGGTCGCGGAAGGTCCGGTCGTCCAGTCGGGGCGTCGGAATCATAGGTCCTGCTCCCTTCGGAGGTAGAAGGGGTACACCAGGTTCCGCGTGTTGTTCGTGCGCCGCACGCGATACGAGATGTCCACCGCCAGGCGGTTCTCGTGGGCCGGGTCCGGCGCCGCGGACACCGAAACGTCCTCGATCCGGGGCTCCCACTTGACCAGTGCCTCGCGCACATAGAAGGCGACCAGCGCGGCCGTGGCGGGGTTGTTGGGGAAGAAGACGAAGTCCTGGATCTTGCATCCGAAGTCCGGGCGCATCATCCGTTCGCCCGGCGCCGTGCCCAACAGGATCCGGATCGACTGCTCGATGTTCTCCTCGAACTCGGACAGCGCCACGTTGCCGCGGGCGTCCAGATGGATCGGGAACGCGAGGCCGCGTCCCAGAAAGTGCTTCTTCATCCGGTGCCTCTCCCGCGCGTCGGGGTGCAACGCGCGAACGGCCTCAGGCGAGCAGCCCCTCGAAGAACCGGCCGCACTTGCGGCATTCCAGGCGGACCTTCGCCTCGTCGGCTCGGCAGTCGAGCCCTTCCTCGCCGCAGTTCGGGCAACGATGACCCTCGGACCGTCCCGCCAGAACCTCCTGGAGGATGTCCTCGTACGCATCGAGCGCGTCGATGTCGCTGCCGGTGTCTTGCACGAGGGCTCCGGTGGGACTCGGGCCCATTATCGATTGGGGCATCCCGTCGTGTCAACGATGCGTGCGGGGCGGCGATTGCGGGGCTTCAGAGCCTGCGTGGTTGCGTCATTGGGGAAGGAAGGTAGCTGGAACAAAGGGTTGCTGTTGTGTGTCCTCCGGTGTGGGTGGGGTCGGCAGGCCGCGGGGGTCGGGGCGCAGCTCGGGACGGGTGAAGGCGGGGATGGGGTCTCAGGACCCCGGGGGCGACTCCGGTTGCTGGGGCTGGGTTGCGGTGGAATCGGCCGGACCCAGCAGCACCCAGGTGCGGCCACGGGCGGCAACGCGCGATTCCGGGAAGTCGTCGGGCGGCAGGCCCGCGACGGTCTTCGGGGTCAGTACCAGCCAGCGGCAGCCGGCGTCCTGCATCCAGGATGCGCGTTGCGGCCAGGGCGCGGGCGTCTGGACGAAGGTATCGAATTCGGCCAGTCGTGCGGGCAGGTCCGGCGTCAACTGGTCGTGCCCCGCATTGACCGTCGCCCCGGCGAAGGCCGCCAGGAACATTCCGGTCCGACCGTCGGTACACACCGTGCGGGGGTGGGGCAGCGATCGGACCGTGCGGAACAAGTCCGGCCAGTCGTCCCGGACCTGGGCGGATGCGGCGGGGTTGGCGGCCTCGCGAGCCAGCATCAGGACGTTCGTCGGAGCGACGGCCAGCACCAGGCCCGCCAGGACCAGGGCCGTGGCTCGGCGACCGATGCGGTCGAGCCAGGGGCCGATCGCGGCGACGGCGAACAACACCAGCGCGACGTGGACACCCTCGACGCAGCGTCGCTCGAAGGGAATCAGGGGCCCCGCGTAGGCCAGGCCGGCCGCGGCCACGATCCAGGCGGCCAGGAGGCGCCACATCGGGGGCCAGTCGCGAGCCTGGAGCCGGCGAGCGATCCCCCAGGCGGCCCCTACGCCCACCAGGCCCACCCCCAGAAGGTACGCGGCGGGCGGGGGCGACGGCAGGCGGTTCTGGGCCGCCCAGGTGCGCATCGCGGGGCTGCCGGCGACCTGGAACGCCATCAGCAGGACGGCGATCATGCCGATGCCCAGGACGATCAGGGCGGGGCTGACGGCGCGAAGCCGGTCTCGCCAGGGGGTGGCCTCGGGGCGGCGGCCCCAGGTCGCCGGCCACTCCAGCAGCAGCGACAGCCCCAGAGCGACGTACAGGGTGCCCGCCGTGTAGGGGTGGACGAAGACAAGCAGGCCCCAGGCGAGGCCGGCGCCCGCCGCGTCCGCCATGGCGCGGGAGGACGACGCCTGTTCCGCGGCCTGGGAGTCCCGTGCCCGCCACAGCAGCAGCAGGCCACCGGCGGCCAATGCCAGCGCGGCGGCGAAGTGCGGGTAGTGGAAGATCGAGGGGAATCCCCACAGTTCGGTGATCCAGTCGGCGCTGCGGACGGGCAGTCCGGTCGATTCCAGCCAGCCCAGCCCGCTGCCGGTCGCGGCCACCAGAAAGGCGGCCAGCGCCTGGCGGGGCGAGGGCAGCGCCCGAAGGCACAGGGCCCCGAGAACCGCCAGATAGACCAGCGCCAGAGCGGCGCGTCCCGCATGATAGATGGCGATGCCGGGCAGCCCGGTCCACGCCTGGATGCGCCCCAGCACCAGCCAGACCGGGTTGGGGGGAATCGCCCCATCGACGCCCAGGGCCATCCGGTTCTCGGCCCACAGCCGCCCGGCGGCATGCTGGTCCATCCACATCAGGTAGCTGGCCTCGTCGGGCAGCCGCAGGAACATCCAGGTGAACGTCCGGCCATCCGGGGGATGGGAGGCCTGGACCAGATACGGAATGAAGGTCGCGGCGGTCACCAGAAGTGCCGCGATCGCCATGATGCGGCGGACGGCGGTCGGGGACGGCCAGGGTGGGGTGGTGGCGTCGGGCAACGGGGACTCCGGGTGCCTCCCCGACGAGTATATTCTGATTCGGGGCTGCATCCTCACTGGACTCCAACGGCGCATTCGGCCAGACTTGCTTCGAACCACGGAGGAGACATATGAGCGGACCAAGGGTTGGGTTCGTGCGGATCTTGCTGCTGGCGTTCATGGTGACTTTGGCCCTGCCTCCGCTCGTCGATGCGAAACCAAGAGGTGCCGCCAAGGCGACCGTCTGTCGCCAAGGGGACGTTCGGTGCCGCTCGGTTGTGGTGACTGCGTGGCCTGGCAAGCCGGTCCTGGTCGCTCGATGCAAGGATCGCCAGACGGTGGTCGAGCTGTTCGATCCGGCAGGGCGCTCCCTCGGAAAGGCCGCTGTGGAGAATTTCGGGTACAGAGCCAGGTTCGACTCGGCCGAGTGGTGGACATGGGACCGGATCTACGACAAGTTGGGCGAGGACGATGCCGAGAACCTTGCCGATGCGCGGAAGTCCAATCCGGACGGACTGGTCATGATCATCGGAGGCAACGACCCGGAAGGCTGCTGTGGCGCGGACTTCGGACTGGCCGTCTATCGGATGAACGGCGGTCTCAGGGTCAAGGTCGCCTATGTCTACGAGTAGTTGCGCGGAAGTTGGGATCGACGAGGCATTCTCGTGATCCGCGACGACTCCCGCCGTGTCCTGCTTGACGGGTCCGTGCGTGTGTTGGCGCGTTGGCCCCAAGCCGGGGCGGCCCTGTTCGTTGAATTCGCGCCGGGCCGAGATTAGACTACCGCGGGCTGTCCGAGTCGCTCGCGGCGGGCCAATCGGCCGCCAATTCCGGGGGTGCTGGTGGTGTCTTCGAACCGCTGTGTCGTGGGCCTGGGCCCGGTCGGCAGTCTGGTCGCCCTGCGGCTGGCCCATGCCGGTCATGTCCCGGTTCTGGTCGAGGCCCACCCCGCGCGTCGGGATCAGGTGCGGTTGTCGGGTGTCCAGGTCTGCGACGAGCCCCCTTTCCACCCCGACACGGTCCACCCGGATGTGGAGAGTGCCGCGCTTGCCGCGGGGCCCTTCGACTGCATCCTGCTGTGCGTCAAGGCAAACGACCTGGCCGGGGTCCTGCCGGACGTCGCAACGGGCCTGGGACCCGCCGGGGTCGTGGTCGGCCTGCACAACGGCATGGATACCGAGGTCGCCATGGCCGACGTGCTGGGGCCCCAGCGGGTCGTCCGGGGCGTCGTGAATTTCGCGGGCGCGATGCTGCCCGACGGCTGCGTGCGCCAGACCTTCTTCCACCCGCCGAACACCCTGGGCGGCCTGGATGACCGATCCCGCGCCGCGGCGCTCCACGTGGCGGACCTGCTGACCCACGCGGGCCTGGCGACCGAGGCGGTGGACGACATCCGGCCCCACGTCTGGCGAAAGGTCGTTCACCTGGCGATCCTGGCGCCGCTGTGCGCCCTGACCCGCCAGAACATGCGGGTCGCGTTGTCGAACCGCGAGATTCGAAAGATGGCCCAGGGACTTCTGAGCGAGTGCATCGAGGTGGGCGATCGGCTGGGGTTCGCCTGCGACAACGGCTTCTTCGAGCGTTCGATGCGCTACGTGCTGGAGGCCGGGGACCATCCGCCGTCGATGCTGGTGGATCTGCTGCGTGGCAGGCCCACCGAGGTGGCCTTCATCAATGGCCGGGTCGTCGAGGCCGCGGACCGGCTGGGTGTTCCCGTGCCGCTGAACCGGGCCGTGGCCACGCTGCTGGGCGCGATCGATGCGTCGGTCGGGCCGCGCTGAACCTTGCCGGAGGGGCCATGGCCCGTGTCCTGCAGTCCACCGCCGAGCTCGGCGACCTGATGGCCGCGACGTTTCGCGATCTGGATGCGGCCGCGCGGGACCCGGGACGCCGGGTCGCCTGGTGTACCAGCGTGGGGCCCGCCGAACTGCTGCGCGCGATGGGTTTCGAGGTCTTCTTCCCCGAAAACCACGCCGCGATGCTGGGAGCGTCTCGCCGGGCCACCGAGTTCATTCCCCGGGCCAACGCGGCCGGGTACTCGCCCGACATCTGTTCCTACCTGACCTCGGATATCGGCGCCTGGCTCTCGGGCTACTGCGCCCTGTCGCGGCCGTGTCCGGAAATCACGACCGTGCCGCGACCCGACGTGCTGGTCTATCACACGAACCAGTGTCGCGACGTGGTCGACTGGTTCGCCTACTACGCCCGGATGTTCGACGTGCCGTTGCTGGGCATCGCGTCCCCCCGGGGCGTGGAGCGGGTGACCCGGGACCTGGTGGATGCGGTCGCGTCCCAGTTGCGCGCCCTGGTGCAGCCACTGGAGGCGATCGCCGGCGCGCCGCTGGACCCGGACATGCTGGGTGCCACGATCGCCGCATCCCGCGAAACCTCCGACCTGTGGCGTCAGGTGCTGGGCACCGCCGCGCGGCGTCCGTCCCCGTTGACGTTCTTCGACGGATGCATCCACATGGGGCCGGCGGTCGTGCTGCGGGGCGATCCCCGGGCCTCGGCCTACTATCGTCGCCTGCTGTCCGAGCTTCAGGCCGTCGTCGATCAGGGCGGGGCCGCGGTGCCCGGCGAGCGCGTCCGGCTGTACTGGGAAGGGATGCCGATCTGGGGACGGCTGCGCGACCTGTCCGGGCGGTTCGCCGACCTGGGCGCGTCGGTCGTCGCCTCGACGTACTGCTCGTCATGGGTGTTCGATGCGCTGGACCCCGATGCGCCGTTCGAAAGCATGGCGCGGGCCTCGCTGGAGCTGTTCATCACGCGCACCGACCCGGTCAAGGAGCGGATTCTGGCCGCCGAGGCCCATCGATTCGGCATCCAGGGGTTCGTGTTTCACGAGGCGCGGACCTGCCCGAACAACACGAACAGTCGCTACGGGATGCCGGGCAGGCTGGAGGCCGCGACGGGCCTCCCGGCGCTGGTTCTGGCGGGCGACCTGAACGACCTCCGCATGTTTTCGGACGATACCGCGAGGCTGGCGATCGAGGCGTTCATCGAGCAGTTGCATCCGGCGGGGGCGCGATGAACAGCGAGTCGCGGTTCGCCGGAATCGATGTCGGTTCGTCCTTCACGAAGGGTGTGCTGCTGGACGCGGGCGGCGCCGTGGTGGCCCACGCGGTGCGCCGCACCGGCGTGTCGTTCGAGGCGGCTTCCCAGGGCGTGTTCGACGCGATCCGGGGGGCCGCGGGGGGCGTCGTGGTCCGGACCGTGGCCACCGGGTACGGTCGCCACAATGTGCCGTTCGCCGACGCCGCGGTGACCGAGATCACCTGCCAGTCCGTCGCGGTCTTTGCCATGACCGGCGGGGAATCGACCATCATCGACGTCGGGGGCCAGGACACGAAGGTGATCCAGGTCGGTTCCGGGGGGCGCCAACGTTCGTTCCGAATGAACCGCAAGTGCGCCGCCGGGACGGGCACGTTCCTGGAGGAGATGGCGCTGCGCCTGGACGTGCGTCCCGAGGATCTGGACGATCTGGCGTCCCGGGGCGTCGCGGGGGTGTCGCTGTCGTCGTACTGCACGGTGTTCGCCCGGACGGAACTGCTGACGCTGATTCGCGAGGGACGCCGACTGGAGGACATCGCGCTGGCCGTCCAGGATGCGGTCGTGCGCCGCATCGTCGAGATGGGGCCGCTGGAGGGCCAGGTCGTGATGACCGGCGGCGTGGCGGTGCATCACCCGAATCTGGTGCGGCGGCTGCGGGCGGCGATCGGGCGCCCGGTGCGGCTGCCGGAGTATCCCCAGTTGGCCGGCGCCATCGGGGCGGCCCGGCTGGCGGCGGAAGCCTC
>JARKOL010000129.1 GCA_029975745.1 Myxococcota bacterium | reverse complement strand
CAGTTCGAACTGGAAGAACACGTCCTGGTTGTCGGTGGTGATCGCCAGCGGCGCCTCCTCCACGCCGTTGATGCCGACGCGCACGGTGCCGGACGCCTCCTGGGTCAGCGCGCTCAGCGACTGGACGAACGCCTTCAGGGTCAGGATCGTCGCGTGGGTGGTCCCCCAGTTTCCGAAACTGTCCTTCTTTGACGTCAGGTAGCCCAGCGCCTTGGACACCAGGTCCGGCGACCGTCCGGATTCCAGCAAGGCCAGCACGGCCAGCGCGGTCACCTCCAGGTTCGTGCCGTCGCCGCCGCCGTAGTAGTAGTCCATCTCGCTGCCCTGGGACTCGCCGGCCTCCCAATAGACGACGTCGCCCTCCTCCTTGGCCCGCGCCACCAGCGCATCCAGCATCTGCCGGGTGAACGACCCGGACGGCGCGCCCGTCGCCAGCGCGTTGCCGCACATGGCCAGAGTGTAGGTCGAGGACTGGTTCGTCAGGTTCCCCTGGATGAAGTCGAAGGCATTCCCGACGGCCTCGCCGGCGCCGGCCATCGCCCACGCGATGAAGCACGTGGTCATCAGGTCGTCGTACCGCACGGTCGCGAACTCGCTTCCCTGGTCCTCGTGCCACGAGCCGTTGGCGGCCTGGTGGGCCCGCAGGAAGGCCGCCGTCCGGGGGATCAGGGTCTCGTCGATCTCCATCACCGCCCCGATGTCCGCGAACTCCATCACGCCCATCCCGGTCAGGATCAGGTTGGCGGGACTGGGGTCCCCGAACCACGTGAACCCGCCTCCGGTACACTCGAACGTCAGCAGCCGCTGATAGCCCAGGCTGGTGAACTCGCGCGCCTTCAGCTCGAGTTCCGGGGTGATCTGGCCCGCGGTCGCCATGTAGTCCAGCACCAGCGCGTTCGGCCACAACGTGGCGGTCGTCTGCTCGAAGCAGCCCGACGGCATCCGCAGCAGGCTGTCCAGCCCCTCGACGGCCTGGGCCATCACGCCGGGATACACCTTCACCAGCACGTTCGGCGTGCCGGGAATCGCGTCGATCGGGAACGCGACCTCCTGCGCGATGGTGCCCTCCAGTTTCCCCGAAACGGCGTTGCGGACCTCGATGCCATCGGGAAGCACCTCGAGCAGCCGCATGATGGCGTCCGAGGCCCCCGCGCTGCCGAAGGCCTTGACCGTCACGCCGTGCCAGCCGACCGACAGGGCCTTCAACCCGATGTTCACGCCCTTGACCTGCCCGGGTGCCAGTTCGACGCTGGCGGTGGTGCCCGAGGTCAGTTCGGCCCAGTCGCCCGTCTCGATCTCCAGGTTCACCGTCTGGGGCTCGGACAGGTAGTTGTAGATCGCGATCGGGAACCAGACCTCGTCCCCGCGGGTCATCGTCCGTGGCACGTCCAGATCGACGAAGAAGTCCATGAACACGGTCAGGCCCTTGGTGGCCGATCCCAGCAGGCCATCGGTGCTGTTGGCCAGCGAGGACAGCCGCCACTCGGTGATCGAGTCCGCCATCGCGAACTCGATGCGCGCCTTGCCGTCGGGCCCGGTGATGACCGCCGGGTTGACGTACAGCGTTTCCGGGAAGTACGACCGCACGCGCGGGCCGCCCTCGCCCTCCTTGCCGGGCTCCTCGGGCACCGCCCCCGCATCGGCCGAAACCGCGGCATCCGCGAAGCCCCCGTTGCCGGGCTGGGGCCAGCCGTCCTCCTCGGCACGCCAGTAGTACATCTCCCAGTCCTGGATCGTCGTGGACCAGTCATCCTCGGTGCCCGCCAGTTCGTCCGGCCCACGGCTGGTCATCTTCCACTCCCAGCCGCTGGTCGTCGTGAACGTGTAGGGGTTGCCGAACAGGTCGTAGTAGGTCGCCTGGCGCATGAACTCGCCCAGGCTCTCGTAGTTGAGCATGCCGGCCTCGAAGCGCGACCGCACGTCCGTCAGCACCCGCTCGCGCTCCTGGGTGTAGAACGGCGACAAGGCCGCGCGCGCGGCGGTCAGGGCCTGGCCCCAGGACGTGGCCGACGCCGACAGATCGACGCTGCCCAGGGCCGCGAAGGCCGCCTGGGCCTCCTTCTCGCGCCGTGCCTTGCCCGCCTGATCCTCGGGCGTGTCGGTGCAGATGCCGGCGACATCGAAACCGGCGCCGTGGATCTCGTACTTCGGCTCGCGAATCGCGTCCTCCAGTTCGAAGTACGTCTTCAGCAGGCCGGGACGGGCATCGGTCAGCGCGAACACGGCCTCGTCCACGATCTGGACGCCCAGGGCTGCGACCGCCGGCGAACCGTCCTTCCGGGTGACCTTGAAATCGACCGCCGTGGCCTGTCCCGGAGCATACAGTTCCTTGTCTGGCGTGACCTCGATCCGCAGCGCGTCGGCACCATCCACGTAGGCCAGCTTCTCGTCGCGGATGATTCGCCCGTCGCGCGTCAGGTAGTACGCCGAAAAGACCAGATCCCCGGTCATCTGGTCGTCCAGGTCGATCTCGGCCACGGCCTGGCCGTCGATCAGGTCCAGGCCCTGCTCGCGGACGATCTGGCCCCGTCGCAGAACGTCCAGATAGATGCGGTCCTTGCGATCCGGAGCCAGGATGGTCACGTGCGCCGTGTCGCCCACCTCGTAGACGGCCCGATCGGTTCGCACCAGGAGCGCCTCGCCCGAAACGCCGGGGTCGAACTGGAAGTTGGCCTGAACCTGGTTCCCGCGACCGTCCGTCGCATGAACGGCCAGCGACAGGATGCCCTCGTCGGGCAGCAACTCGAACGTGCCCAGGCCGTCGCCATCGGTGGCCAGGTCGAGGTCTCCCTGCGGCCCGGTGACCCGGACATCCGCGGCGACCGGCGACCCGGCGGGGTCCTCGACATAGACGTGGAACCGGTTCGCGACCCCGGGCACCACGGTGCCGCTCTCGGGGATCAGGATCACCTCGATCGGGTTCTGCGCCACGGTCATCGCCAGTTCCTTGGCGACCTTCTGGCCCGCGGTGTCCACGACCTCGGCGGTGACGCGCACCAGCGCCTTGCCCTGCTCCAGCGGCTGGCCGACAAGGTAGTTGGGCAGCTTGGTCTGGAACGAGAACAGGCCCTCGGCATCGGTCGTCCCGGTCAGCGTGGCGAACGGGGTGAACTCGACGTCGAAGCCGAACAGCGTGACCGTGACGGCGCCGCCCGCCACCGGCTTCCCGAAGAAGTAGCGCGCGTTCAGCGTGCCCTTGACCGTGTCGCCGATGATGTAGAACCCCTTGTCCAGGGACACGGCGACGTTGAACTTGGGCAGGCTGTACTTGCCGACGGTGACGGCCTTTTCCGTCTGGACGTCGCCGATGGTGGCGCGAATGCGGTAGGTGCCTTCGTTGACCTCCGTGGCCAGCCGGAACGTCGTGGAGGCGATCCCGAAGTCCCCGGTGGACAGGCGCTGCTTCGACACCTTGTTGCCCTTGCCGTCGAACACCTCGACCACGCACTCGGCGTCCGCATCGGGGCTCAGACGCGGCTTCTTCAGGGACAGGACGCGCAGGTGCATCGTCTGGCCCGGCTGGTAGATCGGCTTGTCGGTCGTGACCAGCACGCGCCGGGATCGGGACACCTCGCAGCGCTGGACGGCCTGGACCGGCGTGCCCGCGGCCCCTTCCATCTGGGCCGTCAGCGTCATCTCGCCCGCCACGTCCAGCTTCAGTTCGGCCCCGGCGGCACCCGACTCGTCGGTGGTCACCGTGACCTCGCGCAGGAATTCGCCCACCCGCGCGACCAGCGTGACCTGGCGGTTCGCCAGCGCCTTGCCGGACACGGGGTCGCGCGCGAACACCTTCAGGCGCGTGGGCTCGCCCTCGAAGAACGTCCTGGGCCCCATGACGACCACCTGGTCCCGCGTCAGCGCCACGAACAGGCTGCGCAGGCCCTTCAGCGTGCCGACGTTGGTCTCGACGCGGTAGCGGATGCGGTAGCGCGCCTGGTCGCCGGGGGCGGCCAGATCGGGCACCGCACCGATCGGAACGGTGATGGTGGCGGCGCCCGGTTCCAGCGACACGTCCGCGCTGCCGGAGCGGGACCAGGCACCGTCCAGCGCCTCGACGACCAGTTCGGCGGTGCCGCGAATCCTGCCCTGGCCGGCGTTGCGCAGGACCATGGCCAGCGTCAGCTCTCCGGATTGGACGACGCCGGACAGGTCGGTCTCGTCCAGGGACAGCGGCCCGGTTGCCGTCACCTCGGTCGGCGGCTCGAAGTCCTCGGGTCCCCGTCCACCGCTGTCGTAGCACCCGGCCCATGGAACCAGGAACCCCAGCGCAACGATGAACGTCGCTCGCAATGAAGACTTCATGATCCACCCCCTGGACGAGAAGCGAAGACGGTTCGCCCCCATTGTCGTGATTTCCAGATCGGGAATCCAGTGGGGGGAAGAATCCCCCGGGCCCCCTGGCAACCTGCCCGAGCCTGGGGTTAGAATGCCCTCGGATCGACATCGGAGGCCCCATGCGTTCCCGCATCGTCGCGCCCCTGGTCCTGCTGGCCGGCCTCGTCCCCACGGGCGCCTTCGCCTCCCAGCCCTGGGGCATCCGGCTCTCGTTCGCGACGCCGGACGCCGCAACCACCGTGGGCATCGCCTGGAACACCGACGACCTTGGGGCCCCGACCCAGGCCGAGTACGGCACCGACCCCACCTACGGCCTGACGGCCGTCGGGACATCGACCGACCGCGGCAAGGATCTGCGCGCCGTCCACGAGGTCACGCTGACCGGCCTGAAGCCCGACACCCGGTACCACTACCGTGTGGGCGGCCCCGGCGCCTGGAGCCCGGACTTCGTCTTCCGGACCGGGCCCCTGGAGGGGTGCGCCCCGCCGCTCCGCATCGTCGCGATGGGCGACGATCGCAGTGACGACGACAGCGGTCCCTCGCCACGCTGGCGCCCCATCCTGACCGAGTCGCTGACCGACAATCCCCTGATGGTGCTGAACACCGGAGATCTGGTTCGTTCGGGTACCGACACGCGACAGTGGGCCAACTGGTTGCGCGCCTCGGACCCCGGACTGGCCACCGCGGCGCACCTGCCGACCCTGGGAAACCACGACGACGGTCCCGGCGAGGGCGACACCGCCTACTTCAACCAGTTGTTCCACCTGCCACGCAACGAGGTGTCCGGAACCGAGGACTACTACTTCGTCACGGCCGGCAATCTGATCGTCGTCTCGCTATCGACCATGACGTTCCGCGGCGGCACGACGGCCTTTGCCGACCAGGCCGCCTGGCTGGACCGCGTGCTGACCGAACATCCCCGATTCTGGAAGGTCGTGTTCTTCCACCACCCGATCCACACCAGCGTCGCGGGCATCTTCGGGAAGGATCTGTCCCATCCGCCGGACGAGCAGCGCCAGAACGCGGCATTGATCCCGATCATCGACAAGCACTACGTGGACTTCGTGTTCTACGGCCACAACCACTGGTACGAACGATTCCGTCCGATGCGCGGGGGACGCATCGCCGCGAACCCCAGGGAAGGAACCTGGTACGCCGTCACGGGCGGCGCCGGCGCCATGACCTACGGCCTGCTGAACGCGATCAAGCTGTTCTGCCCCACCGCGGAGGGCAGTTCGGTGTGCTCGGGGGACCACCACTACGTGGAACTGGTCTTCGACGGCAACGTCGCCACCTACACGGCCCGGGCCACGGCCACCCAGTTGCTGACCACGAGCGCGGACAACCAGAAGGTTCTGGACCATTTCGTCATCACCAAGCCATGGCCTGGCGGCGAGGATCCCTGCTCGCTGGTGCCCCCCGAGCCCGAGCCGATCCCCGAGGTCGCCGCCCCGGACGCCGCGGTGACACCTGACGTGCCCCACGACACGGGACGCCCCGACCCGCCGAACCCGGCCGACCCGGGCGCCCCCGACGACCCTGGAACCCCGCTGGATCGCGGCGCGGGCGACCCGGGCCAGGCCCCGGACCCAGGGACCGCGTCCGATCCCGGCCACGCCCCGGACCTTGGCACCCCCAGGCCCCCGGTCACGCGGTCCGGCGGCTGCGACACCGGGGCTTCGCCCCTGCCGCGACAAGGCGCGTGGGCGCCGTTCGCCCTTTTCCTGCTGGCACTGGCCGCACGGCGAGGACGCGTGCGACCTTGACCCCAACCCGTTCCCGCAAGGAGGCATCCGAATGGACAAGGCCCTGGCATACGCGGCGCAGCATCGCGACCGCTTCCTGGCCGACCTGATCGAACTGCTGAAGATCCAGAGCGTGTCGGCGGACCCGGACCGCGCCGACGAGGTGCGTCGCGCCGCGCAGTGGACGGCCGACTTCCTGGCGCGCATCGGCATGGAGCACGCCGCCGTGATCGAGACCGGCGGACACCCGGCCGTCTATGCCGACTGGCTGCACGCGCCCGGCAAGCCGACCATCCTGATCTATGGTCACCACGACGTCCAGCCCGAGGATCCCGTCGAGAAGTGGACGACTCCCCCGTTCGACCCGGTGGTCAGCGACGGCTACATCCGGGGGCGCGGGACCTCCGACGACAAGGGCCAGTTCATGACGCACCTGTGCGCGCTGGAGGCGCTGCTGGCAACGCACGGGACCCTGCCGTGCAACATCAAGGTGTTCATCGAGGGCGAGGAGGAAGGCGGCAAGGGCATGACCCACGACTTCGTCCGCGGTCACGCCGACCTGCTGGCCTGCGACGCCGTGGCCGTGTCCGACACGTCCTGGATGTCCCCGACGCGACCGTCGATCGTCTATGCCCTGCGCGGCATCTGCTACCTGGAGGTCAAGGTCCGCGGCCCGAACCGGGACCTGCACTCGGGCATGTACGGCGGCATGGTCCAGAATCCCCTGAACGCCCTCGGCAAGCTGATCGCCTCGTTCCAGGACGCCGAGGGCCGCATCCAGGTCGAGGGGCTGTTCGACGATGTCCTGGCGCTGACCCCCGCGGAACGCGCCGAATTCGCCTCGGTCCAGGAACCCGAGGACGCCGTCGCGGCGGATCTGGGCGTGCCGTCGCTGTGGGGCGAGACCGGATTCACCGCGGTCGAGCGCAACTGGGGCCGGCCGTCCTTCGACGTGCATGGGCTGTGGGGCGGATTCACGGGCGCCGGCTCCAAGACGGTCATCGCGTCCGAAGGCGGCTTCAAGATCAGCTTCCGCCTGGTCCCCAACCAGGATCCCGCCAAGGTCGCGAAACTGGTGGATGCCCACGTCCAGAAGCACTGCCCGCCGGGCGTCGTCGCCGAGACCACGTACCTGCACGGCGGCACCCCCGTGATGGTGCCCGCGGATTCGGCGTTCATCCAGGCGGCGGCGCAGGCGTTCGAGGGGGCCTTCGGTGTCCGGCCGGCGCTGGTTCGGGAAGGGGCGTCGATCCCGATCACCGCGGTCTTCCAGGAGGCGCTGCACGCCCCGGCAATCCTGGTCGGCTACGGGCTGAACTCGGACGACATCCACTCGCCGGACGAGAAGTTCAAGGTGGCCCACTTCTTCGGTGGCATCGACTGCAACGTGCGGCTGTACGAGGCGTTCGCGCAGGTCCGGACCGGGGCCTGAGACCGGACGCCGCAGTAGAACGGAATTGCCCGAAAGGCTCCTAGAACCGCCCCACCGCGTGTCCCGTCACGATCGTGAACGGCATCCCGATGCTGGCGTAGTCCTTGGTGCCGGTCCCCTTGACGTCCATGTCGGGATTCAGGAACAGATTGATGTTCGTCCGGACGTTGTCACGGGTGTACGGGGTGAACTCGGACGCCGGCACGGTGTCCAGGGCATTCAACAGTTCCCGCTTCTCGAACGCGCCGGCCAGCACGCCGGTCCCGCCGGTGATCCGGCCGCCCGACACGGTCACGGTGGCCTCCATCCGCGCCCACTTCAGGGTCAGGGGCACCCGCGTCGTCCCGATGACCAGGAAGACGATCGCCTCGTGGGCCTTGCCGCCGGCGGTCAGCTTGTTGCCGACCAGCGTGGCGTTCGGGAACGTGAACCGTGGCGCGCACGTGCCGACCAGCGTGTCCGCGAAGACCTTGTAATTGCACCCGGCCTTCGTCGGATCGCACGTCAGCGGCACGGTCCGCTGGCCGAACAACACGTTCAGTTCGTAGGGGCCAGCCCCTGGGCCCGGCACCTCGTGCTCGAACATCAACGCCAGCGCGCCACCTTCGACCGCCGCAAGCAGCTGCGGGCCGAACTGGGTCTTGATCAGCAGTTGCAGGTTCGCGAACGCATTGTCCACGCCGTCGGCGCAGTTCAGGTTCGGGTCCGCCAGGTTCTTGGGCGAGCAGGTCGATGGGTTCTCGTCCACGTCCAGCCCGCTGCCCGCGCGCGCCGGCATCTCGCCGAAGACCAGCGTCGCCGCCTTGCTGACCGGGTCCGTGAAGTAGTTGATCCCGACGCACGAACCGCCGCCGCACTGGTCCATGAACGTGCAGGGGTTGCCGTCGTCGCACAGCAGGCCGTTGTTCCGGAAGTAGCAGCCGTACTGCGGATCGCACAGGTTGTCAGTGCAGAAGTTGTTGTCCTCGCACACGATTGGCGTTCCGGTACAGACGCCCGCGCTGGAGCACCTGTCGTTCACCGTGCAGACGCTGTAGTCGTCGCAGGTCTGGCCCGTCCGTGGGGTGAACACGCATCCCTTGGCCGGATTGCACGAGTCGGTCGTGCATTCGTTGACGTCATTGCAGGTGATCGGAGTGCCCCCGACGCACTGGCCATTGATGCACCGTTCGCCCTGCGTACACAGGTTGCCGTCCTCGCAATCCCCCAGGTTCGGGGCATGCGAGCAGACGCCGTTGGTGCAGATGTCCAGCGTGCAGGGGTCGCCGTCAGAACAGTTCTTCGGCGTCCCGGTGCATACGCCGTTCACGCACTGGTCGTTCAACGTGCAGAGGTCGTTGTCGTCGCAATTGCCGGGGATCGGGGGATAGACGCAGCCGATCGCCGGGTCGCACGTGTTGGCCGTGCAGATGTTGCCGTCATCGCACACGGTCGGCGTATGGACGCACCCCTGGCCCTCGACGCACGCATCCACCGTACAGGGGTTGTTGTCGTTGCAGTCCCGGACCCCGGTCCCGATGCACCGCCCCAGCGAGCACCGATCGATCAGGGTGCAGTCGTTGCCGTCGTCGCACGACGTGCCGTCGGGATAGGGCTGGTGCCGACAGATCCCGCCGCTGCACCAGTCCTCGGTACACGAGTCGCCGTCGTCGCAGTTCATCGGGGTTCCCGCGCAGACCCCGGCCACGCACATGTCGTTCAACGTGCAGGAATCGTTGTCGTTGCAGGAATTCGTGTTCGGCACGTTCAGACAGCCGATGGCCGGATCGCACGAGTCGTCGGTGCAGGGATTGTTGTCGTTGCAGTTGCGCGCAACCCCCTTGCACTCGCCCGTCGCGCACGAGTCGCTGACCGTGCATGCATTGCCGTCGTCGCAGGGACCGAAATGCTGCGAGTTGATGCAGAGCCCCGACCCGAACTGGCACGAGTCGTGGGTGCAGGGGTTTCCGTCGTTGCAGTCCTTCAGTTCGCCGATGCACTCGCCCAGAATGCAGCGATCATTCAGCGTGCAGCCGTTCTCGTCGTTGCAACTGTTCGTGTTGAATGGGTGGCTGCAGCCGGAAATCGGGTCGCAAATGTCGTCGGTGCAAGGGT
>JARKOL010000126.1 GCA_029975745.1 Myxococcota bacterium | reverse complement strand
GGGAATGGACGCGACCAGGCGCCATGGGCCAAGCATGCGTCCCGCGGGCAGCAGGAACTGGCCCGATGCGGTGCCGTGGGTGTTGGTCTTGACCTCGACGGCCTCGACCTGCTGGCCGTTGGCGTCGCGCAGGGTCACCGTCAGGTTCCGGTCGGGCAGCGTGCGGAATCGTTCGCCCGGCGTCTGGGTGCCGTAGGCCAGGACCTTGAACTTCAGGGTCTGGCCCGGCCGGTAGATGCTGCGATCGGTGTAGATCAGGGCGGCGTCCCGGGCCTGTGGTCGCGAGGGACGGCCCAGCCAGAAGGCGTCGGCGTCCAGCGCGAACTGATCGTCCTTCTGCGCGGCCACGAACCACTGGTTGCCGGTGCCCCCGGCCTTCAGGATCGCCCGACCGTCGTCGCCGGATGTCGCCCGCGCCGCGACCTTGTGGCCCTTGTTCCAATCCTTGCGGTACATCCGGACCTCGGCGCCGGCGACCGGCCTGCCCGTGGCGCCCGACAGCACGCGGACGTACACGTCGGCGTCCTCGACGGTCCGAGTCAGTACCAGATCGCCCACCACCATGGGGACCGCGGTGCGGACGTTGGCTTCCTCGCCGAACCCCGGGTCGGCCGACGCGGCCACGATCCACAGGCCGGGGGTCCGCATGGGCGGCATGACCCAGGTCTGGTGGTTCCGATAGTCGGGCAGCACGGGCAGTTCGACGGACCACGCATGGTCGGGCGAGCGGCGCAGCCGGGCCTCGAGTTCGTTGCCTCGGGGCATCAAATGGTAGTCGTCCGACCGCTCGATCAGATCCCAGGGATCCGCGATTCGCCACGCCCGGAAGTGCAACTGGCCCAGGTTGCGCGAGGTCACCCCGATCGAACGTCGATCGGGGGCGTCCGACGCCATCGCGTTCATCGTGAACTCGGGGGCCTCGATGGCTCGCACGATGTACAGGCAGCGCCGTCCCCCGACGTCGTCCGGAAAGGCCTTCCATCCCTGTTCGGCGATCGTCCGGGCCAGCGCGTCGGCATCCCAGACGTTCCGGGATCGCGTCAGTTCCGCCAGCAGGGCCATCCCGACGGACCACCACGGGTCGCTGCGGGTCGTTTCCAGCCTGTTGACGAGGTGTTCCCGAATGCGGGTCCGGTCGTCGTCCTGCGTGACGTGTTCATGCAGGTGGCGGATGCGCTGCAGCCGCGCCTCCAGCCGGGCGCCGACGGCCTTCCGGGCGTCGTGCCACGCCTCCAGGTCGCCCAGGACGGCGGCCAGCGACTCCAGCGGATGCCGGTCGGCGGCCAGGTCGGCGTCGGTCGCGGGGCGGGCGGGTCCCAGCAGGCCCTCCAGATCCAGCAGGTACACGTCGCCGGACTGGGCCGGAGTCCAGTCGCCCGAGTCGTCCAGGAAGGAGGCGAACAGGTAGGTCAGGGCGTCACGCAGCGTCGGCCGGATGCCGTCGGGATAGTCGTTGGCCGACACGAATTCGGGCAGCGCGTCCCGGGCCAGTCCTCCCAATGCCTCCCGTTGCTTCCACGCGGCGCCGAACGCCGCCTGGGCCTCGGCGCGGATCTGGCGGGCGGTCCATGCCTTCAGGTCCACGGGGCCCGTCGAGGCGACCTCCTCGCGCTGGCGGATTTCCCACGAGTACCCATTGCCGTAGGTCACCAGGGCCTGGGCGTAGTACAGATTCAGCACGGCCTGGGCCAGCGGATCGCTCGGCCAGGGAGCGTCCTTCAGGTTCCTGACGGCGGTCTCGTATCCGTGCAGGCCCATGCGCATCTGGGTCAGCCGGACCAGTGCGCGGACCTCCTCGGCGACGTTGCGGGCCTTGCGGGCGTCGGCCAGCAGCTTTTCGGCCATCCCGGAGGCGGCCTCCAGTTTCTGCTCCTCGACCAGCGCATCGACCGCGGCCCATCCGCGCAGGGGCTTGTTCCAGGCGGGTGCCTGTACGATTCGGCCGACGGCCTGGACGGGCCGGTTGCCTGCCTCCGGGGCGCTGCACCGGGCGTTCGTCGAGCCCAGGGCGACCGCGAACACCAGGACGATCAGGCTTGCCTGCGCGTACCTCATACCGCACCTCCCGCGCCCGGGGCCTCTTCGGCGTGTCCGGGCCATGTTCCGTGCCATCCCGCCCGCACCCAGGGCGGGCTATCTTCGGGTCCAGGTCGATCCGTTCGGCGTGGCGTGCCAGGACCAGCGAGGCGTGACCGCTCGCACGATCCCGGCGATCCGATCCTGGGCCTCCAGGGACAGGTCCGGGTACCAGGATGCCGCGACGGCCCGCAGCGCCGCGTGGGTTTCCAGTGCCGGCGACGGCTGCGATTCCAGCGTCCAGACTCCGGTCCAGAGGCGGGCGCGCCACCACACGGTCGGAGGCTGGGCCGGGACGGCTCGAATCGTCGTGGCGGCACCCCCCTCGGGCAGCAGCGAGGCGATCGCCGTTCCGGGACGGCTGTCGCGACCCGAGCGCAGGACCGCCCTGTCCCCGGGCAGGGTGCCCCATGCGGGCACCACGATGGGACTGGGCGGCTCGGCCGTTTCGTTCGCGCCCGGTTCACCCAGCGCCTCCCGGTCCAGGACCAGTTCCAGATCGTCCACCCACAGCGGCCGCACCAGGTGGCCCATCACGTGCGCCAGGCCGTCCGGGTCCAGCGAACCGGGGTTGATGCCCATCACGATGCCGCCGTGGTGCCGGGCCACGGCCGCCAACGGATGGGCGTCGTCTCGCAGGCCCAGGCCCGACGTGGTGTCGCGCAGGACCAGCACCTGGACCAGGGAGCCGGGCGGCAGGGTCGTCAGCGTCCCGGTCACGGCGGCGATCTCGGCGGCGGTTGGCGCCTCGCGATCCGTGACCAGCAGCAGTCGGCACGGGGCCAGATTGCCGGCCAGCAGCGACGGTGCCGCCGCCACCATCGCGGCCAGATCCTGGCGCGGCGTTACGGCAGGCGGGGGCGCGACGTCCGGGAATCGGGCGTCGAGGATCGCGGCCAGTTCGGGAAACGAGACGAATCCCTCGGCGATCGGCGTCGGCGGATCTCCCGGCAGCAGGAACTGGTGGGTGCCGCGGGCGAAGCGGGCCGCGACCATGGCCGCCAGCCGAAGGCCCGCCGACCGGGCTTCCGGACCGACGTCCAGGACGGCCAGGGATCGCGCCGGATTGGGGCGCGTCGTGAAGTAGCGGGGGGCCTGGATCGTCGCCAGCAGCAGGCCGCCCTCGTCCAGCGGCAGGTAGAAGTGACTGGCGCGGGCGACGGCGGGGGGCCGGCGCTGAATGCCGAGCGTGGCGTGGCCAGGGCTTCGGGTCGGGACCTCGCGCTCGCCGGCCACGAACACGCGTCGGGGGGCCATCCCAGGCGGCTCGTCGCTGCCGGGCAGCTCCAGCTCGAACGCCGTCGGCCCCATGGCCATCGGCGCTCGGAGGGTCAGCGTGGCCTCCCGGTCCTGCGTCGGGCCCACCTGGGGCAGCACCAGGACCAGGAGGTCGGGGCCAGCCCACTGCAGCCGGGCATGTCCGGCCGGGGCGACTTTCAGACCGGTCGCCACCGTGTCCCGGGGCACCCGAATCGCCAGGACCAGGTCGGCCGTCTTGTGGCCGTTGTTGCGGACGACGCGTCGCATCTCGATCCGCGCCAGATCCTCTTCGCGGCTGACGTCCAGGCGATGCTCCAGTTCGGTGGCATTGCCGCCGGCGCTGCTGACCCAGATGTCCGCCGCGGCCCTTCGGGGAGCGCTCCAGGTGGTCGCCATCGCGACCAAACTCATCGTGGCGATTGTCAGTGACGTCTTCCGGGTCGCGATCATCGGGGTCTGGCTCCGCTGGAAATGGGAAGTGCGCCATGGCTGTCCCGGATCCTGGGTCACGCCGAGGACGCCCGCCAAGTCTAGCCCCAATCCCTGCGAAGCGCACTCGCCGTTGGCCTGGGTGCCCGCCGACGGACGCCTCCTTGGGAGGCTGCGGCCGTTCGGCGCCCCTTGCCGCGCAAGGCGTTTGCGGCTACAACAGGGCCCGGAGGTCGGCCATGGAAGCGATCGTTGCCCAGGTTCTGGTCAAGGCTCTGGAATTGTTGAAGTCCCAGGGGAAGGTGCCCGCCGACTTCCCGGGCGCGGTCGTGATCGAGCGCCCCAAGCGTCCCGAATTCGGGGATTTCGGGTGCGCGCTGCCGCTGGCGTTGGCCCGATTCGCGAAGCGGTCGCCGGCGGACTGCGCGAAAGACCTGATCGCGGCTATCGATGCGCCTCCGGGCCTCTTCGACGAGGTTACCTTCGCCCCGCCCGGGTACGTGAACTTCCGGGTGCGTTCCGAGGCGTGGTTCGCCCAACTGGACACCCTGTTCCGGATCCCGCAGGTCGGCCAGGGGCAGCGGGTTCTGCTGGAGTTCGTGTCCGCCAACCCCACGGGGCCGCTGCACGTGGGCCATGGGCGCGGCGCGATCCTGGGTGATGCCGCGGCGCGCCTGATGCGCGCTGCGGGCTTCGCCGTCGAGACCGAGTACCTGTTGAACGACGTCGGCAACCAGATGGGGATGCTGGGGCGGTCGCTGCATGCGCGTGGGCGCGAGATCCTGGGCCTGCCGGTCACGTTCCCCGAGAACGGCTACCACGGCCAGTACATCCGCGATCTGGCCGCGTCCTTCGTCCAGACCGACGAAGGGCAGGCGATCTGCCGGCGCCAGTACGACGACATCGGGTCGGCCGACGACAACGCGGTGGTGCGGTTCGGGTCGTCCCGGCTGCTGGATGCCATCCAGGCCACGCTGGCGGATCTGGACATTCGTTTCGACCACTGGTTTTCCGAGCGGGCGCTGCACTCCAGCGGCCGTGTCCAGGCGTCCGTGGACGCCCTGCTGGCGCGGGGGGCCGCGTACCGCGACGGTTCTGGGGCCGTCCTGTTCCGGATGGACTCCGAGGAGGATGCCGAGGATCGCGTCATCGTGCGCGGCAACGGGGTTCCGACCTATTTCGCGTCCGACATCGCGTACCACGACGAAAAGGCCCAGCGCGGGTTTTCGCGCCTGATCAACGTCTGGGGCGCCGACCATCACGGCTACATCCCGCGCGTGCGTGCCGCCATGGCCGCGTTCGGACACGACCCGGAACTGCTCCAGGTGCTGCTGGTCCAGATGGTCACGCTGATCCGGGGGGGCGAGGTCGTCCCGATGGGCAAGCGGACGGGCAAGTTCGTGACGCTGCAAGAGATCGTCCAGGAGGTCGGTCGGGACGCGGTCCGCTTCTTGTTCCTGCTGCGACGCGCGGATGCCCAGATGGAATTCGACCTGGATCTGGCGCGGGCCCAGACCATGGAGAACCCCGTCTACTACGTGCAGTACGGACACGCTCGCGTGGCATCGATTCTGCGCAAGGCGGCGGAGGCCGGGCTGACGGTTCCCGGGTTCGACCCGGTTCTGGACGCGGCGTTGGGGCTGCCCGAGGAACGCGCGATGATCCGGGACCTGGCGCGCTATCCCCAGGTCGTGGCGTCGGCGGCGACCCAGTGCGAGCCGCATCACGTGGCGTTCTATCTGATGGACGTCGTCAAGGGATTCCATTCGTACTACACGCGCTACAAGGCCACCGAAAAGGTGATTTCGGACGACGCTGCCAAGACGGCGGCCCGACTGTACCTGGTGTCGCGCATCCAGGCGGTCCTGGGCCATGGCCTGGGATTGCTGGGCGTCAGCGCCCCCGAATCGATGCATTACGGGGCCGAGGATGAGCAGACCTGAACCCCGGCCCGACCGTCCGCCCATCGAGGTGCGGATTCGGGATCTGGAGAAGATTCGCGAGCGGGCTCCGCTGCGCGTCGAGCCCCGCCACATCCGTCGCACCCTGCTTCTGGTCCTGGGCCTGGTCGGACTGGCCTTCGCGGGCGGGTTCCTGCTGGGATCCGGCATGATGTCGCCTTCGGAGCCGATGCCGTCCCATGCCGGGGAGCCCGCGCGGGTCGTGCTTTCGGCTCCCCTGCCGGACGATCCCGTTCCCGATGCGCCGCGGGTGCCGAGCGGTTTGCCTTCCGGCCTCTTGGTCGAGGAGGGCGAGGCCCGGCCGCCGAGCGGCTCGGTGGCGCCGGTGCCGACGCCGGAACCTGGCCCTGAACCCGTTCCCGCGCCGGCTCCCGTTCCCAGGTCCGAGCCTGTTCCGGCGCCTGACCCCGAGCCCGCGCCCCTCCCCGAGCCTGCGCCCCTTCCCGGGCCCGCGCCCCTTCCCGAGCCCGTGCCCCTCCCCGAGCCTGCGCCTGCCCGGGAACCTGCCCCTGTCCCCGCGGTCACGCCCCAGCCGGTGCCGGTCGTGCTGCCCGATCCGCGTGCATGCGAGGACGTCCTGGCATCGGGCGGGCGTCGCGGGTTCGAGCCTCATGTCCAGGCCGTCGGGCTTCCCGTCCCCTGGTCCGTGGTGCGCGTGTCGGATCCGGAGGCCGGGTGTTCCCGCCTGTCGCCCGCCCACGAGTGCTTCCAGACCGCGGCGGTTGATGCGCCGCTCGAGCCGGAGGCCCCGCCCCCCGCGCCCGAACCCGTGCCCCTGCCCCTGCCCGCGAAAGCCAATGCGGAGGTCGAGTCCCCGGTCCCGTCCCCGGTCGTTCACTCCGAGCGGGTGCCGCCGAAGCCTTCCCGGCGATATCAGGTCCAGGTCCGCGCCTACCAGGACGAGGAGGCGGCGAACACGTACGCGGCGTCACTGGTCGAAGCGGGGTATCCGGCGCGGGTCATGCCCTTCGTCGATGCGCGGGGAAAGCACTGGTTCCGGATCCGCATCGGTCGCTACAATAGTCAGGCCGAGGCGCAGGCGTTTTCCCGCGAGTTCAATCAGCGCCATAATGAGCAGTCCGTCACCGTGGAGGTCCCATGATCGACATCGTCGTGCCGCGCAAGGTCGAAAAGCCGTGGGGCTACGAGCTCCTGCTGGCCCACACCGACCGCTACGTCGCGAAGCTCCTGCACATCGACCGGGGCCAGCGGCTGTCGCGCCAGTACCATCGGGTCAAGGACGAGACGCTGTTCGTGCTGGCCGGGACGCTGATCTTCCAACTGGGCGAGGAGCCTGACGTTCGCGAGATCACGGTGTCCGCGGGCCAGGGGTTTCGGATCGTGCCGGGGACGGTGCATCGCTTCATCGCGCCCAGCAATATCGACTGTGAACTGATCGAGGCGTCCACGCCCGAACTGGATGACGTGGTCCGCCTGGAAGATGTCTATGGCCGCGAGGGGACCAACGCGCCCTGACGTTCGCCCACGGAGGTTTTCATGCACCCGAATCATGCGATCGAGAGCCCGGATGCGCCCAAGGCGATCGGACCCTACGCGCAGGCCGTCGAGTGTCGTCCCCAGCGGATGCTGTTCCTGTCCGGCCAGATCGGACTGGACCCGGTCACCGGAAGCATGGTGGTCGGCGGCATCGAGGCCGAGACCCGGCAGGTGCTGGCCAATCTGGACGCGGTCCTGATTGCCGGCGGCATGGGGCGCTGGAATGTCGTCAAGACCACGATCCTGTTGACCGACATGGCGGACTTCGGCGTGGTCAACCAGATGTACGGCGAGTTCTTCGGCGAGCATCGTCCGGCCAGGGCCACCTTCCAGGTGGCGGGGCTGCCCCGCGGGGCGCTGGTCGAGATCGATGCGGTCGCCGCGGCATGACCCAGGTCTTCCGAAGGCCCTACAGGCCGAGAATCGCGTCGTAGTAGGCGCGGACCATCGGGTCGAAGGGGGCCGGAACGGGGGTTTCGGCGTGCGCTCGGACCTCCCGGGAAAACGCGTCGCCCGGGGGAAGGCGTTCGGGAAGCGAGAGTTCGACCGGGTCGTCTTCCGGAAGGGGGACGGCGGCCTGGATTCGGGGGTCCGGCGCGCCGCGCTCCAGCGCCTTACGCAGTCGCTGCAAGTCCTGGATGGCCTGGCGCTGGTGGGCCTCGGCGGCCATCGGGTTCGTTTCGGCCAGGCGCCGGGCCGCTTCCTCCATGTTTCGCCTGGCGGACTGGGCCGTTGCAACGCGATCATCCGCGTCCGAGCCCAGAGTTCGCCGCAGACCCTCCGACGCCCGCGCCATCAGGGCCAGGGCCCGCTCCTGGTCGCGCAGCATGCGGGCGGCGCCTTCGCGGTCGTCCCGGGTCACGACGCCGGTTCGTTCCCGGCTCCAGTCCGACAGCGTTCGTGCGGCCTCGCGTAGCGGCGGCACGGATCGTCCCAGCCGGGTGGCCTGGGCCCGCAGGAATGCGGCAGACTCCGGCTGTTCCTCCTCGGTCCACTCCGCCACGTCGCGCCAGTCCTGGATCAGACCGTTGATTCGTTCCATCGCCCCCGCGGTCAGGCGCCGCGCCGTGACTAGGTCCCCCTGGACCAGCAGGTCCGTCGCCGCCCCCAGGTCGTCCCGCAGGGTGGCCAGGGTCTGGGCGTCGGTCGGGTCCATCCCTTCCAGCGAGACGCGGCCAGTGAGCGCGCGGGCCTCCTCGACCAGGGTGGCCAGGCGTCCGGCGTCCGGAGCCCGCTGGTCCGACAGGTTCTCGGTGCGTCGTCGCAGCAGGAATGCCGCCTGGGCCGTGCGATCCATCACGTCGCGTTGCGCGGACAGTGCCTGACGCAAGGCCGGCAGCACCTCGGGCGGCAGGGGGGCCTCCCGGGGCGGCGGCGACACCCCCGGCAGTTCCACCGTGCGGAACGCCTCCAGCACCTCCACCAGTGCCGCATGGCCTGCCTCCAGCACCTTGCGGCGCTGGGGCGTCGTCGCGTCGTCGCGCCGCACGGCGTCCTCGACGGCCAGGAGTTGTTCCCGCGCCTGCATCGAGACTCTGGCCAGCGTTGCGGGCACGAACCGGAGCATGCCGCCCTCCAGTTCGGCCACCTTCTGCCACTGGCGGCGGGTCGCATCCAGCAGGCCCAGGGCTCGTCGCGCTCGAACCACGGCGCGCAGGGCCTCTCGCAGGGCGTTCGCGTCCCCTCCGGATGCCTGGCGCAGTCGGGCGGCGTCTCGGGCCAGGCCGGCAAGGCGCGCGGACAGGATGGCGGCGCGGGATGCGGCAACGACATCATCCACCCACAGGATGGATCGCTCCAACGCCAGCAGGACGGCCTCCCGTCCCGGATCCGCCACCGCTGCCAGCGTTTCCAGATCGCGGGCGACCGCGCCCAGGGTGCTCTCCGGACCGTCGCGCTCCGCTTCGGCCTCGACCGCGGCGGCCGCCGCGCTGCGGGACACGGCGCGCAACTGCGCCGGCAGCGGCGGGGGCAGGGTTGCGGCGGCGGCATCGGTCGTCGAGATCGCGGCCAGCAACTCGACCAGGTCGTTCAGCAGGCGTTCGCGCCCTTCCAGGGCCGCCGCGCGGCGGACGGCCGGGGTGTCCAGCATGAATCGAACGGGTTCGCCGCGCCCCGCATCCTCGGGTCCGCGACCCAGGCCATCCTGGGCCTCCACGATCAGATCGACGCGACCGCCGACGTCCAGGACGTCCTCGGGCAGCGTGAACACCACCTCCCCCTGGGTGGCCCGAGTGCCTGGGGGGACGTCTCTGTCGCGGATTCGGACCGGCGTGCGGTCGCCGTCCAGCGGAAACTCGTAGATCACGTCGATCCCGGCCAGACCGGATGCCGACTCGGCCGAGAAGCGGACGACCGCGGACTCGCCAGGCTTGAGGGCCAGCCGCTCCGGGGGCACGACCTCGACGACCGGCCGATCCAGCGAGATGGGAACGACGCGGCGGCGAACCGTTTCGGTCATCAGCAGGCCCGGCGGGACCACCACCTGCAGGTGCCAGGTTCCCGCCGCCACGATCGGGAAGGTTGCCCGGAAGTGGTCGCCCGGCCCCAGCACCAGAGGATACCGGGACTCCCCGGTACCGGACACGACCAGATGTCCCAGGCCGGCGGGGCGCCTCAGCCGCCCCGAGACCTCGACCTCCATGCCCGGCGGCGCCATCACGTCGCCGCTTTCGTCGCTTGGGACCCGGGACACCTGGCCATCGGGGCTTCGGCGCAGCACGACGACGCGGACGTCGAACGCCAGGGCGTCCACGGGTCGGGGTGGGCCCATCAGCCAATCCGGGGTCGCGGCATCGGTCAGGCCCGCCAGGCCGCGCAGCCCGCGGATTGCCGGCCAGGGATCGGCAGCCATCCAGGCCAGTCCCAGCGCCGGCGGGAGCAGGGCCGCGACCACCAGTTTCCCGACGCCGCGGTACCGGATCAGGGCGCGGGAGGGCATCTCTTCGAGAGTTCGAACCACCCGGTTCGCCTGATCGACCAGCAGTCCGGTCGAGAATGCCGCATCGGGTTCGTCGGTCTGCGACCGCATCCGGACGACCGCCTCGATTCCGCGGCCCAGGGAGGGCACTCGCTGCTGGACGCGCCGGGCCAGAACCGTCCGATCGCGGGCGCGCAGCCGATTCCAGCTCCACCAGCCCAGGGTCGCCAGGGCGCAGACGCCCAGGGTCGCCAGAAGGAAGCGTCGGCCCGTCGAGAAGTCCGGGACTCGCGAGGCCCAGATGGCCCCGGCGAGAGCGATCGTCGTTGCCGCAACCAGGAAGCCCGCCGCGGCCTGGGCACCCTGCTCCCATGCGATCAGGCGGGAGGCCCGGCGAAGCTGTCGATCCATCTGGTCGAACGCATCCATGGCGGCACTCTACCGGATTTCGTTGCCGGTGACATGGGGGCATCGCGTCGCCAGACGGCACTCGGGGCATCGGGGCTTGCGGGCCAGGCAGATCTGGCGTCCGAACCAGGTCACCCGGTGGCAGAAGGATCCCCAATCCGCTTCGGGCAGCAGGGCGCCGACGTCGGCCTCGACCGTTTCGGGGTCGGAGGAACCCGTCAGGCCCAGGCGCGCGCTGACCCGCAGGACGTGGGTGTCCACCACGATGCCCGGGATGCCGAAACAGTTGGTCAGCACGACGTTCGCGGTCTTTCGTCCCACGCCCGCCAGCGCCGTCAGATCGTCCATTCGGGTCGGAACCGCTCCGTCGTGGCGCTCGACGAGCTGCCTGCAGCACGTCTGGACGGCGCGGGCCTTGTTCCGGTAGAAGCCCGTTCTTCGCACCAGGTGTTCGAGTTCCTCGATGGGGGCCTGGGCCAGCGCATGGGCGTCGGGGAATCGGGCCATGAGGTCGGGCATCACCAGGTTCACCGTGTCGTCCCGGGACTGGGCCGCCAGGATCGTGGCGACCAGCAGCTCCAGCGGCGACCTCCAGTGCAGCGGGCTGCCCGTGGCATCGGGGAACCATTCCGCCAGCGACGTCGCGATCTCCCGGGCGCGTCTGGTGCGTTGTTCCTGGGATTCCATGGGGTTCTCCACGGTTTGCGTCGTCCTGCTCGTCGTCAGGATTGCCGATGTACCCGGTGGAAGGCCGCCTGGTCCCGCGGCTTCACCAGGATCTGGTCGATGTTGACGCGATCCGGCAGTCCGACCGCCCAGCGAATGCACTCGGCGATGTCGGCGGCCACCAGGGGCTCCATGCCGCGATAGACGGCATCGGCGCGCTCGCGGGAGCCCAGCCGCGTCACCGAGAACTCCGTTTCGACCATGCCGGGATCGACACTGGTGATCCGGATGGGAAGCCCCAGCAGTTCCAGGCGCAGCGTTTCGGTGATCGCGCGAACGAAGTGCTTGGTGCCGCAATAGACGGCGCCGCCCTCGTAGACGCCATGGGACGCCGTGCTGCCCAGGAAGAAGACGTGTCCCCAGCCGGCGCGTCGCATGGCAGGCAGGCAGGCACGGGTCATTCGCAGCACGCCCTCGACGTTCGTGCGGATCATCTCGTCCCAGTCGGCGTCGCGGACGTCCTCGATCCGATCCAGTCCCCGGGCCAGTCCCGCGTTGTTGACCAGGACGTGGACGGTCCCCAGGCGTTCGGTGGCCTGGTCCAGGAACGCCTGCACGGAATCGCCGTCGCGGACGTCAAGCGGGCCCCCCCAGGCCTGGATGCCGTGGGTTGTGGCCAGTTCCGTCGCCAGGGACGACACGCGCTCGACGCTGCGCGCGCCCAGGGCCAGATGGAAGCCGTCGGCCGCCAGCGCGCGAGCGGTGGCCTCGCCGATTCCCCAGGAGGCTCCGGTGATCAGGGCGACGGGATGTTCCGGGCGCATGCGGCGTTCTCCACGCAGGGGCCGCCTCAGGTGTAGTGCAAACCGTTCGCGGGATCAACCGGCATTCGCACGGGCTCCAAGCGCCTCGGCCAGGCGCGTCGCGAGCGCGCTGCCCAGCACCTGGTGCCGGCACAGATCATCCATGGCGGTCTGCATCGCGGCGACGACCTCGTCATAGCACGCCTGGACCACGGCGGGGTCGTCGGCGGCCTCGGGGCCCAGGCCGGGCCAGCGGAACGGGGGAAGGAACGCCTGTTGAATGGCCGTCGGCAGCGGCAGGTAGGGCAGGAAGGACGGCGCCAGTCCCCAGGGCAGCGAGACCCCGATGGGGAACACGTTGGATCGGATGCGGTCGCGGAAGCCCAGCAGTCGGGCGATGCGCTCGCCTCGCGTCAGCACGATGAACTGTTCCTGCGCCCCCGCCGTGACGATCGGCACCAGGGGCACCTGCTCGCGCAGCGCCAGCCGGACGAAGCCGGTGCGTCCGCCCAGCACGATCCTGTTCCGTTCGCGAAACGGGCGCAGGCTGTCCCAGTCGGATCCGGGGTAGGCCGCCGCCAGCCGACCGGCCGCGAACACCTGGTGCGCCGCATCGGGACGGGACGGGACGACGCCGCCGCGGATTGCGTTTCGACGCAGGGCCGGGATGCGAAAGACGAACTCGTGGGCCATCCCGTGGGGGGCGCGATCGGGACCCTGGGCATCCCGGATGGCCAGCCAGGCCAGGATGGCATCGAACACCATCAGGCCGCCGCTGTGGTTGCCGATCAGCAGGGCAGGGTCCTGGGACGGTACGTTTTCGACGCCGCGAACGGACCACTGGAACCAGTGGTGGGCCAGGAAGCGGGCGGCATCCGCCAGTCGGTCGTGGAACTCGCGATCGGCCTGGTCCAGGATGACCGGCGCGGGCGAACCGGGAGGCGAGGTCGCGAGGCGCCAGGTCAGCCAGGCGCCGACGGGCGGAAACAGGATGGCCAGGTCGGTCGGCGAGACGGCGGCGGCCAGCCGTACCAGCGGGTGGGATGCCAGTCGCGCCATGGCGGCTCCCCCGGGCAAGGGCGTCGGTGCCTACTGGGCACGCACGGCAAGGATGAAACGGAGGACGTCGCGCTCCTGGGTGCCGTCCAGTGCCGCCTTGCTGGCCATGCGCGTCATGATCGACGGCCACTGGTCGTCCCGGCGGCTGGCCGGGTTGGGCAGCTTGTGGCAGAAGCCGCCGCGGCCGCAGGACGAGGCGAACAGCTCCCGTCCCCGTTCCAGATCGCCCGAGGCCGCATCGGGATAGCGGTCGGCGTACGCCGCGGCCAGTTGGGGCGTGACGTCCGGCGTCACGAACGCGGCGGAACAGGCGACGGTCAGGGCCGTGCCCGCCAGGGCCAGGATGCCCGCAAGTCCCGCCTTGCGAAGATGCGATCGCGTCATGGGGTCCCCCTTTGCATTGTTGCGACTGCCGACGATCTGTGCGAAGGCACGCGATCATTGAGCCCGCGATTCCACGGGTTGTCAACCCGGATGGGGAACGCGTATATCATCAGTTCCCGGCGCTGGAGTCGGGGGACGGAGTCAACGGGATGATCGGTGGACTCAGATGCTGCGCGTGGATGCTGCCGGTGACGGTCCTGATCGGGCCGCACCTGGCGGTGGCGCAGCCCACGGTGCTGACGCTGGACCAGGCGGTTGCTCGCGCGATGGCGGCGGCCCCGGCCATGGCGGGAGCCGCCGCCGACCTGGATGGGGCACGGGCGCGCGAGCGTGCGGCCATGACCGGCTGGCTTCCCTCGCTGTCGGGTTCCGCTGCGTACAACCGCCAGACCGGGAACTTCGCGCCCAGGCCCGGCCTGTCCGCCTCGAACCTGGGAGGCGGCGGGGGCGGGTTCCGTTACGAGAGCACCCACAAATCCTATGACTACTTCAACTTCTCGCTGACGATGTCCCAGACGATCTGGGACCACGGCCGGACGCTGGGCGCCCATCGCGCCGCCATTGCCGGGGTTGGCGCGGCCGAGGGGGATGCCCGCGTGACCCGGCTGGACGTGTGGGAGCGGGTCGTCAGCCGGTACTATGGCGTTCTGGCCTCCCGGCAGATGCTCCAGGTGGCGCAGCGTGCCGCGGACCAGGCGCGCCGGCATGCGGACCGGGCGCGCGCGCTGGTCGAGGCGGGGCTTCGTCCGCGGATCGACGCGGTGCGTGCCGAAGCCGACGCCCAGAACGCCGAGGCGGCCCGACTGTCCGCGGCGGACGCGCTGGCCGTCTCGCGGGTCGCGCTGGCCACCGCGATCGGGGATCCGGGCCTGTCATCGGTCGATGTGGTCGATCCGGGCCCGCTTGCGGAGGACGACGCCGGGCCGTTCGACGCCGCGGAGGGGGTGCGGCAGGCGGTCGGCCAGCGGCCCGAGCGGGCGGCGCTGGCGGCGCGAATCGTCGCCCAGGAGGGCGTGATCCGGTCGGTGCGCGCGCGATGGCTGCCCGTGGTGGCCGCGAATGCCTCGTTCAACGACAGCGGGCTGGAGGTCCATGAACTGGTCTGGAACTGGAGCGTGGGCGTCAGCGTGACGGTGCCGGTCCTGTCCGCCGTCCAGACCACCTACGAGTACCGCGAGGCGAAGGCTCGTCTGGCCCGGCTGCATGCCGACCAGGCCTCGCTGGATCTGGCCCTGCGCCTGGAGGTCGAGCAGGCCGCCGCGGCGGTCAACGAGGCGAACGTCCGCATGGCGCCGATCCTCGCCGCGCTCGACGCGGCCCGCGAGGCGCTGGAACTGGCTCAGGGCCGCTACGAAGCAGGCACGGGGGACTCCGTGGAGCTGCTGGATGCCCAGGCGGCGCTGGCGAATGCCGAGGCAGGCGAGGTGCGGGCGCGGCTGGGCGTGGCGCTGGCGCGCGTGGCCTGGAATCGCGCGGTTGGACGGATTCCGGCCCGGTTGTCGGGGGAGGGGGCGCCATGATGCGGTCGGCGATGCGGTTCCTGGCGGCGGCCGGGCTGGCGGTGGCGGTGGCTTCGGGCTGCGCCGACGGCGGCAAGAAGGCGCCCAGGGTGCGCCCGGCCCCCCAGGTGGCGGTCCGCACGGTCGATCGGATCGATGTCGAACTGCGCCGGTCGTATCTGGTCTCCCTGCTGCCGGGCGAGCGGGCCGGCGTCCTGTCCCGCGTGGCCGGCTACGTGCTGCGCCTGGATGTCGATCGCGGGGATCGGGTCTTGAAGGGCGATCGCCTTGCGGTCGTCGAGCGGGACGAACTGGACGCGCAGCGGCGACAGGCGGCTGCCCAGCTCGATGCGGCGCGGGCGTCGCTGGTCAACACCCAGGACCAGGCGCGCCGCCTCGAGGGCCTGAGGTCCAGGCAACTGGTGGCTCCGGCCGAGGCGGACGCGGCGGACACGGCGGAGAAGGTCGCTCAGGCCCAGGTCAGGGCGGCCGAGGCGGCGTTGAGCGCCACGCGGACGCGCGCCTCCTGGGCGGACATCACCGCGCCGTTCGACGGCTATGTCACGCGCCGCGACGTGGACGTCGGGGCACTGGTGGGGCCGCAGGGGCCCGCGCTGTTCGAGGTGGGCACGATCGCCACGATCAAGGCGGTGGCGACGATTCCCCAGGCGGATGCCGGCCGGATCACCGTCGGCATGCCGGCGGACCTGGTGCTGGACGGCGTCGATGGGGTGTTCTCGGGTCGGGTGTCCCGGTTCGCGCCCGCGCTGGACGTGGCGACCCGGACTCTCGAGGTCGAGGTCGCCTTCGACAACGGGAAGGGGGTGCTCAAGCCGGGGATGTACGGCCGGGTCACGCTGGGCATCGATCGTCTGGAGGACGTGATCGTCGTGCCGCCGCGCGCCGTGATCCGGCGGGGCGAGGGCGGCACCGCGTACGTGGTTCGCGACGGCCGGGCGCACGAGGCGCGGCTGGAACTGGGGCGCACCTTGCCCGACGGCCGCGTGGAGGTTCGCTCGGGTCTGGCCGTGGGCGACACCCTGATCACCCTGGGGCGGGATCTGGTCCGCGACGGTGTCGAGGTGAGGACGGTGCCCGACGGGGACCAGGGGAATTGAGATGCTGACCCGGACGGCATTGCGCAACCCGGTCGCGATCCTGATGGTCTCGGTGGCCGTCGTGGTCCTGGGGTACGTGTCCGTCACGCGAATTCCGGTCGATCTGTTTCCCGACATCAGCATGCCGGTCGTGATGGTCGGCGTCGTCTATCCCGGCGCGGGACCCCGCGACATCGAGGCGTCGGTGACCGAGCAGTTGGAACGCGCGGTCTCGTCGGTTCCCGGCGTTTCGTACATCGAGTCGACTTCCCGCCAGGGCATCGCCACCGTCCGGGCGAACTTCGCCTGGGGCACCAATGTCGATGTCGGCGCGTCGGACGCCATCCAGCGCGTCCAGCAGATCATGAGTTCGCTGCCCACGGGGGCGCAGTCGCCCTTCGTGATCAAGATGGACATCTCGAACTTCGCCGTGGTGGGGTTGAATCTGTACGGCGAGGGTCAGGATGAGCGCGCGCTGTACGACCTGGCCTACAACGTGATCCAGCCGCAGCTGGAACGCGTGCCGGGCGTCTCGACCGCAAGCATCTCGGGTGGTCTGGTGCGCCAGATCCAGGTCATCGCCGATCGGGACGCGCTGGCGGCCCGGGGGCTGGCGGCCCAGGACGTGGTCGCCGCGTTGAGCGGGGCGAACTTCCTGCTGCCGTCGGGCATGCTGAAGGTTGGCGACGTCGATTTCAGCGTGTTCGCCGAGACCCAGATCACCGACGTCGATCGCCTGGGCGACGTGGTGGTGCGTCCGGGCGGCGCGGGTCAGGCGCCCGTCTTCGTTCGGGACGTGGCACGCGTGCTCGATGGTGCCGAGGACAAGACGAACATCGTCCGGGTCAACGGCGTTCCCGGCGTCAATCTGTGGGTGCGCAAGCAGCCCGGCGCCAACACGATACAGGTCGTGGACCGGGTGCTTGCCGAGATCCCGCGGATTCGGGGCATGCCCCCCGGGGTCAAACTCGAGCCCTCGTTCGACCAGTCCACTTACATCCGCCAGTCGATCCGCAGCCTGGTCAACGAGTCGCTGATGGGCGGCCTGCTGGCGATGGCGGTGATCTTCCTGTTCCTGCGTTCGTTCGCCTCGACGTTCGTCATCGCCACGGCCATTCCGCTGTCGATCCTGGCGACGTTCATCCTGCTGTTCTTCCTGGGGGGCCAGAGCCTGAACACGTTCACGCTGGGGGGATTGGCCCTGGGGGTCGGACGCCTGGTGGACGACTCGATCGTCGTGCTCGAGAACATCTTCCGGCATCGCGCGATGGGCAAGGACAGTCGCCAGGCCGCCCTGGATGGGGCCCGGGAGGTCGCGATGCCCGTGCTCGCGTCCACCGTCGCGACGATCGCGGTCTTCTTCCCGGTGATCTTCCTGATCGGGATCGCCCGGATGCTGTTCATCCCCCTGACCCTGACCATCGTGTTCGCGCTGGGGGCCTCCTACCTGGTCTCGATGGCCGTGATTCCGCCGCTGACGGCTCGCATGAAGGCCCAGGGCGACGAGGCCGCACCCCGGTTGCTGGGGCCGCTGATGCGCGCCTGGCAGGCCGGATTCGATCGACTGGGCACCGTGTACGAAAGGGCCCTGCGCTGGGGGCTTCGTCGGCGGTTCGTGGTGGTGGTACTGATTGCCGCGGCGTTCGCCGGGGCGATGGCGATGGTGCCGCGGCTGGGCTCCGAGTTCTTCCCGGCCACCGACGAGAGCCAGTTCTGGATCTCGGTCCGGGGCCCCCTGGGAACGCGGGTCGAGCGGACCATGGATGCGGTTTCCCGGATCGAGGAAGGCGTGTTCGAGGCGCTTGGCCGGGACAAGGTGACCTCCGTGGTGTCCGACGCGGGCATTCGTCAGGGTGGGGGCGGGGCGATGTGGGCCCGGAACTCGGGTCCCCACGCGGCCAACATCCGGGTGCGCCTGGTGCCGCCCGCGGACCGGCCCTTCACCGACCGCGAGGCCGTCGAACAGGTTCGCAAGCATCTGGCGGGGCAGCTTCCGGGTGTTCAGGTGTTCTTCGACGCCGGGGGCATCCAGCGTCGCATCATGAACTTCGGATCCGAGGCGCCCCTGGACGTCGAGATCATCGGCTACGACCTGGACTCGGCGCGCGAGGTCCACCGGCAGGTTCGCGAGATCGTCGAGTCCACGCCCGGCGCCGTCGATGTGCGCGTCAGTCGCGAGGACGACTACCCGGAACTGGGCATCCGGATCGACCGCGAGAAGGTGGCGCGACAGGGGCTATCAACGCGGGAAGTCGCCCAGGGCGTCCTGACCTCGGTCGCCGGGAACGTCAACATCCCCGGCATCTTCACGGACCCGATCACGGGCCACGAGTACTGGATCGTCGTGCGTTTCCAGGAGTCCGACCGGAATGACCTGCACGACCTCGAGGACGTGCCGCTGGTCACGAACGATCGCCGCGTGCTGACGCTGCGGACGGTGGCCGACGTGATGCCGGGGGCCGGGCCGGTCCAGATCGACCGCAAGTACCAGAACCGGGTCGTCCATGTGACCGCGAACGTGTTCGGGCGTCCGCTGGGGGACGTGGCGGCCGAGGTCGAGTCCCGCCTGCAGGACCTGGTGCTGCCGGAGGGATTCTCCGTTCGGCTGGGCGGCGAGCGGTCGCAGCAGCGGGAGTCGTTCGGGGGACTGATGCTGGCGATGGGGCTGGCGCTGATGCTGGTCTACATGACGATGGCCAGCCAGTTCCGGTCGCTGCGCGAACCGTTCATCGTGATGTTCGCCGTGCCGATGGGCATGATCGGGGTCGTGTTGACGCTGTGGCTGACGGGCACGCCGTTGTCCGTCAGCGCCTTCATGGGCATCATCATGATGGTCGGCGTCGTCGTGTCCAACGGCATCCTGCTGGTCGAGTTCGCGAATGCCCGGATGTCCGACGGACTGGATGCTCTCGAGGCGGTGGTCGCGGCCGGGCGCGTGCGGCTGCGACCGATCCTGATGACGACGCTGACCACCCTGCTGGGGCTGCTTCCGATGGCCATCGGCATCGGGGAGGGCAGCGAGTCCAACGTGCCGCTGGCTCGCGCCGTCGTGGGCGGTCTGGCGGTCTCGACCGTGTTCACCCTGGTGCTGGTCCCGATCCTGTACACCGTGTTCAAACGGCGCCCCCCGCGATTCCCGGAACCGCCGCCCTTTCCATCGACGGCCGCCTGAAGCCGTCCTATAATCCGTCCCCCGGGGAGGTTGCCTTGGCCGTTATCGTCCTGAAGTTCGGCGGGTCCTCGGTCGCGGACCTGGATCGCATCGATCGGGTGGCCGAGCAGGTGGTTGCCCGGCGCCGCGCCGGTTTCGACGTGGTCGTCGTCGTGTCGGCCATGGGCGGGACGACGGACCAGTTGCTGACCCTGGCGCAGCAGGTCGATCCGACCCCGCCGACACGGGAATTGGACATGCTCCTGTCCGTCGGCGAGCGGATCACGACGGCCCTGATGGCCATCGCGATCCAGAAGCGGGGCCAGCCCGCCATCTCGCTGACCGGGTCCCAGTGCGGCATCATGACCAGCGCCAGCCACAGTCACGCCCGCATCATCGAGGTCCGCCCGTTCCGGGTGCTGGACGAGCTCGAGGCGGGGCGTGTCGTCGTGGTTGCAGGGTACCAGGGCACGTCGTACAAGCGCGAGATCACGACCCTGGGACGCGGCGGTTCGGACACGACGGCGGTGGCGCTGGCGGCGGCGCTGGATGCGGAACGCTGCGAGATCTATTCGGACATCGAGGCCGTGTACACGGCCGATCCCAAGATGGTCCTGGACGCGCGTCGGCTGGCGGAGTTGTCCTACGAGCAGATGCTGGACCTGTCGCGCCATGGGGCCAAGGTGCTGAACGCCGAGGCGATCGCGTTCGCGCGCGACGCGAAGATCGCGGTCTACACGCGCTCCACGTTCGACCCGACCCTGCCGGGAAGCGTGATCCGGACGAATCCGCCGGTCGCGCCGCGGGCCGCAACGGGGATTGCCTGCCGGAAGGGGGTCGTGGGCGTGTCGCTGCCCGCCGGCGGGGACGCCATGGCCCAGGCGCTGTCGCTGCTGGGGGCGTGCTGCCTGCTTCCGGACTTCGTGTGCGCCGGAACGGACGGCGGGGTGCTGGCGGTCTTCTCGAAGGCGGCGAACGTGGGGCTCGAGTCCGCGCTGGAACGTGCGTTGGAGTGCCGTGCGGCCCGGGTCGAAGCCGGCCTGGGCACCGTGACGGCCATCGGGGACATCGCGGCGCATCCGGACCTGCGCGAGCGTTGCCTGCCCGTGCTGGGGTCGATGTCGCACCTCCGGGGCATGATTCTGACGCCCAGTGCGATGACGGTGGTCGTCCCCGAGGATCGCGTCGAGGAGACGACACGGGCGCTGCACCGGGCGTTGATCGAGGATTCCGAGGTTTCTGGCGATTCCTCCGGCGGATCGTCGGTAGGGTGAAACGAATTCCGGGCTCGAACGATATGGGGAAGGGGGTCGGCACGGGGCCGACGCACCATCGTCCCTGATTGGAGAATCGACATGGCATCGCTGAACAAGGTCTTTGTGATGGGCAACCTGGGGGCCGACCCGGAGGTCAAGATGACCCCCAGCGGCCAGTCCGTCGCCAATTTCAACGTCGCGACGAACGAGAGCTGGACCGACAAGGCGGGCACTCGACAGGAGCGCACCGAGTGGCATCGCATCGTCG
The DNA here is from genome assembly GCA_029975745.1 of Myxococcota bacterium. Lineage (GTDB taxonomy): Bacteria > Myxococcota_A > UBA9042 > DTJE01 > DTJE01 > DUVQ01. The sequence continues at coordinate 21,931 of JARKOL010000126.1, read as the reverse complement.
TGTGGGGGCGCCAGGCCGAGCAGTGCGGCCAGTACCTGCGCAAGGGCCGCACGGTGTTCGTGGAAGGGCGGCTCCAGACGCGCCAGTGGGAGGATCAGAACGGCCAGAAGCGCTACATGACCGAGATCGTCGCCAACTTCGTCCAGTTCGTGGGCGGGGCGGGCCAGGGCACCGGCGGCGGCATGGAGGACGCGCCGCTTCCCGAGCCGACCGGCCGTGATGCCGCGCCGACCCCGATCGCCGACGACGACGTCCCGTTCTAGGGGCTGGCCCCGCGCCGCCGCTTGTGGCCCGACGCGCAGCGTCCCTGGAGTGCTGCGGCCATGCCGCGGCCCTTGCCCGACGCGCAGCGTCCCTGGTGCTGCGGCGATGCCGCAGCCCTTGCCCGCCGGCATGACGGCGGCCCGCCCGACAAGGAGCGACCCAACGTGTTCGGACCTGCCGCTACCGCATCCGACAACCCTGCCGGCCCCGGGCGCCGCGGCCCCCCGTGGCTGGCGGTCGGCGACCTGAACGCCTTCTTCGCGTTGTTGCTGGACAACGTCGTCAACCTGGTCATGCTGACGGCGATTCTCGTGTTCCAGTTCGGCATGCCGGCGGCGTTCATCCTGACGCGGATGGTGCCCGGCACGGCCCTGGGGGTGATGGTCGGGGATCTGGCGTACTCCTGGATGGCCGCCCGTCGCGGTCGTGCCATGACCGCGATGCCGCTGGGCCTGGACACGCCTTCCACGCTGGGGATGGCGCTGATCGTGATCGGCCCCGTCTATGCCCAGTCCGGCGATCCCTACGTGGCCTGGGAAGTCGGCATGGCCACGCTCGTGCTGATGGGCGTCGTGAAGGTGGTGCTGGCGTTCTTTGGGGACGCCGTCCAGCGCTGGATTCCCCAGGCGGGCCTGCTGGGGCCCCTGGCCGGCATCGGTCTGGCCCTGCTGGGGCTGTTTCCCGTCGTGCGGATCTTCTCGGCTCCCGTGGCCGGACTGGTGGCGGTCGGCATCGTCCTGTACGCCCTGGTCGCCGGACATCGATTGCCATGGCGCCTGCCTGGTGCGCTGGCGGCGGTCGTGGTCGGCGTCCTGCTCTACCGGGTGCTGGGCCTGCTGGGCTGGCAGGTGATTCCGGTCCACGAAACTGCCGCCGCGATCGGATGGCACCCGCCATACCCGGAATTCGGCAGGGTGCTTGCGGGCCTTCCCGGGGCGCTGGACTACCTGCCCGTCAGCATTCCCTTTGGATTGCTGACGATCATCGGAGGCATCAACGTGACCGCGTCGGCGCGGGCGGCGGGCGATGCCTATCGGACGCGGGACATCCTGCTGGTCGAGGCCGGAGCGACGCTGGTCGCGGGGCTCTTCGGGGGCGTGGCCCAGTCCACACCGTACATCGGCCACCCGGCCTACAAGGCGATGGGGGCGAAGGCGGGCTACACGATGGCCACCGGCCTGGTCGTCGGCATCGGGGGAATGCTGGGGCTTCTGGGGGTGGTGATCGACGTTGTGCCCGAGGTGGCCGTCGCGCCCATCCTGATGTTCGTGGGCATCGCGATCACCGTCCAGGCATTCGCGGCGACGCCGCGGCGGCACCTTCCCGCGGTGGCGTTCTCGATCCTGCCGGTTCTCGCGTACGTCGTGACCATCTTCACCGGCCAGTTGATCGGCGCCGGGGCGACGCCTCACGCCGCGCTGGCTGCCGAGCTGGACGCGCTGACCCTGGTCGGCCGTGGATTCATCCTGACCGCGATGCTGTGGGGCGCCGCCGTGGCCTTCCTGGTCGATCGCCGCGCACTGGCCGTGCTGGGCGCGTTCGCGGCGTTGGCGGCATTCAGCGTTTTCGGCGTCATCCACTCGGTGGATCCGGTCGGGGGCATCTATCTGCCCTGGGACGTCCCCGAGGGCCGTCCGTGGACGTTCGCGGCCGCGTATCTGGCGACCGGCCTGCTGCTGGCCGGCCTGTGCGCGTTCGGCCCTTCGGGGCCCGGACCCGATCAAACCCCCACCAAGGATGCATCCGCCCCTGACTTCCCCGGGGCTTCGGGCTAGAATCCGCCCCCAAGGAGGTGTGCCCATGACGAAATTCATCCTGGCGCTCGATCAGGGAACGACCGCGACCACCGCGATGGTCGTGGGGCCCGACCTGACGGTTCTGGGCAAGGCGTCCAACGAGATTCCCCAGATCTACCCCAAACCGGGGTGGGTCGAGCACGCGCCCGAGGCGATCTGGGCCGCGACCGGCTCGTCGGCCCGTCAGGCCATGGAGGCGGCCGGAGTCGAGGGGCGGGAGTGCGCGGCGGTCGCCATCACGAACCAGCGCGAGACCACGCTGTTGTGGGATCGCCAGACGGGGCGCCCGCGGCACAATGCGATCGTCTGGCAGTGCCGCCGGACCGCGCCCTTCTGCGACGAACTGAAGCACGCGGGCCACGAGGCGCTGTTTCGTGAGCGCACGGGACTGGTGCTGGATCCCTATTTCTCGGGCACCAAGATTCGCTGGATGCTGGACAACGTGCCGGGCCTTCGCGCGGATGCCGAGGCCGGCAAGGTCGCATTCGGCACGGTGGATTCGTTCCTGATATTCCGGCTGACGGGCGGACGGTCCCACGTGACGGACGTGTCCAACGCGTCGCGCACGTTGTGCATGAACCTGCGGACACTGGACTGGGATCCGGAGTTGATGGCCATTCTGGGCGTGCCGGCGTCCGTGATGCCGCGCATCCTGCCATCTGCCGGGGAATTCGGCGTGACCCGAGGCCTGAACTTCCTGCCCGACGGCATCCCGGTCGCGGGCGTCGCGGGCGACCAGCAGTCCGCGCTGTTCGGCCAGACCTGCTTCGACGTCGGCCAATCCAAGTGTACCTACGGCACCGGCGCCTTCCTGTTGATGAACACCGGCGATCGGATTGCCGCGTCCCGGCACGGTCTGCTGACCACCGTCGGCTGGACGGTCGATGGCCGTACCGCCTACGCGCTGGAGGGCAGTGCGTTCATCGCCGGCGCGGCCGTGCAGTGGCTGCGCGACGGCCTGGGCCTGATCCGCACCGCGCCCGAAAGCGAGTCCCTGGCCTGCCAGGTGCCGGATTCGGGCGGCGTGATGTTCGTGCCGGCCCTGGCCGGACTGGGCGCTCCCTACTGGCGTTCCGATGCCCGCGGCATCCTCGTCGGCCTGACCCGGGGGTCGTCCGCGGCCCACGTGGCCCGCGCGGTGCTCGAAGGCATCGCGTTCGAGGTCGCGGACCTGGTCCAGGCGATGTCCAACGATCTGGGCCAGCCCATCGCGGAACTGCGGGTCGATGGGGGCGCGTGCGCGAACAACCTGCTGATGCAGTTCCAGGCGGACATCCTGGGCGTTCCCGTGATGCGGCCCACGAACATCGACACGACGGCCATGGGGGCTTCGATGCTGGCCGGCATTGGTATCGGGCTCTGGGACATGCCGGCCCTGACGCGGCTGACGGCGATTGATCGGCGGTTCGATCCGACCTTCACGGAAGCGGATCGGGCCCAGCGGATGGCGTGTTATCGGGAGGCTGTGGCCAAGGCATAGCCGCCAGGGCGTCCCTTCTCCCGATTCCTGGTGCGTGCTGAATTTGTTGTCCGTTGATTTTTGTTGACATCGGGTCTCCGGATTGTTAGCCTTCCCGCGAACCTTCCTGGGATTCGGGGGGTCTCCCGGGTCTCGAACGTCTGCGAGGTTCCTTTTTCGGCCTGGCACATTCCAGTTTCCGGCAGCCCGGCCAGTTTTACTACTTTGGCTTCGATCTTGCCCGCTGGCATGGTGCCGGGGGCAGACCCACCAGAACGTGGCTCCGGCGGCGCCCGTCCACGTCCAACACCGTTCGGCGCCGAAGAAAACGTGGAGGATCGTGTGAACCTGAAAGACCTCAAGGACATGAAGATCGCGGACCTGTTGAACCTGGCCAAGGATCTGAACCTCGACGGGGCTCGGGGCCTTCGGAAGCAGGAGCTCATCTTCGCCATCCTGCAGGCGCAGACCGAGCAGAACGGGATGATCTACGGCGAAGGCGTCCTGCAGGTGCTGCCGGAAGGCTTCGGCTTCCTGCGCGCCCCGGACACCTCCTACCTGCCGGGGTCCGACGACATCTACGTGTCCCCGTCCCAGATTCGCCGATTCAACCTGCGCACCGGCGACACGGTGTCCGGCCAGATCCGGCCCCCGAAGGACGGCGAGCGCTACTTCGCGCTGCTGAAGGTCGAGGCGATCAACTACGAGGACCCGGAAGTCGCCAAGACGAAGACCCTGTTCGACAACCTGACGCCCCTGTACCCGAACGAGAAGTTCAATCTGGAGTTCGAGTCCAAGAACTACTCGACGCGCGTCATCGATCTGCTGTGTCCGCAGGGCAAGGGTCAGCGCACGCTGGTCGTCGCCGCGCCGCGCACCGGCAAGACCGTCATCCTGCAGGATCTGGCCCACGCCATCGCCGTGAACCACAAGGAGGTCTACCTGATCGTGCTGCTCATCGACGAGCGGCCCGAGGAAGTGACCGACATGGAGCGGTCGGTGCAGGGCGAAGTCATCAGTTCGACGTTCGACGAGCCGGCCGCCCGCCACGTGCAGGTCGCCGAGATGGTCATCGAGAAGGCCAAGCGCCTGGTCGAGCACAAGCGCGACGTCGTCATCCTGATCGACTCGATCACCCGTCTGGCCCGCGCGTACAACACCGTCGTTCCGCCGTCCGGCAAGATCCTGTCCGGCGGTGTCGATTCCAACGCGCTGCACAAGCCGAAGCGCTTCTTCGGCGCGGCCCGGAACATCGAGGACGGCGGCAGCCTGACGATCATCGGCACGGCCCTGATCGACACCGGCTCGCGCATGGACGAAGTCATCTTCGAGGAGTTCAAGGGCACCGGCAACTGCGAACTGCACCTGGACCGCAAGCTGATGGAGAAGCGCATCTTCCCGACGCTGGACATCAACAAGTCCGGCACGCGAAAGGAAGAGCTGCTGCTGGACCCGCTCGCGCTGAACCGCATGTGGATCCTGCGCCAGTTGCTGCACCCGCTGAACGTCCTGGACGCGATGGAGTTCCTGCTGGACAAGCTGTCCCGCTACGACTCGAACCGCCAGTTCCTGAACTCGATGAACCAGTAGTTCGGGTCCGTCCCGCGACCGCGGTTCCCTTCCAGCCAGGAGAACGTCATGGACATTCGCCCATCCCGGCGGATCGCCGCGCTGCCCGGTTACCCGTTCGCGGAAGTCGATCGGATGGTCGCCGAACTGAAGGCGGCGGGCCATGCGCCCATCGATTTCGGGGTGGGGGACCCCACCGAGCCGACCCCCGAGGTCGTGCGCCGCGCGGTCCAGGCGGGGGTCGATGCCCGGGCGCGGGACGGCTATCCCTCCTACATCGGCGCGCCCGAGTTCCGGCGGGCCGTGTCCGCGTTCATGGCGCGGCGCTTCGGCGTCGAGGTCGATCCCGGCCGCGAGGTCTGCGCGACCATCGGGTCCAAGGAGGCGGTGTTCCAGTTCCCGAACTGCCTGATCGACCCCGGGGACGTGGTGCTGTGCCCCAGTCCGGGCTACCCGCCCTACAACCGGGGCACGTGGTTCGCCGGGGGCGTCCCGTGGCACTATCCGCTGACGGCCGCCAACGGCTTCCTGCCGGACCTGGACGCGATCCCGGCCGATGTGCTGGCAAAGGCCCGCCTGATCTGGGTCAACTACCCGAACTCGCCGGCGGGCCGCGTGGCGCCCGACGACTTCTGGCCGCGGCTGCTGGCGTTCGCCGCGCGGCACGGCCTGGTTGTCGCGTCGGACGAGGCGTACAGCGAGGTCTATTTCACCGAGCGACCGCCGCGCTCGATCCTGGAGTTCGGCCGCGACGGCGTCATCGTGTTCCAGTCGCTGTCCAAGCGGTCCAACATGACGTGCCATCGCGTCGGCTGGGTGGTCGGCGATGCGCGCATCATCGACCTGTTCAAGAAGCTGAAGACCAACGTCGATTCGGGCACGGCGACCTTCATCCAGGACGGCGCCATCGCGGCGCTGGCGGACGAGTCCCACGTTGCCGGGATGCGCGACCTGTACCGCCGCAAGCGGGACGTGCTGGTGCCGGCGCTGCGGGACATCGGATGCGACGTCCCCGACCCCGACGCGACGCTGTATCTGTGGCCGCGGGTTCCGGAAGGCATGGACGGGCTGGCGTTCGCCAAGCGGCTGCTGGACCCGTCGGTCGCCGTCGTGTGCAGTCCCGGTCCCGCCCTGGGCGAGCCTCTGGCCGACGGCACGAACCCCGGCGCCCTCCATGCGCGCTTCGCACTGGTGCCCGACCTGGAACAGGTGGAACAGGCCGCCGTCCGCCTTCGTCGCGCCTTCAAGGGGGCCTGATCTCGGCGTTCTAGAAGCCGTTGTGGGCCCGCAACTCCTCGTGAACTTCCGAGAATCGGGGCGTGGCACGCCGGAACGCGTCCAGCAGCGTCGGGTCGAAGTGGGTCGGCTTGATGCGGCCGTCCCCTCGCGTGATGACCTCGACGGCGAAGCGGTGGCTCAGCGCCGGCTTGTAGGGCCGCTCGCATCGCAAGGCGTCGTAGACGTCCGCCAGCTTGACGATGCGTCCCTCGATCGGGATGTCCTCGCCTCGCAGTCCTCGGGGGTAGCCCGTCCCGTCCCATCGCTCGTGGTGGGACAACGCGATGCTTGCCGCCATGGCCAGCCGGGGGTGATCGCCCAGGATGCGCGCGCCGTGCGTGGTGTGTTCCTTCAGGATCTCCATCTCGGCCGGGGTCAGCTCGCCGGGCTTGTTCAGCAGATTCACGGGAATCTGCAGCTTCCCGACGTCGTGCAACTGGGCCTGGACGCGGATGGCGCGCACGAAGGACGGCGGCATGTCGATCAGTTCCGCCAGCATGCTGCTGTACGCGTTGACGCGGTTCAGGTGCGCTCCGACGTGGGCGTCGTTGGCCTCGGCGGCGCGGGACAACGCCCCGACGGTGTACTCGAACGCCTCCTCGATCTCCCGGGATGCCGTCACGACGCGTCGCACGAATTCCCAGTGCAGCGCGAACCCGCGGACGACCTCGACGTCGAAGGCATCGACGCCGCCAGGATAGTTGACCGCGGCCAGGACGCGTCCCGGCGCGACGCAGTACGCCATGCTGTGGACCGGCCCGACGCCCGGCTCCAGGGCGCTTCGGATCGAGTGGACCCACGGATCCGGGTCCGAGCTGCCCTCGTTCCACATGCCGACATCGGACAACGTGCACGCCGGCGCGGCCGGAATGGCGGGCGCGTTCTCCAGGCGCGCCTGACGGACCTCCAGGGTTCCCAGGAACACCCGCCCGTCGAACGAGCCGTTCTGTCGCTCGAACGCGACGATCAGGTCCGGGTCCCGTCCGACCTTGCTGGCCGCTCGCAACTGCTCGACCAGTGCCGGCAGCGGGTCCGCTGCCAGGCGCCCCGTCGCCTTCAGTTCCGCCAGGTGGACCTCGGCGTTGCGTCCCAGTGCCGTCAGCTTCGAGAACGAATCGTCCAGTCGCTCCTGGAGAATCTTGGTCCGGACCAGCCCGCGCACGCGCACCGACAGTTCGGCTCGACCGGCTGGGCGGTTCAGGAAGTCCGAAGCCCCCAGTTCCAGGGCGCGGATCCTCGATGGCTCATCATCCAGGGCGCTCATGACCAGCACCGGCATCTCGCCCGCCCGGTGCGAGTGCTTCAACTCGGCCAGCACCGCGAAGCCGTCCTTTCCCGGCAGCACCAGATCCAGGATCATCAGGTCGAAGGACTGCGACCGGGCGGTGGCCAGGGCCTGATCCCCGTCGATGGCCTCGGTGACCTCGAAGCCGTCCGCCTCGAGGATGGCCCGGATCAGAACCCGGTTCTGGTCGGAATCGTCCACCAACAGGATCCGCAGCGGTCGCATCGTCTCACTCCTGGGAGGTCGGGGCAGGAACCTCGGATGGAATCGCCTTCAACGGCAGGTCCAGGCGGTAGCGTCCCGCGGCGTTCGTCGGGGTTTCGTAGGTCGTTTCGCCCCCGTGCAGTCGGACCAGTTGCTGGGACAAGGACACGCCGAACCCGGTGATGGGGTTGGGGGCCGGGGCGTTGCCGCCCTCGCCGCCGCGACTCCAGGACAGGTCGAAGTGCAGCCGGTCCGCGACGACGTCGGCGTGCATCCAGACCCTGCCTCCGCTACCCGCCAGCTTCAGCAGGCGCGAACCGAGGTTGAAGAGGGCCTGCTTCAGCTTCCGGGCGTCCGCCTCGATGGCGACTTCGGCGGATGGATCGACCGCCCATTCCAGCACGACGCCGTGGGTGGTCGCCAACTGGGACAGCATCGTGCCCGCCGCCTCGAAGACCTGCCTTGGGTAGCAGCGTCCGATGTCCAGTTCGGTGCGGCCCGCCTCGATGCGCGACAGTTCCAGGATGTCGTCGATCGTGTCCAGCAGATGGCGGCCCGCCTGCCAGATATGACCCGAGTGCTCCTTCTGTTTCGCGTTCAGGGGGCCATACAGCTCGTCGCGCAGGACCTCGGAGAACCCGAGGATGGCCGTCAACGGGGACCGCAGCTCATGGGACATGCTGGACAGGAAGTCCGACTTGTAGCGGGCGGATTCCAGCAGTTGAAGATTCGCCTCCCGAAGTTCCGCATTCAGCTTCTCGAGTTCCCCGGTGCGTTCCCGGACCCGGCGTTCCAGTTCCTGGGCCTGGTTCTCCATCCGCTCGACCAGCCGGGCGTTCTGGATTGCAAGGCCGGCGGATCGCGCGAAAAGGGTGTACAGCGCGGTCCGCATGGGCGTGAAGTACCCTTCGTGATCGCTGTACAGGACCAGCACGCCGAAGACCTGTCCCTCGGTGTCGTGGACGGGCAGGCCCGCGACCGCGCGAAACCCGCGCTGCGACGCCTCCTGTCGCCAGGGGGAAAAGGACGGGTCGTCGATCGAGTCCACGACAGCCGGCAGGCCCGTGGCGAAGGCCCGGCCTCCCGGTCCCCCCGCCAGCGTGGACCCATCCACCGTCACTCGGATGTCCTTCAGGTAGCCGTCCTCGCTTCCCCACCAGGCGACCGGTACCAGAACCCGCTGTTGGGCGTCCACCAGGCCCATCCACCCCATCACGATGCCGCGGTCCTTCTCGGCGCAGGCGGACACGGCCCGGTACACCGCCTGGGTGTCCAGGGTTCGGTTCAGTCCGGCCATGGCGTCGGAAAGCGCCAGCACGGTTCGTAGCAGGTTGCCGTCATCGGCAATGTTGGAAGCATCCGGACCCACTGGCACCTCACTGGCGGCGCGCCGCGCTTGCACGCATGGCAGAGTGACCGCAACTGCACGGTGGATGCATTCTATCAGGGGTTTCGTGTGAACGCCAAGCCTCAGACCTGAACATCTTGTCGCGCGGGCAGCAGCGCCATCAATCGGCTGGCCACGGACTGTGCGCGGACGCTGGCGCGGGCGCTGCGTCGCATGAAGTAGTTGTACGCGATGACCGCCGGGATCGCGACGAACAACCCGACGGCGGTGGCGATCAGGGCCTCGGAGATGCCGGCCATGACGACGTTCGCGCCCCCCTTGACGTCCAGGGACAAGTCCCGGAATGCGCGAATGATCCCCAGGACGGTGCCGAACAGGCCAATGAAGGGAGCGTTGTTGCCCATGGTGCCCAGGAACGCGATGCGCCGCTCCATCCGCTGCTGCTCGTTCAGCAGGGCCGCGTGGACCAGTTTCTCCATCGCCGCCGGGCCCCGGGCCGCCCCGTCGAACACGGCGCGCAGCACCTCGACCTCGGGGCCGGGCCATGTCCGGACGACCTCCTCGATGGTCCCGACCTGGCCGGCGTGCAGCAGGGGTTCGGTGCGTTCCAGCAGACGGTCCCACGCGATGCGGCTGGCCCTGAAGAACAGGGCCCGCTCGACCATCATGGCGATCGACGCCACCGACAGGAACAGCAGCAGGTACAGCACCCACTCGCTGCCGACCAGGGTCACCTGAAGCAGTCGCTCCGTCAGCATGGACGTCCTCCGACGACGGCGTGCCGGCTCCCGAGGGCCGGGCGTCCCGCATGGTAGGCCCGGGTCGTCGCGGGGTCAAGCCGCGGCCAGGCGTGCGCCGAGGGGACGGCCGTCCAATCCGGACTTTCTCGGCCGAAAAAGGGTGTCAATCGAACGGCCCTCATCCTATAATCCGACCTCGCCAAGGTGCGGTCGTCCGGGGTCCGGGCGGGTCGCCGAGCAACCGGGGTTGAGCCGAGAGGTCTGCGACATGGGCAAGCGGACGTTCGGGGTCGCGATGGCGGCCTGCGTGGCCTGGGGGATGGTGGGGTGTTCCGAGTACCGGGACGCGGAGGGCGGGGCCGACGTGCCTCCGCAGGAAGCGTGCGCCGGGTGCCACGGTACGCAGGCGCCCTGGGCACCGGCACCGGACAGCCGCGGCAACGTCGAGCGGACGTTCCGCGGCGTGGGCGCGCATCAGGCGCACCTGGTGGGGGGGGTGCTGGGGGCTTCGGTCTCCTGCGTGACCTGCCACCGCATCCCGGACGAACTGGATTCGGTAGGACACATCGACTCGGCGCTGCCGGCCGAGGTTCGTTTCGTCGGCATCGCGATTGCCCGGGGCCTGGTGCCCGAGGTGGTGGCGAATGGCACCGGCGAAACGGCGCGGGTCACCTGCCGCAACGTGGCATGTCACGGCGCGGGCCTCGACGGGGGGACGAACGTCGAGCCGACCTGGAACGCGGACAATCCCTCCGGGCAGGTCGTTTGCGGCTCCTGCCACGGGCTGGGGCCGGCCACGGTCCGCTCGGGCGGGGCGCACCCGGCCGGAGCCAACTGCGCGATGTGCCACGAAACCGTGGCCGCCGACGGCTCGATTGCGCGACCCGATCTGCACATCGACGGCAAGGTCCAGGCCCGGGGCGGGACCGCGTGCAACTCCTGTCACGGCAACGCGGCCAACGCCGCGCCGCCGGTCGATCTGGCGGGGCGCTCGGACACCACGCTGCGAACCGTGGGGGCCCATCAGGCACACCTGAAGGGCACGACGCTGGCGCCGGCGCTGACGTGCGCGGACTGCCACCTCGTCCCCTCCGAACTGGAGTCGCCCGGCCATCTGGACGGGACGACCCAGGTCGTCTTCGGCGCCTGGGGCCGGCTGGACGGCGCGACGCCGACCTGGGACGTCGCCACCGAGACCTGCGCCGGTTCCTACTGCCACGGGGCGACCCTGGACGGGGGCTCGGTGACGGCGCCGAAGTGGACGAAGGTGGACGGGACCCAGGATGCGTGCGGCACGTGCCACGGGATGGCGCCGGCGACGTTGCGGTCGGGCGGTGCCCACCCGGCCGGGGCGAACTGCGCGAACTGCCACGACACGGTCGGGGCCGACGGCCGGATTGCGAAGCCGGCCCAGCACATCGACGGGGTCGTCCAGGTGACGGCCGGCGGCACCTGCAACTCGTGCCACGGCAGCACCGACAATCCCGCCCCGCCGGTGGACACGCTGGGGCGGAACGACACGGCGCTGCGCTCGGTGGGCGCCCATCAGGCGCACCTGCTGGCCCTGCAATGCATCGGGCAGCCCGTGGTCTGCACGTCGTGCCACGTGGTGCCGGCGGCGGTCGATGATGCCGGACACCTGGACGGCACCGTCCAGGTCGTGTTCGGGGGCCTGTCGGTCGCCGGCGGGGCCCAGCCCACCTGGGACGGCGGCACTGTCACCTGCGCGAACACCTACTGTCATGGCGCCACTCTGGACGGGGGAAGTCGGACTGCGCCGCTGTGGACGACCGTGGACGGCTCCCAGGTGGCCTGCGGTTCCTGCCACGGACTGCCTCCGGGCGGGACGCATCCGGCGAACGTGCCGGCCTGCGGCACCTGCCACGAGGCGACGGCCACGGTGGACGGGGGCCTGCGGCCGGGCAACGCCACGCACATCGATGGCGTGGTCCAGCACAATGCGTCGCCCCAGTGCAACGCCTGCCATGGCGGGCTGGACAACGACGCGCCGCCCCGCGATCTGGAAGGCGGCACGGACACGGCGCTGATGACGGTGGGCGCGCACCAGGCGCACCTGCGGGCGACCCGGGGCGTCACCGTGCCCCTGGACTGCGACGCGTGTCACATCGTGCCCGCGACGTGGACCAGCCCGGGGCACATGGACACGCTGCGTCCCGCCGAGGTCGTGTTCGGCGACCTGTCCACGACCGGAGGCCTGGCGCCGTCCTTCGACCGGGTCGCAGGGACCTGCACCAACACCTACTGCCACGGAGCGGACCTGGTCGGCGGCAAGCACCAGACCCCGATCTGGAACGTGGTGGACGGCTCCCAGTCGTCCTGCGACGCGTGTCACGGCCTGCCCCCGAAGACCGGGAAGCATCCCGGCAACTACGAGGATCACAACGGCATCGCGGCGGACTGCACCTGGTGCCACATGGGGGTCACGAACACGCTCGGCACCGCGATCCTGGACACGCTGAAACACCTGGACGGCAAGGTGGACGTGGCGATTCGAAACGGGACCTGGGATGCCGGAACGCGGACCTGCGACCCGATGTGTCATGGTCCGGAACGGTGGTAGGCGTCTCGGGGCTTCGGACGTGAAGGAGGCTGTCATGGCAATCGGTGCAAGGAACCTCGGGATTTCCGGGGCGATCCTGGGGGCCCTGACCCTGTCGCTGGCCCTGCCCGTCCTGGCCGATGAGGGGGACAAGCCGGCCGACACGGTCCAGGCCCAGTCGCCTCGGTCGGAAGGTCGAACGAGGGTCTACGGATCCTCGACGACCTACTTCCTGGGCAGACAGGTGCTGGATCCGAACGATCCCACGTCCCGCCTGTTCCAGATGCCGATGTACCAGTACCTGACGATGGGCGCGGACGACGTCGGCGTGCCTGGTTTCTCGATCCACATGAGCGGGTGGGGCCGGCTGGTCCCGTTCCACCAGGCCGGTGAACGTTCGGTTGCCGGGGACCTGTTGATCGGCACGGTGACCTACACCCATCCCAGGAACCTGGTGACGGTGCGCGCAGGGCGGCAGATCCTGTACGAAAGCGCTGGAAACAACACGATGATGGACGGTGTCTACGTCCGCGTTCGCCCGAAGATCCCCCTCGAGATCTCGGCGTTCGGCGGCTGGGTGCCGTACCAGGGGTCGGACTTCGACCTGGACCGGACGGTCTTTGGTGGCCGGATCGCCTATCGACCCTGGCAGTTCGGCAATATCGGGGTGTCCTATACGGGGCAGCGGGCCGACGGCCAGTTCGATCGGTCCAACCTGGGCGTCGACTACAGTTTCAGGTACTTCCGACAGGTCGAGTTCGCCGGCTACGTGCTGGTGGACCTGGTGTCCGCGTCCTTCCAGGAGACGTCGAACTCGCTGACGTACCTTCTGGGGCGCGACTGGCGCTTCACCCTGAACTACGGGATGTACGACCCGTCCGGCCGCATCCCGAAGACGTCGATCTTCAGCGTGTTCACCGACGCGGACTACCACAAGGTCGGGGCCGACGTGGCCTACTACGGCTCCGGGTGGCTGGGCGCGAACCTGTACGGGCGCTACTACCACTACGAGGATGACGATCACGGCTACGAGGTCGGGTTGCGCCCGATCCTGCGCTTCGACGGTGCGGGCGCGGGCAGTTCGGTGGGGCTGGAGGTCGCCCGCCTGAAGGGCTTCCAGAACGCCTACACGCAGGCGCGGGTGTTCGCGGCGTATCGGCCCGAGGCCTTCCGCCGCCTGCTGGTCACCGCGGACATCAACAACTACTTCTATGACGACGCGGTGCTGGGGTGGGACGTCTGGCGGCGGATGGACCCGTCGGGGGTGACGCCCTATCGGCACACCGGGGATGGCGGCTACAAGCGTTCGCACGTCGTTTCGCTGACCGCCGGATGCGACCTGGGCAAGGGGGCGCGTCTCCAGGGTGACGTTGCGGTGCATGTGAATCCCGACTTCACGCAGGCGTGGTCGGGGTTGCTGAAGTTCCAGTACGAATTCGACACGTTCGTCAAGTGAGGTGTCCGATGGAGCGACTGCACGTGTCCAAGGGAATCTGGATGGTGGCGATCGCGGCCGTCGGGCTGGGGACCGTGTTCGCATGCGGATCCCTGGTCAAGCGCGAGGACCGGATCAAGTTCAGCCACAAGCTACACGTCATCGACAACGAGATCGGTTGCTCGGATTGCCACCAGGCGGTCATCGAGTCCGATCAGGTCACGTCCGCGATGCGCTACCGCGAGGCCCAGTGCCTGGACTGCCACGAGAAGAATGACGGCGAGTGCGGCCTGTGCCACACGAACCCGGCCAATCCGGGAACGTGGACGCCGCGTCCGGCGTCCCAAGGGGTCCTGTTCAGCCACGCGCTGCACGTCGAGGTGTCCGAGGGCAAGTGCGAACCGTGCCACGCCGGGGTGGCCCAGCGGACCGCGCCGTCCCAGGCGGCCCGCCCGATGAACCACGACATGTGCATGTCCTGCCATCGCAAGGAGTTCCGGGATATCGACTGCAAGGCATGCCACGGCGACCTGGCCGAGAACCCGTCGCGCCCCACCGCGCTGTTCTCGCACGATGCCGACTTCATGGCCCGTCACGGCAGCCTGGCCAAGACCGACGGGGACGTGTGCGCGCACTGCCATCGCCAGGATTCCTGCTCGGACTGCCACAATCGTCTGGAGGGCATGCCCCAGGCACTGCGCTTCTCGGAGCAGGTCGATCGGCAACTGGTCCACCGGGGCGATTTCCTGACGCGTCATCCGATCGAGGCGCGCACGGACCCGGCCGCCTGTCTGAAGTGCCACTCGACCCGCCAGTGCCAGACGTGTCACGAGGAGGCGCGCGTTGCCCAGGGGCAGCGGCGTGGTGATCGGGCCTCGCCCCATCCGGCCGGCTGGGCCATGAATGTGAAGTCCCCGGACTTCCACGGGGATGCGGCTCGCCGGGACATCGTGTCCTGCGCGTCGTGCCACGACCGGGGCGCCGCATCGAACTGCATCACGTGCCACCGGGTCGGCGGCACGGCCGGGCGCAGCCCGCACCCGAAGGGCTGGAACCCGACGGCGGGTCGGGACACAAAGATGTGCAAAATGTGCCACGGCGGGTGATAATTCGGACCGAAATACTCGGCTTGGACCTGCGTCCATGCCGCGTGCCGCTCCGGGGCCGGAGCGGGTGGATTTCCAACCCATGGGAGGTCAGGTCATGAAGGTGTTTTCGAAGAATGTCGCGGGGGCGCTGCTGCTGGCGGCCGGGGCGCTGATGCTGGTCATCGGCTCGTTCCAGGCGACGGGCTTCGCGGGCGAGCCCGCGAAGGTCACCGTGAAGAGCAAGCGCGGCGATGTGACGTTCGACCACGCGACGCACGCCAAGGACATCAAGTGCGACAAGTGCCACCACAACTTCAAGGGTGGCGACAAGTCCAAGCCGAAGTGCGGCGAGTGTCACAAGGCGGCCAAGGAAGGCGATACCCCCTCTTCGAAGGACGCCTACCACGCCAGCTGCCAGAAGTGCCACAAGGCCGAGAAGGCCAAGAAGGCCGACACCAAGGCGCCCACGCTCTGCAACGACTGCCACAAGAAGTAGGCGCGCCGTCCCCCCATCGAACCTGTCCCAATCCCACCATTCGAACGTAGTTCTGGGGCCTGGCACCCCGCGGCTGAAGCGCTGCATCCGTCCCAGGGCGCTTCGGCTCGCAACGCGTCGGGACCTTCGGGCCTCGGCGTCAAGTGCGTCGGCGGCAAGTTGACTTCGGCCGCCAGGGATGCGAGTCTGCCCTACTGAATCCAGAGTGTCGGGGACGGTCGGGCTTCCTTGCGAGGGGGCCGGCGTTCCCAAGGGAGGTGGTCGATGGGGCGCGGACGATTCCTGGGAGCGGTGCTTTCGATCCTGGCGGGCGTACTGATGCTGTCCGGTTGCGGGGACTCCGGCCCGGGTGGTGATGGCTGGGTCGAGATCACCTCGGACAGCTTCTTCGTGTTCACGGAGGTGGGGCAGAAGGCGCGAATCCGGGCCGTCGTGCGCCGGGGCGACGGCAGCGTCGTGGACGGCGCGTCCTTCCAGTTCGAATCCAGCGCGCCGGAGGTGGTCTGGGTCAACAAGAGTGGCGAGCTGACCGCGGCCTCCTTCCAGCCCGGCTCCGCCGTGATCTCGGTCAGTTCGGGCAAGGCGACCCCCGCGACGGTCGTGGCCGCGATTGCCGGGCTGACGCCGCAGGCGGTGCTGGTGTCCCGTGAGGACGTGATTGCCATCGAGTATCCGGATCCCGACCTGCGCGATCGGGCGCTGGTCACGCTGCGCCGGAACGCCGCGACCGGGACGATCGACGTGGGCACGGTCCTGTTTGGCGGTCATGTCGGCGGCCTTCTGGACCGGGTCATCGACGTGGTCGAGGACGGGGGCGGGCGGCGGACTTTCGAGACGGTGCCGGCGACGCTGCTGGAGGTCTTCGAGGAACTGGACGTCATCGCCGAGGGACCGCCGATCGTCTTTGATGTGGTCCTGGACGACGACGGGACGCGCGTGGTGCGCAGCAGTCGTGACGGATCCCAGGCGGTCGAGCCGCCGCCCGACGACGGCGAGGAGGGCGTCCTGTACGGCGCCCTGTCGCTGCCGAAGTTGAAGTGCAAGGGCGAAACCAGCGTCGTGAACGTGGGGTTCAGCGGCTTCCAGTTGGAGCAGCGCCTGAGTCTGCGCGCGGTGGCCGAGGTCCGGATCGTGAAGGGGTGGTTTTCCAGCAGTGTCGAGCAGTTCGACTTCTACCTTCGGGGCAGTGCCGGCATCACGGGCTCGGTGGGCGAGGTCAGCCTGTCGGGCGGCCTGACCGGGAAGCTGGAGTGCGTGCAGGAGTTGGGCAGCATTCCGTTCGCGTTCATCCCGATCCTGGGCCCCATCGGCATCGCGCCGGTGCTGAAGCCGGAGGTTGGCGTCGGAATCACCGTCGGATACACGGCGGGCGAGGTGAAACTGACCGGGCCGAAGGTGGACAAGGGGATCGAGGTGAAACTGGGGTTCGGATACGCCAGCGGGCAGGGCTTCTATCCCATCAAGGAGCGCGAGGATGTCGGTGAGGGGGTCACGCTGGGCAAGCTCGACGGCGGCATGAAGCACGAGTTCAAGATCCAGGTGGAGCCGTTCTTCCGGGGCGTGCTGGCGAAGTCCATCCAGCTGGCGCACTGGGAACTGCTGTCGGCCAAGACCGTCGGTCTGAAGCTCTTTGCCGGGACCGACCTGGCGCTGGCGCTGCCGTTCGACCCGAATGATCGGCAGTACAAGGGCCCCGAGTGGAACGTGTACGCCGGCGTCTCCGCGGATCTGTCGCCGCTGATGGAAACCCTGTCCGAGACCAACAAGCTGTTGTCAAAGATCGGCCTGGGCAGCATCAGCAGCATCGACATCGTGCTGTTCCAGTACAAGCGCATGCTGATGCAGTCCCCCAGGCCCCGGCTTCAGGCAAGTCCCCGCAAGGTCACCATCGCCGAAAACGTCACCCTGCGGGCCGATGCGATCAACGCGGACGGCCTGCGCGCCGCATTCGTCGCGTTCCCGGTCGTCGCCGACGGCGAGCCTCAGCCGCCGCCCCGGAAGATCGTCGAAGTCACGATGCCCGCCGACGGGATTGCCCGACAGAACTGGGCGCCGAAGGAGGGGGAGGACGGCACGTACGACCTGAACGTCCACCTGTACGACAGCTTCTTTGGGGCGATCGGCCTGCCGTATGCCCTGAATGATCCGACGAGCCTGCCGCGCGTCGAGGTGCTGGTGGACACGTCGCTGACCATCGACCCGCCGGGGATCGAGGACGGTGATGTGGGGCGCCAGTACGCCTTCACGCTGGCCGCCTCCAGGATTCCGTCGGAACTGACCGAGGTCCGGTTCGAATGGGACTTCGGGGACGGCACGACCGACGCCGCGGTCGAGACGGTCTCGGGCGGCCGGTCGCAGACGGTCATCCGTCATGAGTACACCCTTCCGGGAACGTACATCCTGACGGCGGTCCTGGTGCGGACGGACACGGGCGAGCAGATCGCGGACGCGCGCGCGCAGGTGTCGGTGGGCACGCGGCTGACCATCGTGCCGTCCTTCCTGGCGGGCGACATGGAGAACGAGTATCCCTTCACGATGGAGGCGACCGGTCTGCCCTCGGGCGTGGGCCAGGTCACGTTCCAGTGGAACTTCGGGGACGGTTCGCCCGAGGCGCTGGGGCAGCAGGTGGCCACGGTCCAGGGGGGGCGCGCCGGGTTCACCGTGTTCCACCGGTTCGTCCGCGAGGGCTCGTTCGGCGTGTACGCGGTGGTCCAGGCCGGCGGCGACAACCTGGCCTCCGGAACCGCGATGGTGGTGATCGGCGAGGTTCCGGAGCGCGAGTACGACCTGACCATCTGCAACTCGTGGAAGGCGGCCGGGTCCGGGGGGTCTTCGGGGACCATCGACACCTGGGACATCTCGGACATCCCGAAGGGGGCCGTGTTCGACCTGCGATTCGATGCCTATTCCATTCCGGACATGTTCCTGGCCGACTACCCGGACGGCATGCAGGTCGTGAACACCGGCTGGCGGGGCGAGTCCAGCTATGAGGGCAATCCCCGGTATCCGGGCGGCATTGCCGGGCCGGGCAGCGGCTCGGTCAACGGCCTGTTCACCAAGGGCAAGAACGACACCTTCACGGTCCGGGTGATCGGCGGCGAGCCTGGGACCGCCTGGGACTACCAGGTGTCCTGCCGGATCTCGCAGTAGCCTTGTGTCCGCTACTGCACCTGAATCGGGACTTCGACCGGAATCGTTCGGAAGATGCGACACTCGTCGTCGTTGCACACCGAAAAGTCGGCCGTGGCCTTCAGGGTGGTGGCACCCGGGGCGGAGGCGTTGACGGCCAGCACCAGGACACCGGTTCCGCCCTGGTCCTGGAAGTCCTTGTCCGCATGGGTGAAGACCGACTTCGACAGCGTGGCCGTGCCCGCGTCCACGACCCGAAGGCGGGCGGGGAACTCGTCGTTCCACTTGAATCCGGCGCGGGGGACGAACCGGATCGCGACCTGCCCCTGACCCTCGGCCGACAAGGTCACGGCAGGGGCCTCGATCGTGTAGGGCGCCCCCTTGTCCCCACAGGCGGCCAGCAGCAGGGGGAGGACCAGCAGGGGGGCCAGGAACGCCCGACACGGGGGGCGTCGGACAGGGAGGTGAGCCGAGGGGTGTCGATGGGACATGTCGCTTGCTCCTTGTGTTCCGGCAGGATCTAGTTGCCGCTGTAGGGGTACTTGCCGTTCGAGAATTCCAGTCGGTAGTTCGCGCACGTCGGCGCCGCCCCGGCCTTGCGGAAGACCCGGATGTAGAAGTCTTCGGAGTTGTCGGTGCAGAGGTTGGCGTTGGGCTGCCCCATGCCCGGACACGACCCGCAGTTCTGGATGCCGACCCTCCGGATGCAGTCGGCCAGATCCTCGGGCGGGTCACACAGGTCGATCTGGTGGGGCGAGCAGGCGCACTCGCCACGGCCCGAGGCGTCCCGGAAGTTGGTGGCCCACTCGACCGTCGTTCCGTTGCTGCAGATGCGCCTGAACTCCTGGCAGCCCCCACGGAAGGCGTCGATCCGGAACCCGTCCCCGGGGTTGTCCAGGAAGATCACCTTGAAGTTGAACTTGTCGCAGCCGTCGGGTTCGGTCGTGGGCGTCAGGTCGGTGGCCCGGATGCGCCACCAATCCGACGTGCCGGGGGCCGCGAGGTTCGCCTGGACGACGCGAACGCCGCCGTCGTCCTTGACTTCCCCAAGGTCGCGTGCGCTGGAACAGACGTCGTGCCTGCTCTCGACCGAGTAGGCGTCATCCTGGCACTCGCACCCGTTGAACAGGACGCCGTCGTTGTCGTGCCAGGCCCCCTGCGGCGGGGCGAGAATCGCGCCATTGCAGATCAACTGGCAACCGCCACCCTGGCACGATACGGTGCCGTTCAGGTTCGCGCCCGGGTCCGTGGGGCACATCAGTGCCAGCGGGGCGTCATCGATCCCGCCGACGCAGTCGTCGTTGATGCCGTTGCACGCGTCGAAGGCGTCGGGATTCACGTCGGGGTTTCCGTCGTCGCAGTCGCCGGCGCGCGTGGCGCTGTATTCCCCGGTGACGCCGCACAGACACCTGCTTTCCGAGCCGACCCCGAATCCGTCCCCGTCGGCGTCCCGGTAGAACAACGAGCACCCCAGCGCGCCCTCGGGATCGGTCTGGCCGTCGCAGTCGTTGTCGTGCCCGTCGCAGATCTCCAGCGCGCCCAGCCATGCGTAGGGGTTGTTGTCGTTGCAGTCGGTCGGGCTCAATGCGCTATAGACGCCCTGCGGCTCGCACAGACAGCGGAAGTCGCCCGGAACGCCGTGTCCATCGCCGTCATTGTCGCGATGGTAGAACGCACATCCCATGGTGCCTTCCGGGTTGAACAGTCCGTCGCAATCGTTGTCGATGGGGGCCGAGCCGGGCCCGGCGACCCAGTCGCAGATCTCGGTCGCACCGGGGTGGATCGAGGGGTTGTCGTCATTGCAGTCCCCCGCGACGGTCGCCCGATAGTTCCCTTCGGGGGCGCACAGGCAGCGCGGCGGGATGCCCCCGTTCCCGAATCCGTCCTCGTCGGCGTCCACGTAGTAGAACACGCAGCCGAACGTGTTTTCCGGGTCCGTGATTCCGTCGCAGTTGTCGTCGATGCCGTTGCAGATCTCGGGTTCGTTGACGTCCAGCACCGTCCAGTCGCTGGTACTGGCCTGCGGGACGCACGCCTGGCACGTGTCGTTCGGCTTCGGCGCACCCTGGGGCCAGCACACGCCCTGAATCCGGCACCACCCCGGCGCCAGGGGGAACGAGCAGCCGCCCATGCCGTCGCAGATGTCGGCCGTGCAGACCACGCCGTCGTCGCAGGGGTGCAGGGTTCCGACGCACGCGCCGCTGGTGCAGACGTCATTCAGCGTGCAGGCGTTGCCGTCGTTGCACGGCGGCCCGCTGATGCCGATCCAGGTGGTGGGGGACGCGACGGCATCGCACTCCTGACAGGTGTTGGCGGGATTGCGTTCGCCGTCCAGCACGCACTGGTTCTGGATCAGGCAGTATTCCGGCTGGCGCTCGTAGGTGCAGCCGCCGGCCCCGTTGCAGATGTCGTTCGTGCAGAACAGGCCGTCGTCGCACACGTACGGAAGCCCGTTGCAGGCGCCGCCAAGGCAGTAGTCGCCCAGGGTGCATGCGACGCCGTCGTCGCAGGCGGCTCCGTCGTTGTGCCGCCAACTCGTCTGGGACAGGCTGGGCAGGCAGACCTGGCAGACGTTAGCCGGGTTCGTGGCGTAGGCGTTGCGGCAGACCCCGCCGATCAGGCACTTGTCCACCTGGACGGCGTAGGAGCAGCCCCCCAGCCCGTCGCAGCGGTCGGTCGTGCAGGAAATGCCGTCGTCGCAGACGTAGGGCAGGCCCGTGCAGAACCCGTCCTGACAGACGTCGTCCTTCGAGCACGCGTTGCCATCGTCACAGGGGATGGTCAGGTCCGTCCAGTCGGTCTGGCTTGCCAGGGGCATGCAGGCCTTGCACGACGTCAGGAAGTGGCTGTCTCCGGCCTGGTAGCAGCGCCCCTCGATCAGGCAGAAGCCGGGCTGGACCACGAAGTCGCAGCCGCCGTCGCCCGTGCAGACGTCCATCGTGCAGGCCAGTCCGTCATCGCACCCGTAGGTCGTTCCGTCGCAGCCGCCACGGTTGCAGGTATCATCGAACGTGCAGGCGTTTCCGTCATCGCACGTCGCGCCGTTGTTGTGACCCCAGACGGTCTGGACCCGGGGTGGATCGCACTTCTGGCAGATGTTGTCGGGGTTGATTTCGTCCGCGACGTAGCAGACCCCCTGGATGAAGCAGTGTCCCGGTGCCGGGCTGTGCCGACATGCGCCGTCACTGCACCCATCCGTGGTGCAGACCAGGCCGTCGTCGCAGTCCATCGGGGTGCCCACGCAACTGCCGCCCAGGCACGTGTCCTCCAGGGTGCAGTT
>JARKOL010000114.1 GCA_029975745.1 Myxococcota bacterium | reverse complement strand
GGGAATGGTCGCCGTCCTGGTAGGGGTCGCGGTGCTGGGAGTCGGGGTTCTGCTGGTGCGCGGGCTTGCGTGGCGCCTCTTCCGGACCTTGCTGCGGATTGCGGCGCCCATCGCGATCCTGTTGTTCGGTTTGGGAACGGTGGGCCTGGTGAAGACCCCTTGGCAACCGGTGGAGCCGGCCGGACCAACGCCCCTCCAGTCCGTCACTTCCCAGGAACGCGTCCTGTGGATCATCCTGGACGAGTTCGACCTGCGCGTCCTGCTGGAGGCCGATCGACTGGGGGTTCGGACGCCGGAAATCGGGCGTCTTCGTGGGGAGTCGTTGTGGGCCGAACAGGCATTCCCCCCGGGGCAGGACACCGGAAATTCGCTTCCCCGCTTCCTGACCGGCGAGGGAGATGTCGAGTTCGGGATTGACGGCTTCCAGTTGATGCGACGGGGGAGCGACGGGAACCTGGTCCATGTGCCGTGGACCGAGGTGTCCTTGATCTTCGAGGAGGTCCGCAAGGCGGGCTTCCCGGTGCGGCTGGTCGGCACCGGAGTTCCCTACTGCCGCATGTTTACCACCCACCTGGACGCGTGTGCCTGGGAACCCAGTTACCTGGCAACCTGGACCCGGCAACGACCGCCGACGATTGGGAAGGCGTTTTGGGCCGCGTTCGGGGCCCTGGTACCCGGCAATGCGCGGCAAGTACACCTGGAGACGTTCCTTTCCCTGGTCGAGGAAACCCGGAGGATGGCGGCCGACGACACGCCGGGACTGCTGTTCGTCCACTACCTGATGCCGCACCTGCCCGCGGTGTTCGACGGGAAGAGCGAGGTGGCAACCCGATCCAACCTGAAACGCTCGGGCTACCTGGGGAACATGGTGCTCGCCGACAAGGGTTTGGGCGAGATCCGTCGCGCCATGGAGCAGAGCGGCACCTGGGACGACACGACCGTGATCGTGTCCTCGGACCATTCCTGGCGCGATCAGGCCGCGGTGCTGGGGGGGCGTCAGGACAATCGCATTCCCTTCCTGTTCAAGCCCGCAGGGGACTCCGCCCCGCTTTCGTTCGACACGCCGTTCAACACGCTGGTCACCAGGGATCTGGTGCTGGCGGTGCTGCGAGGCGAGGTCTTGACGTCCGAGGACGCCGCCATGTGGATCACGAACAATCCCCGCGAATTCACCCATCTGGGGGACGGCGGTCGGCAGGATGACCCCATGGGATTCTAGACCCGGCATCAAGGAGACGGCATGGATCTGGTTGCCTGGTGCCTGCAATCCCTTGCCTGGACGGCCGCGCTCCTGGTCCCTGGGCTTGTCCTGGCCGCCAGGGTGCATTTCGCCGAACCCGCGGCCCCGTCGGATCGGGGGGCCCGCGAGGTCTCGCGCCTGCTGGTCGCCCTGGGATGGTCCTTCGGCGTCGTGCCCTTCCTGACGTTCACGGTCTGCCTGTTCCTGCGATGCCACATGGCCCCGTGGATGGTGCTGGCCATGGCCGGCCTGGTCACCGCGGCAACGGTGGTCGTCGATTGGGCGGCCCACCGCCGGGCCGCAGGGAAGGAGGGCGGCACGCCCTGGACGCCCCGCACCCTGATCGCGAACCTGCCCCGCGTGGATCCGCGCGTGCTGGCCGGGGCGCTCCTGGTCGCCGGCGTCTGGTTCGTGCGCTACGAAGCCTCGATGCCCGAGGTGAACTCGTGCCTGTACGAATCGGCGGCGCGCGCCGTCGGCCGGACGGACACGGTGCCGTCCTGGGCGGTCGGCTACTACAAGCTGGACACGCCCGAGATGACCCTCCTGGGCTCCAAGACCTCCCATGCCCGCCTGGGCAACGTCGCCGTGGTCAGAGGGGCCACGCTGGGCTTCGGGGGCATGAGCGGTCGCATGATGCGGCTGCTGTGCGGACTGATGGCCGCGCTGGGGGGCTGGCTGGTCGGGCGGCGACTGGGCGGCAGCGCGCGATGGGGCGCCGTCGGACTGCTGATGGCGGGCTTCAACCCCTACGTCCTGGCCATCCCGAAGGTCGATGACAACATCCTGGCGCTGGGGTTCGGCGCCTCCCTGGTGCCCTTCCTGGTGACCCCCCACCGGCGCTGGGTCCTTCCCGGCATCCTGGCCGGCCTGGTCGTCTGCATGCGACACGAGTTGGTCCCCGCGATGAGCGCCCTGATCGTCGCGGCGGCCCTGGGCCCGGGACGCTGGCGTGCCGTGGCGGGGTTCGCGGCGGGGTTCCTGCTGATCACGTTGCCCGAGAACATCCATCACTTCCTGATGTTCGGTTCGATCTTCCAGTACGAGCACAACCTGGACTTCCCGCCGATGCGCCACCACGTGCTGGGCCTGCCGGTCGATCTGCGGACAACCATGAACTGGCCGTTCATCGACCAGATCGTCCGGACGCCGCACAACCCGTTCCCCGCGTTCGTGATGTGGCCGCTGTTCCTGGCGGATCGAATGGGGTTGCTGCTGTTCCTGGGAATGCTGTCCGGAGCGGTGGTGATCGCCTGGACGCATCGTCGGGACGCCCTGATCTGGGGTCTGTGGGCGCTGCCGTTCATGGCGGGAGTCGCGGTCCAGGAGACCTGGGACTTCCGAAACAAGATGGGCGTGATGGTCACGATCTCGATGGCCTTCGTGGCGTGGGGGGTGGTGGGCGCACGCCTGTGGATGCGACGCCCGGTCGTGATGACCCTGGCCCTGCTGGTGTCCGCGCTGGCGCTGCGTGCCCTGGTGCCGATGGCCACCTCGTGGCGGGCTCCCGCGGACGCGCGCTACATCGAGGTCAAGATGCCGCCCGGGGAAAGCCCGGTGCTGCTGGACGCCGAGGCGCGACGATGGACCGCGCTGGGACTCCTGCCGGACCTGACGCAACTGCGCCCTGGACGCTGGCTGGACCCCCGGGGCTGGCTGGCCGAGTGGCGCGACGAG
>JARKOL010000067.1 GCA_029975745.1 Myxococcota bacterium | reverse complement strand
CGTCAAGCGGTTGACCTCGGTGGCGATCAGGGTCCGGCGTGCGTCGGTCACCTCCAGCGAGGACCCGGCCCCGGCCTCGTAGGCGGTCTGCGCCAGGTCCATCGCCTCCCGCGCCAGCAGCGTCTGCTGTTCGGCCAGTGCCGCCGAGGCCAGCGCCGCATCGTGGTCGCGCCGCGCCTGACGAACCTCCTGACCCGCGGCCTGCTGCTGGTCCTCCAGCTTCAGCCGCGCAATCCGGGCCGACGCCCGCGCATCCCGCAGATTCCCGATATTGAAATACTGGAATATCGGCACGTTCAGATTGAAGACCAGATTCCACCGCGCACGGTCGGTCGAGCCCAGCGCCGACGGCTCCGTGAACTGGTACGACCCCTGCCAGGCCACGTCGAACGTCGGCAGGAACGCGGCCCACGAGGCCCCGAACTGCCGATCCGCCAGCAGGATCGACGCCTTCCCGGCGGCCAGGTCCTGGCGATGCTGCGCGGCCCACGAGACCAGTTCGTCGTCCGACCCGTTCGGCGACGGCAAATCGGCCACCGCCACGGGCATCGGCAGGCCACCCGTTCCCGTCAGCACGCCCAGCGCATCCCGGGCCGACTCCAGGGCCAGGCGCGCGGCCAGCAGTTGCTGGCGTGCATCCGCCAGGTTCGTCTGGGCGCGGACCACGTCGATGCGCAGCCCGGCACCCGACGCGAACCGCTTCATCGCGAAGTCCAGGTGATGGGCGGCCGCGGCCACCTGCGTCGCCTGCATCTCGACCAGCGAACGGCTCATCAGCGCCATGTAGTAGGCCTGAGCCACGCCCGTCAGCAACTGCTGCCGGGCCGATTCGATCGACAGCCGCGCGAACTCCTTGCCCTTGCGCGCGGCGCTGATCGTGTACCAGTTCTGGACGTTGACCAGGGACATGGCCGCGGTCAGGGACCCGCTGACCGTGTTCTGGCGCCGGATCACGGTGGGCTCCGACTCCATCGGCGGCAACGTGATGCCCATCGCGTCCAGAATCGGCGCCAGCCCCTGGGCCATGCTTTCGCCGAAATCGACGACGTCCGCGTGATCGGCATGGATGACGTTCAGGCCGGCCGTCGCCATCGGGAACACCAGGGCCCACGCCTGCGCCAGCTTCGCGTCGGCCCGGTCCAGTTCCAGTCGCGCCGCCCGAAGGGTCAGGTTCCGCGCATCCGCCGCCGCCACCGCGTCCGCCAGCGTGACATCGGGTCCCGGCAGCGGCGCCATCGCCAGTTCGGCCGCAAGTTCCGGATCCTTGACTTCGTAAGGCAGGGCCGCCGCGGTGCCGCCGGCCAACGTCATGGCGGCGACCAGCACCATCGCGCCGCCCCGCCGAATCCCCACGGAAGACTTGTTTCGCATCTCGCACTCCCTCGCATCAACCGAGTCGGTCATGCCGGCTCGTGAGCGTGCGCGACCGCCTCCGGATTGCGCAGTTCGGCCGAAATCCGGTGCCGCCCCGCGAACAGCGTGTAGACGGTCGGCACGACGTACAGCGTCAGGAACGTCGAGGAAATCAGCCCGCCGATCACGGCCTTGGCCAGCCCGGCCCACGCCTCGGCGCCCTCCCCGATTCCCAGGGCCATCGGCGTCATGCCGAAGATCGTCGTCATGGCGGTCATCAACACGGGCCGCAGGCGCTGCCGCCCCGCCAGCGCGATCGCCTCCTTCGCGTGAACCCCGGTATCGCGAATCTGGTTCGCGGCGTCGATCATGATGATGGCGTTGTTGACGACGATGCCGACCAGCATGATCGCCCCGACCAGCGCCGGCATGTCCACCTGGGAGCGCGTCAGCACGAAGGCCAGCACGACCCCGATACCCGCCAGCGGCACCGAGAACAGCACGATGAACGGCTGCCGCAACGATTCGAACTGGGACGCCATCACCATGTAGACCAGCAGGATCGACACCAGCAGGGCCAGGCCCAGGTACCGCATCGACTTCATGAAATCCTCGGCCGTGCCGCCGATCGTGTACATGAAGCCGTCGGGCCAGGGAAAGTCCTGCAGCGTCTTCTGAACACGCCCGATCGTGGCCCCGAAGTCCTTGTTCCGAACCTTGCCCTGGGCATCGACGTACGTCGCGGCCAGGTTCAGGCTGACGGTCGTGACGCGCTCCTGGTCCAGGCGCGTGATGTTGACCGGCCCCAGTTCCATGCCGATATCGGCCACGTTTCCCAGCGGCACGATCTTGCCGCCCGGCGTCGCCAGGGGCAGGCGCCGCAACTCGTCGGCATCCTGGCGATGATCCCGCCCGTAGCGCACGACCACGTCGTACTCGTCGCCGCCCTCGGCGTACCGTGCCGCGGTCCGACCCATGAACGCCGTCGAGACGGCCTGGCCCACCGCCGCCGTCGACAGGCCCAGTCGGCCCATCTTCTCGCGGTCGAACCGCACGGTCAGCTGCGGCTTCTGATCGTCCATCGAGAACGTCGCCTCGGAAATGTCCGGCATCGCCTTGAAGCGATCCCGCAGCGCCTGGCCGATCTCGCGCGAGACCTCCAGATCGTGTCCCCGGACCTGGACGTCGATGTCCCCGGTTCCGCTGAAACTGAACGCCTGGCCCACCTTGGCGGTCAGGCCCGGAATCTTCGCCAGCGCGTCGCGGATCGACGCCTCGATGGTCTTCTTGTCGCGCTCGCGATCGCCCGGACTGACCAGCGGCAGCCGCACGACGCCCGAATGCACGCCCTTCGAGAAGATCGAGGCGAATCCCTCGCCGGTGCCGACATCCGTCGTGATCATCTTGCGCTCGGACGCGGGCACGACCTCCTCGATGGCCTGAACGACCTCGGCGACCATCCCGGAGGCCCGCTCCAGGTTGCTGTCCACGGGCGCCTCGGCCGAGATGTACACGAACGAGTCGTCGCCCTGCATGATGAACTCGGTGGGCAGCAGGCGCGCCAGCAGGAACGTCACCGCCAGGACGCCGGCCAGCGTCGCGCCCACGACCCAGCGATGCGCCAGCGCCCAGTCCAGCGAACGGCCGTAGGCCTCGCGGAACCGAATGAAGCGCGTCCGGTTTCCGGCCCGCTCCAGCAGGCGTGATGCCTTGGGCGTGCCCAGCAGCCGCGACGCCGACAGCGGGATGAACGTGCGCGCCACCATCAGCGAAACCAGCAGCGCGAAGCAGATGGTGACGGCCATGTCCTTGAACAGCACCCCGGCGATGCCCGGGACGAACAGCACGGGCACGAACACGGCGACGGTGGTCAGGGTCGAGGCCGTGACCGCCATGCCGACCGCCTTGGCACCGTCGATCGCGCCGTCCCAGGCATTCCGCCCTTCCTCGCGCATCCGGAAGATGTTCTCCAGAACGATGATGCCGTTGTCCACCAGCATGCCGACCGACAGGGCCAGGCCCGCCAGGGACAGGACGTTCAAGGTCATCCCGGCCTGGTCCATGACCGCGAACGTCGCCACCACCGACAGCGGAATCGCGGTGGCCACGATCATCGAGGACCGGATGTTTCGCAGGAACCCCAGCAGGACCAGGAACGTGATCAGCACGCCCGCCAGCGCGGTCGTCGACAGGTTGCCCAGCGACTGGTTGATGTAGTCGGCCTGGTTGAAGATGACCTTGAACTCGATGTCGCCGCCCAGATCCTTCTTGACCTTGTCCAGCGCGGCCATCACGCGATCCGCGGCCTGGACGGTGTTGGCGCCCGACTGCTTGCGGACCATCATCCAGACCGCCGGACTGCCGTCCACCTCCAGCGCGCGCCGCGACTCCTTGAAGCCGTCCTCGATCTCGGCCACGTCTCGCAGCCGGATCATCTCGACGCCGGTCAATCCCACCTTCGACCCGACGACGATCTCGCCGATCTCGGCCACGGACTGGTACTTGCCGTCCACCTGGACCGCGAACTCCAGCGTCCCCTGCTCGACGTAACCCCCGGGCTCCTGGCGGTTCTCGGAATAGACGGCACCGACGACGCGATTGACGTCCAGGTTGTAGGCCTGGACCCGTCCAGGATCCAGGATGACGCGGATCTGGCGCTCCAGGCCACCGGCCGCCTCGGCCACCGCGATGCCTTCCAGGCGCTCCAGTCGTGGGGCGATCTCGTCGTCCGCCAGGCGCCGCAGTTCATCCAGCGGGTACGGCCCGGTGATCATCATCATGACGATCGGCTGCATCGACATGTCGAACGCGAACACGATCGGCTCGTCGGCATCGGTGGGCAGGAACCCCTTGATCATGTCCAGGTTGCGCCGGACGTCGGTCTCGGCCTGCTGCATGTCCTGGGCCCAGTCGAACTTCAGCGAGATCAGGGACGCGCCCTGTTTCGAATCGGAATTGACCTCCTGGATCCCCTTGACCGACACGACGGCGCCCTCGATCGGGCGCGTGATCAGGGTTTCGACGTCCTGGGGATTCGCGCCGGTGTAGCCCGTGATGATGACCACCGCCGGGAACGTGATGTCCGGGTACAGGTCCAGGTCCAGCCGCGACAGGCTGAACAGGCCGAACCCCAGCACGATCAGGTACACCATCCCGAACGTGACGCCGCGCCGAACGGAAAGCTCGGAAATGTTCATCGGGCGGCCTCCTCGACCTGAACCGCCAGCC
>JARKOL010000060.1 GCA_029975745.1 Myxococcota bacterium | reverse complement strand
GGTCAAGGCGAAACTGGACGACCTGAAGCCGACGCTGCCCGCGGGCGTCGAGGTGGTCCCGACCTACGACCGGTCGGGCCTGATCGAACAGGCGATCGACACGCTGAAGCACGAACTGCTCCTGGAGATGATCATCGTCTCGCTGGTGATCCTGGTCTTCCTGTGGCACATCCCGTCCAGCATCGTCCCCATCCTGACGATCCCCATCTCGGTGCTGCTGGCGTTCATCCCGCTGCACCTGATGGGCCTGACCGTGAACATCATGTCCCTGTCCGGCATCGCCATCAGCGTCGGCGTGCTGGTCGACGGGGCCATCGTGGAGGTCGAGAACGCCTACAACAAGATCCACCAGTGGGAGGCCGGGGGCCGGAAGGGGGACTTCTTCCACGTCCGGCTGGAGGCCCTGAAGGAGGTCGGCCCCTCGGTCTTCTTCAGCCTGCTGGTCATCGCCGTCAGCTTCCTGCCCGTGTTCACGCTGGTGGACCAGGAGGGGCGCCTGTTCAAGCCCCTGGCGTGGTCCAAGACGCTGGCCATGGCCCTGGCGGCCCTGCTGGCCGTCACGCTGGACCCGGCGCTGCGCATGATGTTCGCCCGCATCGACCCGTTCACGTTCCGGCCACGCTGGCTGGCCTGGCTGGCGACCCGGGCGGCCGTGGGGACCTACCACTCCGAGGAACGCCACCCCATCAGCCGCGCGATCTTCCGGGTCTACGACCCCGCCTGCCGCTTCGTGCTGCGGCATCCCAAGGCGGTCATCCTGGGGGCGGCGGCGATCGTCGCGTCGTCCGTCCCCGTCTACATGAAGCTCGGATCCGAGTTCATGCCGCCCCTGAACGAGGGCACGATCCTCTACATGCCGACGACGCTGCCCGGGATCTCGGTCACGGAAGCGGAACGGCTGCTGCAGACGCAGGACCGGGTGCTGAAGGGCTTCCCGGAAGTCGAGCGGGTCTTCGGCAAGGCCGGGCGCGCCGACACGTCCACCGACCCGGCCCCCTTCTCCATGATGGAGACCACGGTCATCCTGAAGGATCCGTCCGAATGGCGGGGCAGGACGCGGTGGTACTCGTCCTGGGCGCCGGACTGGGTGAAGCCCCTGCTGCGGCCGATCTGGCCGGACCGGATCTCGTGGGACGAACTGGTGTCGCAGTTCGACGAGGCGATGCGAATCCCGGGGGTCACCAACGCCTGGACGATGCCCATCAAGGCCCGGACCGACATGCTGACCACCGGGGTCCGGACGCCCATCGGCATCAAGGTCCTCGGGGACGACATCGCCGAGATCGAGCGCATCGGCACCGAGATCGAGGCCGCACTGCACGACGTGCCCGGCACGCGGAGCGCCTTCGCCGAGCGGGCCGCCGCGGGCTACTTCGTGGACTTCGAACCCCGGCGCGAGCAGCTGGCGCGGTACGGCATCACCGTCGCCCAGTTGCAGATGATCCTCATGACCGCGGTCGGCGGCGAGAACGTCACGACCACGATCGCGGGCCGGGAGCGCTACCCGGTCAACATCCGGTACCCGCGCGAGCTGCGCGACGACATCGACCGCCTGCGCCGCGTGCTGGTGCCGGTGATGACCGGCGGCATGGCCGGCGCCCAGGTGCCGATCGCCGAGCTGGCCGACATCCGACTGGTCCAGGGACCGTCCATGATCCGCAACGAGAACGGGTTCCTGGCCGGCTACGTTTACGTGGACGTCGCCGGGCGCGACATCGGCGGCTACGTCGCGGAGGCGAAACGGATCGTCGCCGAGAAGGTGAGCCTGCCGGCGTCGTACTCGCTGGTCTGGAGCGGCCAGTACGAGAACATGCAGCGCGTGCGGGAGCGCCTGAAGCTGGTCCTGCCCATCACGATCGCCCTGATCTTCATCCTGCTGTTCGCGAACACGCGGTCCGTGTTCAAGTCGTTCGTCGTGATGCTGGCGGTGCCATTTTCGGCGGTGGGCGCCATCTGGCTGTTCCACCTGCTGGGGTACAATGTGTCCATCGCGGCGTGGGTCGGCATGATCGCGCTGATGGGCCTGGATGCGGAGACCGGCATCTTCATGCTGCTGTTCCTGGACCTTTCGCACGACCAGGCGAAGCGCGAGGGCCGCCTGAAGACGCTGGCGGACCTGGACGAGGCCATCCTGCACGGCGCGGTGAAGCGGGCGCGGCCGAAGATGATGACCGTGATGGCGGCCTTCATGGGCCTGCTGCCCATCATGTGGTCGACGTCGGCCGGGGCGGACGTGATGAAGCGCATCGCGGCGCCCATGATCGGAGGGCTGGCGACGTCGTTCGTGCTGGAGCTGCTGGTGTACCCGGCGATCTACAAGCTGTGGAAGAAGCGCGAACTGCGCTCGAACACGGCGTGACGCGAGGCGACGGATGGGCATCCTGATCATCGAGGACGACCGGGCGATGCGCGAGGTGCTCGCGTTCCAGGTTGGCGAGGTCGTGGCCGGCGAGGTGGACAGCGCGACCTCGGGCGAGGACGGCCTGCGGCGGTTCGATCCGACGCGCCACCCGGTGGTCGTGACGGATCTGAAGATGCCCGGCCTGGACGGAATGGAGGTTCTGAAGCGGATCCTGGGGCGCGCCCCCGAGACGCTCGTCATCGTCGTCACGGCGTTCGGCGACGTGCAGGTCGCCGTGCAGGCCATGAAGGCCGGCGCCTTCGATTTCGTCCCGAAGCCCTTCGACCGGGACCACCTGCATTCCGTGATCCGCAAGGCGCTGGCCGTGGCGTCGCTGAAGACCCGCGTGACCGAACTGGAGCGGACGCTGGAGTCGGGCGAGCGAACGCTGGTGTTCACGTCGGCCGCCATCGCCGAGACGGCCCGCCTGGTGGACCGGGTCGCGCCCAGCGACGCGACGGTGCTGCTGACCGGCGAGAGCGGGACGGGCAAGGAACTGCTTGCGCGCCGCATCCACGCCCGCTCCCCGCGCCGCCAGGGGCCCTTCGTCGCGGTGAACTGCGGCGCGATCCCCCGGGAACTGCTGGAAAGCGAACTCTTCGGCCACGTCCGGGGCGCGTTCACCGGGGCGGTTCGCGACCACAAGGGACGGTTCGAGCAGGCGGCGCGGGGGACCCTGTTCCTGGACGAGATCGGGGAACTGCCGATGGACCTGCAACCCAAGCTGCTGCGCGCCCTGGAGACGGGCTCGGTGGATCCCGTCGGCGGTTCCGCGCCCCGCCCGGTGGACGTGCGCATCGTCGCCGCGACGAACCGCGACCTGGCGGTGGAGGCGGCGGCCGACCGGTTCCGTTCGGACCTGTTCTTCCGGCTGGCCGTCGTGGAGGTCCGGGTGCCGGCACTGCGCGAGCGTCCCGAGGACATCCCCGTCCTGGTGGAGCACTTCCTGGAGAAATGGGGCGGCGGAAGGCGCTTCAAGGTGGCGCCGGACGCGCTGCGGGCCTTGCGATCGGCGCCGTGGCCGGGAAACGTGCGGGAACTGGAGAACGCCTGCCGCCGGTTCTGCCTGCTGGCCGACGAGGGCACGGTCCCGATGGCGATGGTCCAGGACGTCATCCAGCGCACCGCGCCCGCGGCCCGGACGCCGTCGGAGGGACTCGTGCTGCCGCCGGACGGCCTGTCCCTGCGCGGCCTGGAGAAGGAGGTGATCCTCCGCGCCCTGCAACTGAACGGCATGAACCAGAGCCGGACGGCGCGCTACCTGCGGATTCCCCGCCACATCCTGCTGTACCGGATGAAGAAGTACGACATCGCCACCGAGGGCACCGTGCCCGGGGAGGACGGAGGCTCGGCATGATCGCGTCCCCCGGCAGACGGCCGTGGTTCCTGACCGGCCGTGCGTTCGTGGCCCTGTGGATCCCCATCGCCCTGGTCACCGCCGCCCACTACCTGACGGGAGAGCGCCTGCACTGGCTGCACGACATCTGGCGGCGCCTGTACTACCTGCCCATCATCCTGGGCGCGTTCTCGTTCGGACTTCGCGGCGCCCTCTGGGCCGCCGTCGTGATCGCCGCCCTCTACGCCCCCCACGCATTCACGACGTTCGCGACGATCGACCCGGCCCACGGCATCGAGAAGACGCTGGAGATGATCCTGTACGTCGTCGTCGGCGGCGTGACCGGCGCCCTGGTCGACCGCGAGCGCCGCGCGCGGGAACGCGCCGAACGGATCGCCGCAGACCTTCAGGCCGCCGTGGACCAGATGCGCCTGATGGAACAGGAGGTCATCCGCGCGGGACGCCTGTCGGCCATGGGGGAACTGACGGCCGGGCTGGCCCACGAGATCCGCAACCCGCTGGGGGCCCTGAAGGGGACGGCGCAGATCCTCGGGGACGAGATCGCCGCGGCGTCGCCCCGGCGCGGCATGTTCGACCTGCATCTCGCCACGATCGACCGGCTGGAGGCCATCCTGGAGCGCTTCCTGTCCTTCGCCCGCCCCCGGCCGCTGGATCTCGCGCCCGTGGACCTGCAGGAGATCCTGGCCGAGGTCGCCGGCCTGGTCGGGGCAAGCGCCGGGAACCTGGGCGTGGACGTGGACCTCCGGGCCGGGCCTTGCCTCCCGGTCCGTGGCGATCGCGAGAAGCTGGCGCAGGCGGTGCTGAACCTGGTGCTCAACGCGACCCACGCGGTGGCCGGGAATTCCGACCGTCTGCCTGACGGCGACCGGGGCCGCGTCGCGCTGGTCGCGATGCCGACCACCCGTTCCGCCCGGGAATTCGGCGTCATCGAAGTGTCCGACAACGGGCCGGGCGTCCCCCTGGACCTGCGGGAGCGGATCTTCAATCCGTTCTTCTCGACCCGGCCCGACGGTACCGGCCTGGGACTGTCCATCACCGCCCGCATCGTCGAGGAGCATGCCGGGATCATCGAGGTCGATGACGCGCCGGGCGGGGGCGCCCGGTTCCGCATCCTGCTGCCCCTGCGGGCCGGGGAGGGGTGAGGGCGCGGCGCCCCTGCCGGGTCCCCGCCGCCCCCTGGGTTGGGCAGGGGCTCAGTGGCCGCGGTGTCCACCTCCCTGGGACGGGGCGGGCGGCTGAGCGGGCTTCCCAGGCGCCTGGCCGCCCACGTACTTCTCGGGGTCGGCGTCGAACATCGGCTTGCAGCCGGGGCAGCAGAAGTAGTACGTCCGCCCCTTGTACTCGCTCTTCAACGCGCTGTCCGGGTCCCGGACGACGGCGCCCATCACCGGGCATCGAACCTCCTCCACCGCCGCCCGGGTCGGCGGCGCCGGGGGCTTCGCGCAGGCAGTCCCCGCCGCACCCGCCAGCGCGCCGCAGAACATCAGGGCCGCCAGGAGCCCGGGGAGCCGGGGTGTCGATCGCATGATCCTTCTCCGCGTTCGAGGCATCGACCGGGCGCCATCCGCCCGGCCTGCAGGACCGGTTTGCATCCGGCGTGCCATGGAGGGCCGAGCCGGCGGGTCGGGGCGCGGGGCCGCGGTGCGACGCCGCGCGGCAATGACCGGGCGCCTTGCGGTTGCGGCCGGCGTGGAACCCGCACTGTCGTCATGGGATCAGGGCCTGCAGAGAATGCTGCAGCGATGGCGTGTTCGCGGACGGCGACGACCCGCTGCACAAGTCCATCGCCCGAAAGGATCGAGGCGACGATTCGATGACGCAAGTCAGGAGGCGCGGCAGAGTCCCCGGCACCTGTGCGCGCACTCGCTGCGGGTCGATCGAAGAAACGTGGACTTCCTGTCCCCTCGGGAGGAGGTTGGCCGCCGGCTCGACGGCCCCACGTGCGGTCACTCCTGAGTCGCTTCGCCCGCCATCAGCTTCTCGTAGCACTGGTGCTTCAGCCAGTTGTTCTTGTGCAGCTTGCTGTCGAAGCACTTGACCGCCTCGGGGTTGCCCTTCCAGTCCTTGTAGCACTTCAAAGCCTCGGGGCTCGAGCAGGCATCGGACAACGTGCAGCCGCATTCCTCGGGGGTCGGGCCGCACTTTTCGTTCATGAAGTCCTGCATCACCTGGTCGCCCTGTGGGCACTCGAACAAGGGACCCGGCGTGCAGGGGCCGACGGTGACCCCGTGAAACTTCAGGTTCTTGTTCTTGTAGCACTCCGTCGCCATCCGCTCGACGCGACAGTTTTCGGGCTCGGTGTCGCCGGAAAGCCCGAACTCGGGCAGGCTGTAGGTCTTGCAATCCACCGGCTTCGAGTCGCCCACACGCCACTCGCAGTCGGAGGTCGATCCCTTGCGGCAGCAGATGCTGGACTTCATGAAGAGGCGGCAGCCGCACCGTTGCAGCGACACCAGATCGAAGTCCCAGCAGGTGCCGATGTCGGTCAGGTAGTGCTGGCCCTTCAACTGCCGGGTGCCACGATCGCCCCCGACGTACTTGCAGCTCAGGACCCGCTCCCCCTCGACCGCGGGAGTGAAGTGCTTGCGGCACAGTTCCGGGGACGGCTTGGCCAGGACGGGCATCGCGAAAAGCACCGAGAGGGCGATGACCAGAGCATGGGTTCGCATGGGACGTCCTCCTTGATGCGTGGGGTTCACTTCGCGAACTTGCGGGCGCCCGCGTTCGGGTGCGCACCGAACAGTTCCAGCGCCTTCTTCCACGGATACCGGTTGGCGAACATGCTGGCCGACGTGATCAACTTGCCCTGCTTGTTCAAGCCCATCGCCTCGCGCCAGAGGTTCGCGGACGAGTTCGGGTCGTAGTCCTGCTGCTCGGTGTAGGATGCGCCCAGGAACCCTTCCAGGTATGCCTTGTCGATGGGCAGCTTCAGCGCCTCCTCGCGGTTGCCGGCGGTCCCGGCCAGGCCCAGGTCGCCCAGATCGCCCACCTTGACGCGCTCCATGCGCACGTTCCCGGGTTCGCTGAACAGCAGCGGAGCCTGCTTGTTGACGAAGAAGACGTTGTGCTCGACGCGGACCCAACCGTTGGGGTTGAAGCGCGTGTGATCGACGCCGGTCAGGACGTTGGCCCCGATGATGTTGTGGTGGACGTTGTACCCCAGCATCGTCATGATGCGCAGGCCGTAGCCCATGTCCTGCAGGTCCTTGGTGCGGCTCCACGAGAACAGGATGGTGTTGTAGGCGATCTCGACCTCGCCATCCTTCTCGATGGGCCCCTTCGGTCCCTTCTTGCCGCCCGTGCCGAAGATCTCGATGGCGGCCATGCGGTTCGCGACGAACACGTTGTCCAGGACCCGGAACGTGCCCTGCCTGTGGGCTGCCTGGATGGCGAAGAGCGTGCAGTTGACGAAGGTACAGTTCTGGACCAGCACATCGCCC
>JARKOL010000055.1 GCA_029975745.1 Myxococcota bacterium | reverse complement strand
GCACGGACAACCCGGTCCAGACGGACGAAGGCCAGCCGACCGATCAGGGCACCGACCCGGGCACCGACCTGGGAACCGATCCGGGCACCGACCCGGGCGTGCCGGCGTGCGTGGATGACCCGATCGGTTCCTGCAAGGCCGTGTACGAGTGCATGGGCGAATGCCCGGACGGCACGGCCGGCCAGGCGTGCGTCCAGCAGTGCCAGAACA
This sequence comes from Myxococcota bacterium, assembly GCA_029975745.1. Taxonomy (GTDB): domain Bacteria; phylum Myxococcota_A; class UBA9042; order DTJE01; family DTJE01; genus DUVQ01. The sequence continues at coordinate 1,988 of JARKOL010000055.1, read as the reverse complement.
ACCTGTCGGCCGCCGGCATGGCGGACTACCAGGCGTTCAATCAGTGCCTGCAGACCCAGTGCGCCGGCGCGACGACGAACGAAGAGTTCTACGCCTGCCTGGAAGCCAACTGCATCGAGCAGTACTACGGCTGCTTCTGGGGCTGCACGTACCTGACCTGCGGCGACCTGATCAACTGCATCACGAGCTGCCCGGACGACAACCCGGCCACCCCCACGGTGGACGAGCGGTCGCAGTGCGTGGGCAACTGCTGGGGCGAATCGACCGCGGAGGCCCAGATCGGCCTGCAGCGCGCCATCGATTGCACCCAGAACGCGTGCCCGGTCTGCGCGATCCAGAATCCGACCCAGCAGCAGGCGGACGAGTGCGACACGTGCTGGGGGAACGCGACCTCGACGACGTGCGAGACCTACTGGGATGCCTGCACGAACTACGGCACCGGCGGCTGCGCCCAGCTGTGGAACTGCTACATGCCCTGTGACTCGAACGAGTGCGCCCAGGCGTGCATCGCGGCGTCCTCGAAGAACGCCCGCGCCCTGCTGCAGTCCGTGTTCGATTGCATCTACGACCTGTGCGACTCCGAGACGCTGAGCGAAGAGGAGTGGCTGGCGTGCGCGAACGGCTCGATCAATGCCGGCGGCGGCTGCGAGACCCAGGTGGACGCCTGCATGGCGGACGGCGCCGTGGCCGGCACCGATCCCTGCGGCACCCTGTGGAACTGCTACATGGCTTGCCAGGACCAGACCTGCGCCCAGAACTGCCTCAACAGCGCGACGGCGAACGCGCGGTCGCTGCTGCAGGCCGTGTTCACCTGCATCAACGCGAACTGCGACGAGAACCTGCCGGAGCAGGACTGGATCAACTGCGCGAACGCGGCGATCAACCAGGGCGGCGCCTGCCAGTCCCAGGTCGATGCGTGCATGGCGGACGGCGGGGGCACCACGGCCGGCACCGACAAGTGCGGCGCCCTGTGGAATTGCTACATGGCCTGCCAGGACCAGACCTGCGCGCAGACCTGCCTCAACAACGCGACGGTGACGGCGCGCGGGCTGCTGCAGGACGTGTTCACCTGCGTCAACGCGAACTGCGACGAGAACCTGCCGGAGCAGGACTGGATCAACTGCGCGAACGCGGCGATCAACGCCGGCGGCGCGTGCGAGACCCAGACCAATGCGTGCATGAACGACGCGGCCGCCTCGTAGCGGCGACGTCCGACTGACGCACGATTCGAAAGAGGGGTCGGCGGGGCTTCCCGCCGGCCCCTTTTTCGTATACAGTTCCGATCGGTCAACTTCAGCGAGGGGTTCATGAGGCGGATGCGTTGGGCACTGATCGTGGCGGCGGTGCTGGCCTTGGGCAGCCTGGGGTGCGAAAGTTCCTCGGACGGCGGGACGGACGCCGGAGCGGACGTCTTCCCGGGGAACGACCTTCCCTCAGATCCGGGGACACCCCAGGATCCGGGGGGCCCGTCGGATCCCGGGACTCCCGACCCCGGCACGCCGGATCCGGGCGTGCAGCCGGATCCTGGGACGCCCGATCCCGGCGTACAGCCGGATCCGGGGACCCCGTCGTGCCCCGCCGCGCATTTCGGCGGGCCGGCCTGTTTCGAGATCGCGGCTTGCGAGATGGGGTGTCCCGGGGACGAGGATTTCAGGACCGCTTGTGTCGCGCTGGGCGACGTCGATGGCCAGACCGCGTACGAGACTCTGCGTACGTGCCTGGATGGCGCCGAGTGTCCGACGTTCTTCGATGGCGAGGAACCGGCTGCCTGCGCCCTGACCGAGTGCGACGACGAGATGGCGGCCTGCATGCCCGAGGGCACCAGTACTTGCCGCGATATCTGGACGTGCCGCAAGGCTTGCGACGCGGATGACGTGGGTTGTCCGGCCCGTTGCGTTGCCTCCGGGACGGTCGCGGATCGCGACACCTGGATTCTGTACCAGCGCTGCATCTTCCAGGGGGAATGCGCCGGCACCGACGTGATGGCC
>JARKOL010000034.1 GCA_029975745.1 Myxococcota bacterium | reverse complement strand
CCGGAGCGACCAGCGGGCATCTGATCCCGGACCATGCGGACGTGCTGCGACGGGGCTGGCGCGGCATCCACGAGGATCTGGAACGGCGGCTGGCGCGCCTTCCCAGGTCCGAGGCCCGCGGCGAGCCCGGGGCCCAGTTGCGCGCCATGATCCTCGCGGCGACGATGGCCCGGGACCTGGCGTCGGCGTATGCGGCCACGTGCCGGGATCTGGCGGTCCGCGAGCCCGATCCGGACCGTCGTGACGAACTGACGCGAATGGCGGCCCAGTTGGACCGGGTGCCCTGGGAGCCGCCGCGCACGTTCTGGGAGGCCGTGCAGGCGCTGTGGCTGAACCACATGCTGGTCATGAGCGACGAGAACTATCCCGGACCGGGCGTCAGCTTCGGGCGGGTGGACCAGTACCTGCTGCCGTACTGGGAGCAGTCGTTGTCCCAGGGGATGGACCGGGAGTTCGGCAAGGAGGTGCTGCGCTGCTTCTGGATCCACTGCAACACGGCCTACGACGCGATGATTCGGGTCGGCGGCAACCAGGGGATCACCGCGGGATTCGGCCAGTTGCTGACGCTTTCGGGCATGGGGCCGAACCGGGAGGACCAGACGAATGACCTGACCTGGGCGATCCTGGAGGTCATCGACGAGATGTCTCCGATCCTGGAACCCAAGCCCAACGTTCGGCTGCATCGCGGCACGCCCGAGGCCCTGCTGGACCGGGTCGTGGACATGGTCGCCGGCAGCCAGGGGGCACCGTTCCTGCTGAACTTCGACGAGCGCTCGATGGCCGGGATGCTGCGCGAGGCGGATCGCGCCGGCGTGCGGCACCTGATCCACGAGGGCAACGTCCACGACTACGCGCCGGTCGGGTGCCTGGAGAACACGATGGTCGGCAACGATCGATCGGGCACCGTCGATATCAACCTGAACCTGCTGAAGGCCGTCGAACTGGCGCTGACCGGCGGGCGGGATCTGGTGCCCGCGGTCGATCCGATCACGGGCGTGGCGCACCCGATTGCCCAGGCTGGCCCGCGGACGGGCGACGCGACGCGATTCCGGGATTTCGAGGCGTTCTGGCAGGCCTACGCCGAGCAGACGCGGTACATCGTGCGACGCGCGGTCGAGGTGTACGAGGCGGGCGAGGCCGTTCGGGCCCGGTTCTGCCCCACGCCCTACCTGTCGTGCCTGGTGCGCGGCTGCGCCGAGAAGGGCAAGGACATCACCCGGGGCGGCGCGGAACTGAACTTCGTGACGCTGGAGGCCGTGACGTTCGCCACCACCGTCGATTCGCTGCTGGCGGTCAAGTTCCTGGTGTTCGATGCGAAGAAATGCACGATGGCCGAGTTGATCGCGGCGCTGAAGGACAACTGGGAGGGACACGAGGCCCTGCAGGCCTGGGCCAAGCATCGCGCGCCGAAGTACGGTCGCGACGACGATGCGGCGGACGCGCTGGGGCGGCGGGTGATGGACCTGTGGACCGAGGAGGCCTGGCGCTACCGGACGGCATCGACGGGGCGGCAGGTGCGTCCGGGCATGCTGTCCTGGAACTACTGGGTGGGCGACGGATACGTGCTGGCGGCAAGCCCGGATGGGCGCCCCAAGGGCCAGTTCCTGTCGAACGCGATCTGTCCGTCGAACGGGGCCGACACGAAGGGGCCGACGGCCAACGTGAACTCGGTGGGCAAGGTTCTGGGGGGACGCGCGCCGGAGGGGGGCGCCGGGGACTACGCGGACTGGTTCAACAGCCTGCCCAACGGGGCCAGCCACACCATCACGTTCAGTCCGTCCCTTCTGAGCGATCCCGAGCACAAGGCCAAGTTCAAGGGGTTTCTGAGGGCGTACACCGAGAACGGGGGCACGGCCCTGCAGATCAACGTCCTGGACCCGGACGTGTTGCGCGAGGCCCAGAAGCACCCGGCGGACTACCGGCACCTGCTGGTGCGGGTGACCGGGTACAACGCGTACTTCACGGCCATCGGGCGAGAGCTTCAGGACGAGGTGATCGCCCGCGAGAGCCACCGGATGTAGGGGGGGGGGCGTGACCGGGCGGGTGCTGAACATCCAGCGCATGTCCACCGAGGACGGCCCCGGGATCCGGACGACCGTGTTCCTGAAGGGGTGTCCGCTGCGATGCACGTGGTGCCACAACCCCGAAAGCCTGTCGCCGCGGCCCGAGGTGGTGTTCCAGGAAACGCGGTGCATCCGCTGCGGGTCGTGCCAGGTCGTGTGTCCCCACGGCGCCCAGCCCGCCCTTTGCGAGGCGTGCGGGCGCTGCGTGACGGAGTGTCCCGCCGGGGCCCGGGAGATGCTGGGGATCGAGTGGGCGGCGGACGACCTGGTGCGCGAGGTCGTCCGGGATCGCGCGTTCTTCGCGTCGTCCGGGGGCGGCGTGACCGTATCCGGTGGCGAGCCGACGATGCAGGCGCCGTTCGTCGCGGCCTTCCTGGAGGCGCTGGGGGCCGAGGGCATCGCGGCGGCGGTGGACACCTGCGGGGCATGTGGCGCGGACGCGTTGATGCAGGTCGTCGCGTCGGCGTCCCTGGTCCTGTTCGATGTGAAACTGGCGGATCCGACACGGCACCAGCAGTGTACGGGCCAGGACAACGGGCGGATCCTGGACAACCTGCGACGGGTGGCGGCGTGGGCGCGGGAAGGGGAGGGGCGGCGGACGCTCTGGGTGCGGACGCCGCTGGTTCCGGGGGCGACGGCGGACGCGGAAAACCTGTCCGCCATCGGTCGGATCCTGGCGGATCTGGGGCCCGGCGTGGCGCGCTGGGACCTGTGCGCGTTCAACAACCTGTGTCGCGAGCAGTACCGCCGGCTGGGGAGGATCTGGGACTTCGCCGAGGTGCCGCTGCTGACGTCCGGCGAGGTGGCGGCGCTGGCCGACGTCGCGCGGCGGTCCGGCGTGGATCCGGCGATCGTGGGGGTCAGTGGGGCGTCTCGTCGGAACGTGCGTGACGGGGCGGCGGCGGCAGGAGCGGGGGAGGCATCATGACCGAACGGGCGCACCTGGGCGAAGAGGACATCCGGGCACTGGCGTCGGATTCGAAGCTGGGGTTCCTGGCCACCCGCGATCGGGACGGGCGGCCGCATCTGACGCTGATCACGACGATCCAGGCGCGTGGTCCGGGCGAACTGACCTGGGGCCAGTTCTGCGAGGGCCGCAGCAAGGACCACGTCCGGCGCGATCCCCGGACGGCCTTCCTGGTGATGAACCTGCGGAAGCAGTGGTGGCGGGGGCGTGCCACGTGGACGCGCGAGGCACACGAGGGCGAGGACTTCGAGGCGTACAATCGCAAGCCGCTGTTTCGATACAACAGCTACTTCGGGATCCACACGGTCC
>JARKOL010000023.1 GCA_029975745.1 Myxococcota bacterium | reverse complement strand
CCATATTGTCCAGGTGAAATGTTCCTCAGGAGGGTGGCTCCAGAATGCCGCAATCTCGCGCCTTTCATGCTAATTACTGGCCGCGGGCAGACCGCGTCTCGAACACTTCTGCCGGGCTTGCCGACGGGGGAGGGGGGGGGACTCGCTTCTCTCCCGGCACCCCGCGCCTCCCCTAGCCGTTCCCCGGATCGTCGTGTCATCCGTTCGGGTGACAAATGTCCTCCGGATGGGGGACAGTTGTCGCGAAATGTCGCCCGCAGGGGGGACAGAACGGGCCCAAGAATCACTCGTGAACTTCCTGAAATGCCTTTTCATGGGCACCGCAGCGGGCTTAGGATCTGGGTTATGGTTATCGGGAACTGGGAGCGCGAGCGCGGCGCGACGGCCGTCGAATACGGCATCTTCGTCGCCTTCATCGCCACTGTGATCATCGCGGGGGTCACGGCCCTCGGTACGTCGACGCTCGGCTTGTTCAAGCCGGTGGCCGACTTCTTCGCCACCTTCCACCCGTAGTCCGCCGCGCCGCCCACTCCGCGACACCCATCCCGGCTTCTGGCCCCAGTTCCCAGCACGCCAGATCGGGAGAAGAGAGCAGGCGAGAGCGGCGGGGCTGCCAGGCCCCCGAGTCCCCCCGGACCCGGATCAGGATGTCCGATAAGGTACATTATGACATTCCGATCCACCAACGATCCCCTCGGGGATCATCCCCCCACTCCTGATCGGACAAGGCACATGAGCACCATCACCGCCAGGTTGGTCGCCAGGTTCGACCGCTGGCTCGACCGAGTGGTCGCCACGGATGACCGCTTCATCTGCGCCGCGTGCGACGACCGCTTCCACTCACGCTCCGAAGGCATCGAGCACGTGCTTCGCTGCCACCCCGAATATCAGGGCGTCGTGGTCTACGAAGGCGCGCCGGCCCAGCCGCCGGCAGCCGCGTCTGTTCCGACGCGTCGCCCGCTCGCCGCGGGCCTTTCGCCCGCGCCGGTCCGGGTCGCAGTGCCGATCGGACGCTGAGGTCCGCTGGCCCCACCGCCGGATGGGACGGTGGGGCTCCCGTGTTCGCCCCGGATCTCTGCCAGACTGCGGTGCGTGAGACCCGACGAGGTTCCCGTGGCCGCGGAAGTCCTGTCCC
>JARKOL010000022.1 GCA_029975745.1 Myxococcota bacterium | reverse complement strand
GCGTCGTCCGCGGAGGCTCGCTCCGGGGCCGGGGTCCCGGGGAGCCCGTTCCGGGACCGGCGTCGTCCGCGGAGGCTCGCTCCGGGGCCGGGGTCCCGGGGAGCCCGTTCCGGGACCGGCGTCGTCCGCGGGGGCTCGCTCCGGGGCCGGGGGCCCGGGGAGCCCGGGCCGGGACCGGCGGCGGCCCCGGGGGCTCCGCCCCCACGGCCGCGCCTGCTAACTCGGCGCGCGCGATCCTTCATGGCCCCCACAAGGTCGCGCGCGCCTCCGTTGGCTCCCTCCACGAGCCCCCCGGGCCCCCGGCCTCGACACCTCGTAGTGGAAACGAACGCACCCGCCTGGTGGGGCGACGGCACCCGCACGCAAGGACGACGGTACCCCCTTGGAGAGACATCGGTACCCGCACGCAAGGACGACGGCACCCGCCTGGAAGGACGACGGTACTCGCCTGGAAGGACGACGGTGCCCGCCTGGAGGAACGACGGGAGCCCGTTCTGGGACAGGCCGAGATCGACACGAAACCGTGCCGCGGGCTTCCGGCATTGCATTTCGCGGGGAACGGTTCGGGGACCGGGGGCGGACGGCTAGGCTTCGGCCTTCTCGGCCTTGCCGCCGAACAGGCGCCCCAGCAGGCTGGGCTTCGGGTTCAGGACGCCCTCGATCATCTGGCGCAGGCTGTCGCGGGGCACGGCGCCCACGCGATGGTCGGCCACCTGGGTGCCCTTGAACACGATCAGGGTCGGGATGGAACGGATGCCCAACTGGCCGGGAACACCGGGGTTGTCCTGAGTGTTGATCTTGACGACCTTCAGGCGGCCTTGGTATTCCTTGGCCAGATCCTCGACGACCGGGCCGATCATCTTGCAGGGCCCGCACCACGGCGCCCAGAAGTCCACCAGCACCGGGACGTCGGACTCCAACACCTCGCGGTCGAACGACGCATCCGTGACGGCCTTGACCAGGCTCTTCGGGGCATCGGCGCTCATGGACTTGGCGGACAGGTAGGCGGGACGCTTGTTCTTCATCGCGGGTCCTCCGGGTTGACTCGTCTGGCAACTCGGATGGCGCCGCCGCCGTTCCGGGGAACGCGCGGTCGCGCCACCGAAGCCGCGATCATCCACCGCGGCTGGGATGAAAACTGGACATGAAATGTCCGCGAGTCAAGGGGCGACCGATCGGGTGCGATGGCCATCGGGTACAGGACATTGACGCGAAGCGTCCATGGAGTGCTGCGCCCACGGCGCAGCCATTGCGGGCCACGAACGACGGGTGCGAGGGGGGCAACGGCGCCGGCGTGGCCGGCGCACTCCACGGCCTGCGGCGCGGG
>JARKOL010000021.1 GCA_029975745.1 Myxococcota bacterium | reverse complement strand
GGCCGGCGCACTCCACGGCCTGCGGCGCTCGGACAACGGCGCCGGCGTGGCCGGCGCACTCCACGGCCTGCGGCGCCCGGACCCGAGTCCGGGGTGACCCAACGCCAGGCAAGTTCGCGGGTCGCCGTCCGGCCGGGGCGGCGATCAGCCCCACTTCCGGACAGCCCCGTCAGCCCCAGGGCCCCAAGCCCCAGGGCCGCAAGGCCAAGGGTCCAAGGATCCAAGCGCCAAGAATCAGGGGGAGATTGACCTCGCCGGCCGGAAGCCGAGGTAGCAGTAGCGGTTGCCCGGGCCGTTCCTGACGCGGTTCGCCGCCCGGACGAGCCGGGCGAAGTCGTGCCAGGAGCCGCCCCGGAGCACACGGAACCGGCCCGCTGGCGTTTCCCATGCGCTCCCGTCCGTGGGTGACCCGTTGTAACTGTCGTGGTACCAGTCCTGGACCCACTCCCAGACGTTCCCGGCCATGTCGCACAGCCCCTGGGGCGTGTTCCCCGAAGGCTTGCTGCACACCGGCCACGTGGTGTTCCCCCGGCCGCAGCCCTTCCCGGAACCGTCGTCCATCACGGCGCGGGCGCAGGTTGCCTTGTCGTTGCCCCACGGGTAGGTCCAGTTCTTGCCGTCCCCCCGGGCGGCGTACTCCCACTCGGCCTCGGTGGGCAGCCGGGCCCCAGCCCATTGGGCAAACGCCCGCGCCTGGTTCCAGTCCACGCAGTTCACCGGATGGTCGTCGCGGTCCGGCTTCCCCCAGTTGCAGGAATCGCCCGTGCCGGGTGCCGTGCAGGCATTCACCTGCACGCACCGGCGGTACTGGCTTACCGTCACCTCGGTTCGAGCCATCTCGAACGCCGGCACGTTCACCCGGTGAACCGGCTTCTCGTCGCCCTCGCCGTCGTTCGAGCCCATGTCGTACGACCCTGCGGGGATGCGAATCCACTCCAGCCACCCCTTGACGGTCCCGGCGGGCAGCCAGGAGGCCAACTGGATCACGTGGGGGTTGTCCCCCTCACTCACGCCGTACGCCTCGACGAACATCCGGGCAAAGCGGCGCTTGTCGTCGTCGGACACCACCGACAGCGGCAGGATGCGCCGCAGCTTCTCCCAATCCTTGTCCCGGGCGACCGCGCGGGCCTTGCGCGCCTCGGCGGCCAGACGCAACTGCCGGGCCTGCCGTTCCCACTCCTGGGCCCGCGCCGTCGCCACGTCCCGAAACTGGGGCGTCGTCCGTCCCAACTCGCGCCAGGCATTCGCCTTGGCATCGGGGGACTCGTCGGAGGCGTCCAATCGAACCACGCGGTCGTAGGCCTCCAGGGCGCCGACGTCCATGCGTTCGAAGTCCCCCGTGATTCGCCCCTGGAATGCGGCCACGGCGCCGACCTGGGGCACCACCGACAGCGGCGAAATCCGAAACGCGTCGTCCGGACGCGCCGTGACGATGATCGAAGCCAGATCGGGCGCCGCCTCGCGAGCGGACGGACCAAACGGCGCCGAGGCCTCCCCGACCAGCGTCGGCTCCTGGGCACGATCCGTGATCGCGGCCCGCAACACCTCCTGCGAGTATTCCGCCAGCTCGCCCGCGGTCACCGTGCCGTCACCATTTGAATCGGCCCATCCCCGAAGGCCGCCCAGCACCAGGTAGCTGAACGCGGGACGCTGGGTCCCGGGCAGCGGCCCCGCGAACTGATCCCCCTTCGCCGCGGTCAGCACCGCGAAGCGCGGGTCCGCCGTCACCGCAACCGCCGTGACGACCAGCGGTTGCAGTCCGGGCGCGAGGGCCTGTCCGGACGACGCGCGTCCCGAGAAGCACGCATCCAGAACCACGCGCACCCGAGCGGCCTTCGAGGCCTGCAGCGCCTCGAACAACTCGCGCTGGGCCAGCGATCGCGCAGCCAGGCTGTCCGCCGTCTGCTGGGCATCGAACCCGATCAGCAGGCCGTCCCGCCCGTCCGCGGCCGGCGCCCCGTGGCCGACAAAAACGACCCACAGGGTCCCGTCGCGCCCCGCGCGGCCGGCCGCACGATGGGCCGCGGCGCGCATGCCCTCGACCGTCGCCTCTTGGTTGCGCAGCAGGACGACCTGATCGACCGGCACGCCCCGGGTCTGGGTCAGCCAGCGATACCAGGCATCCGCGTTGTCCACCGCGCCGGCCACCGGCGGAACGAAGCCGTACCGTTCCACCCCGACGACCAGCGCCGCGTCCTGCTTGCCTCCGCCGACCGCCTTGGCCGGATGACTCAAATCGGGCCATTCCGCGGCAACCGCGACGCCAGACCCCGCGACCCATTGCATCGCTGCCAGCCCCACCGCGAACCAGACCCCCTTGTGCCATTGTCCGTTACCCAGCATGCCGCAACCGCCTCCCCTGCCTCCCCCGGCACGCGAGGGTGTCGGGGCGAGTCCGTTCGTCTGGAACGCGCCTAGTATTCCGGTCCAGCCGCGCCGGGTCAACCCCGACCGCCCGTTTGGACGCGAAGCGTCCATGGAGTGCTGCGCCCACGGCGCAGCCATTGCGGGCCACGGACGAAGGGTGCGAGGGGGGCAACGGCGCCGGCGTGGCCGGCGCACTCCACGGCCTGCGGCGCGGG
>JARKOL010000020.1 GCA_029975745.1 Myxococcota bacterium | reverse complement strand
GCCGCGCCGCCCAGCGCGCCGGCCCCGCCGGCCCCGCCGACACCGCCGTTGCCACCGGCACCGCCGGGACCGCCGACGCCGCCCGCCACCTCGTTCCCCTCGATCCACGGCACCGTCAAGGGCGCGGACTCGAACACCACGAACACGGTGAACGCGCCCCCGGCTCCGGTCCCTGGCTGGCCGGCCGTGCCCTGACAGCCTCCCGAGCCACCGCCGCCGCCCGTCCCGCCGAAGTTGTCCCAACCGAAGCCCTTGGAATTGCAGGACGTGTGCGACCAGGCACCCCCGCCGGATCCGCCGCCACCGCCAGGAATGCCCGTCGTGCCGGCGGTCGCATTCAGCGGAACCCAGACCCCGCCATTCACCGTGCCCTGGGCGTTCCCACAGCCGTTGCCCGACACGCCGTTCGTCCCGGTGTCCCCGTCCAGGCCGTTGCCTCCCTCGACCGCCCCCAGCGTCGAGTAGCCGTCACAGGAGTATGACTGATGGTACACGTCGCGCCCCGGTGTGCCCCCCGCTCCCATCAGCAGGTTGTTCAACCCCGCCGCACCGAACTCCGATGCGACCGGCGGCTCGGGCGTGTCGTTGGAACCCGTAACCAACTGGGGACACGTCCGGTTCCCCCCAAGGCCGCCCGAGACATTCACGCCGCCGCACTGGAAGGCCCCGAATGCCCCACCAGGGGACAGGTACTGGGTCTTCGAGGTGCAGTGACCGGCCACACCGAAGGCGTCCAGAACATCCAGAGCATTCGTGCCCGGCTGGCCCGCCACGCCGTTCGCCCCGTCGATGCCGTCGGCGCCCCGCGCTCCGGGGCCGCCGCTGCCTCCCACCAGGACGTTGTTCGAGATCCGCACGGTCATGTCGCTGTTCCGCAGGTACACGCCGTACGAGGACATCCCCGGGCGTCGTTCGTCGAACGCGAACACGGTGAACCCGTCGAACACCGTGGTTCCGGGAAGGCCCCCGCTGATGCCGATGGCGTTCACCGCACCGGGACGTCCGGTCACCGGCGCCGGCGCCATCACCGCACTCTCGTACCGCGCCGTATCCCGCACGCGGAAGTCCGCGCTGTAGCCGCCATAGACCCCGATTCCGGGTGCCAGCACGATGGCCTCGCGATACACCCCGGTGGCCACGTACACGTCCCGCTTCCCATCCGCGAACGCGGCGACGATGCCGGCCTGCACCGTGCGCTTCGGCTCCTCGCGGGTTCCCGGCCACGCGTCGTCCCCGTTGCGCGCGACGAAGATCGCCTTTGTCACGTCGCCATCGACGCCGTCGCAGTTCACATCCAGATCGTCCGGGTATTGCGGGAAATCGGCCCCCGGCCAGTCTTCCTCGGACAGTTTGTGGCACTCGCAATCATTCGGGTTGAAGTCCAGGTCGAAATACCCCTCCTCGCACTGCGGCCCGCAGCGAACCGGCTCGACCGTCGTGTTGCAGACGCCGGTCGCGTTGCCGAACACCAGCAGCGTGCAATCGTTGCCGCATCCGCCACAGTGCCGGTCGCTCCGATACTCGCCCTGATCGTCCACGAACCCCTCGTCCGTCAGTCCGTTGCAGTCGTCGTCGATCAGGTTGCACACCTCGGTCGGCAGCACGCAGCCGCTCCATCCGCCCGGCGTGCAGGTTTCCTTGCCGTAGCAGGTGTACGCCGTCCCGTCCTGGGGTTGGTACGTCGTGCTGCACGCCTTTTCCAGTCCGGGATTGGTCCCGTCGCAACTGCACGATCCGGTAGCCGGCAGGCACTGACTGAACGTCCCGAAGCTGGTGCAGACGTAGCCTTGCACCTTGGAATCGCAATCCGCCTGGACCTCGCAGGGCAACCCGCAGAACGATCCCTCGTTGCCCAGCGGCACGCAGCGCGCCCCCTCGACGATGCAATTCGCATCGACCAGGCACGGCTCGCACAGCTTCGCCACATTGGGGATGCACTGGAAATCATTCAGCTTGAAGTACCCCGGATCGCAGCTTTCGACCTTGCACATCGGCAGGAGCCCGTCCGGGTCGCAGACCGTGACCGCGTTCGGGTAGCCCTGGCCGCAACTGACGCCGCACGAACCACAGTGCTGGTAACTGGTGTACCGCCCCTCCCCATCCACGAACCCGTTGTCGATCACGCCGTCGCAATCGTTGTCCTGGTAGTCGCACACCTCGGCCTTCGCGGCCTCGGCCTGGCAGACCCAGCCCAGCCGGCCATAGCAGTACGCCTCGCCGGCGCACGAGCCAAAGGTGTTCGTCCGCTCGCACGAAATCGATTCCGGCAGGGCGTCATCGATGAATCCGTTGCAGTCGTTGTCGATGCCGTCGCACACCTCGGTCGAGGGGACCGCGGCGTCACAAGCGGACCATCCGGCCAGCGCATCGCACGTCTGGAACCCCATGCAGGTTCCGAAGCCGTTGGTCCGGCTGCACGCGCGCTTCGCACCGGCATTCGACGCGTCGCAATCGCAGGTTCCGGTGGCCGGGACACATCCCGACCGGCCGTCCGGCAGTTCCTGGCAGATCTGACCGGCAACGCAGGAAACCCCATCGCCGCAGGGGGCCAGACAGTACCCGCGCCCGTCCAGAACGCCGCAGAACCCTCCGAAGCACTGGCCGTCCGTGTCGCACGGACGGCACGTCACGTCGGGAGCCAGGATGCACTGGAACTCGTTCAGTTTATAGAACCCCTCATTGCACGAATCGACCACGCATCGCGGGAATCCCTGGGACAGGTCGCATTGCGCCGTCCCGTTGAAGATCCGCGTGGCGCAGTCGTTGCCGCACGTGCCGCAGTGCTCCAGCGTCGAGTACCTGGCCAACCCGGAATCCGGATCGATCGTGGTGAAGCCCTCGTCCACGACTCCATCGCAGTTGTTGTCCAGGAAGTCGCACACCTCGGCGGTCGGCACCGGCGCATTGCAGGAGTAGCCGGCTTCCGTGCAGAACTCGACGCCGACGCAGGTGCCGTAGGCGTTGGTGACCTCGCAGGGCCGGACCACCTCGACGCCGTCGTCCACCAGCCCGTTGCAGTCGTCATCCAGGCCGTTGCAGACCTCGGCCATGGGCGTCGCCGCGTCGCAGCCCCCCCAGCCGCCCGCATCCGGGTTGCACGCCTCGGTGCCGTAGCAGGTCCCGGCGTCGTTCGACACGCGGCACAGGCGCACCTCGCCGGACAGGTCCACGGTGCAGTCGCAGGAACCGGTCGGCGGCAGGCAGCGCAACGCCTCACCCAGAACCTGGCATTCGGTGCCATCGGGACAAGGCGTGTCGATGTCGCACTCCCGCGTGCAGAACTGCCCGTCGCCGATGGTCGCGCAGACGCCGCCCAGGCATTGCGCATCCGCCGTACACGGGCTGCAGACGACATCCGGCGCCTCAAGGCACAGGAAGCCGCCGATGTTCTGGAACCCCGGCTGGCAGAAATCGACCACGCATCGCGCCGCGTCGCCGACCACAGCGCAACGGCCGGTCCCGTTGACGATGGCCCGGGCACAGTCGTTGCCGCAGACGCCGCAATTCTCGTCGGTCACGTACAGCCCGTCCGTGACGAATCCGTCGTCCACCAGCCCGTTGCAGTCATCGTCCACGTAGTTGCAGACTTCCGGCGACGGCGTCGAGGCGGTACACACCATCCCCAGCGGCCCGCGACACAGCGTCACGCCGGTACAGGTGCCCACGCCCGGGACCTCGACCTCGCAGGACTCGCCGACCGCGACGCCGTTGTCGACCACCCCGTCGCAATCGTCGTCCAGTCCGTTGCAGATCTCGGCCGCCGGTGCCGAGGCGGTGCAGCCGACCCAGCCGGCGTCCGGATCGCAGGTCTCGAACCCATAGCAGGTGCCCACGGCATTCGTGGCGAAGCAGGAACGGGTCTGGCCCGCGCTGGACGGCGTACAGCCGCACGCCCCGCTGGACGGAACCAGGAAGGAGTTCGAGCCCACCGCGGCGCAGTCGTAGCCCTCGGGCGGCACGTTCGTCCCGCAGGGCACCGTGCAATAGGAAGCCACGCCAATGGCGACGCAGTGGCCGGTCACGCAGTCCTCGTCACGATTGCACGGCTGGCACAGGACCGACTGCAGCCCGAAGCACTGGGTCGCGTTCACCTGGAAGTAGCCAGGATCGCACTGATCCACGACGCAACGCGGTCCCTCCGCGCCCTCCGTGTCGCAGCGCTCGGCCGCGTTCGGCAGCACGCCGACGCACGAACGACCGCACGCGCCACAGTGCGCGACATCCCCGTACACGCCGCCGACCTGGAATCCCTCGTCGATGACGCCATCGCAGTTGTTGTCGAACCCGTCGCAGACCTCGACCGAGGGCGTCCGCGCGTCGCAGATCCAACCCAGGGCGCCCATGCAGCGTTCCTGCCCAATGCACGTCCCGATCCCCTCGACCCGCACCTCGCAGGCGCGCGCCTCGGGCAGATCCTCGTCGATGCGACCGTTGCAGTTCTGATCGAATCCGTCGCAGACCTCGGGCGCGGGCAGCGTCGCCGAGCAGCCGATCCAGCCCGCGGTGGCATCGCACGTCTCGACCCCGTA